>QOPV01000013.1 GCA_003331265.1 Cryomorphaceae bacterium | reverse complement strand
TACTACGAAAAGCATTAGAGCAGTAAATAATAAATTAAATAGCCAGGCAATTAATAATACAGAAACTACTAAAATAATAATATGTTGTTTTTTCATAACCTATGATTTATTTTTTTTTGTAATTTTTTGCAGCTAAATAAGTAATATATAAAAACCAATAGAAAAATATGTAATCTAATAATGAGTCATTCCAAACATATCCCAAAATTTGAATTTCGTTCCCTAAATAATTGCCAAAATAATATGTATAAATTAACCAAGCTAATGAACTAAAATATAAAAATGGGGGGAGATATTTATTTGAATAAATCAATTTTTCTATAGGGTCTCTACCACCAGATTTATAATTCTTACTTACCAAATAAGTCATATATAAAAAGAAAATAAAAAGTGGAATTAGTAATTCAATAAGTTTAACATCAAGAGATATAATTAGTAGTATGAGGCCAGCAGAGCCAAAATATAATACTTGAGGTAAATATTTTACTGAGTATATAAATTTTTCTAATTTTTTCATAAACTAAATATAATGATATGAAACTAGACCTAAATGATTTCTTTGATTTAATACTTGATTAAAAGGAAGAGACTTAAGGAATAGAAAACGGAGAGGAACAAGTTGGAGGCTCTATAGAGTTTGTAGAATAAGGATAAGTTCTAGCGTAAATAAATGACTAAAAAGAGCATAAAAACCTTAAAACATCCTAAGGAATTTATTAATTGTGATAAAAAAAGTGAATTATCGAAGAGCCAATGTCGGGATTTGAACCCGAGGCCTCTTCCTTACCAAGGAAACGCTCTACCCCTGAGCTACATCGGCAGAAAATATTAGAGCGAGAGACCGGGTTCGAACCGGCGACATTCAGCTTGGAAGGCTGACGCTCTACCAACTGAGCTACTCTCGCTTAAATACTTAGTGGGGAGAGCAGGATTCGAACCTGCGAAGTTAAAAACAGCAGATTTACAGTCTGCCCTCGTTGGCCGCTTGAGTATCTCCCCAATATTTTAAAGAACCTAATGAGCCGATGGAGGGACTCGAACCCACGACCTGCTGATTACAAATCAGCTGCTCTAGCCAGCTGAGCTACATCGGCTTTTCCACTTTTCAGTGGTTGGCAAATGTATAGATTTATTTTTTTTCAATCAAAAGAAAATTAACGATTTTTTAAAAAAAACAAAACTTATCTATTTTTAATTTCTCTTGGATGATTGTTCTTGTAATCGCTAATAATTTTTGGCAACTTAATTTTAGTGTAAATTTGAGTCGAAGCGAGACTTGAATGTCCTAAAATTTCTTTAATAGTATTAATGTCCGCTCCATTATTGAGAAGGTGTGTTGCAAACGAATGCCTTAAAACATGAGGACTAATTTTAACTTTAGAAGAAACTTTTGAGAAATATTTTTTAACAACCCTGTAAACTAATGATGGACCTATTTGTGCTCCTCTTGATGTAATAAAAAGATTACTTTTTGAAGAGCTAATATTAGACCTGAGCTTAATGTAATCCTTCATCTTTTCGGAAAGAGTAGGCAACATGGGAACTAATCTTTCTTTATTTCTTTTACCATGAACTTTAATCAAACTTTCATCAAAAAAAACATCAGATATTTTTATTTTAATAAGTTCATCTCTTCTTATTCCAGTTGAATAAAGTGTTTCTATTATTAGCATATCTCTTTTGCCCTCAAAAGAATCTTCAAAGACATTTATAACAGTAAAAACTTCATCTTCAGAAAATGGTATTATAATTTTTGGTTGGACTTTTAGTCTTTTATGATTTTTGGTTGGAGAATCTTTTATTTGTTCGATTTTAATTAAAAAATCATAATAACGACTCAGAGCTGATATTTTTCGATTGATTGTTAAGGGCGATAAATTGGAATCTGACAGGTTAACTATCCAGCTTCTAATAATTGAATAAGGTATTTTTGAAATGTTATTTATTCCATGTTCATCTTTACAAAAATCATGAAATGTATTTAGATCTTTTTTATACGCAGTGATAGTATTTTTGGAATACTTTTTTTCGTTTGAGAGATAATCAAAAAAGTTTGAAAAATACATATAGGTCTTAACAAAATTTAAAGTTAAGAACTTTTAAATGAAAAAAAATTTAAGAGAAATTATATATTTTCAAGATCTCTAAGATTCTGCACATATGCAGCTTTCTTAATCTTATCTCTATTTTTTACTGAAGGCTTAATGAAAGCTTGTCTAGCTCTGAGGTTTTTCATTGCTCCAGTTTTGTCAAATTTACGTTTGAATCTCTTTAGAGCTCTATCTATGTTTTCACCTTCTTTTACTGGTATAATTAGCATATATAATTTTAAATAGGTCGCAAATATATAAACATTTTTTATTCCTCAGAAATTATTTTTTAAAATTTAAAGAAATATCTAATTATTACATTTAAACAATACGATAATTTAAATATTATTTTATTGCTTTTAGATACTTTTCTAATTCTTTTTTAACAACTGGAAATAGGAAAAATAATCCTATCATATTGGGAAAAACCATCGCAAAAATCATAGCATCGGAAAAGTCCCATATTGAACTCATACTGGCAGCAGAACCTATCACTACAAACATGCAAAAAATTAACTTATAAGTAATATCTGCAATTTGGCCTCTTCCAAAAAGATATTTCCAAGATTGTAATCCATAGTAAGACCACGATATCATAGTAGAAACTGCAAATAAAACAACAGCAATAGTTAAAAAGATATCTGAAAAAGGAATATACTCTGCGAATGCTTGAGATGTTATTCCGGCTCCTTCGAATGGCATTCCATCAATCATTACGGTACCTAAACCGTCACCACCATATTCAAAATAACCTCCAAAATTGAATATTATAATAACTAGAGCAGTCATTGTACAAATCACAACTGTATCAATAAAAGGCTCTAACAAAGCAACTAAGCCCTCTGATGCGGCATATTTAGTTTTAACTGCTGAATGCGCAATGGAAGCTGAACCAACTCCTGCTTCATTTGAAAAAGCGGCTCTTTTAAAACCTACCATTAATACTCCAATAAATCCACCAACTCCAACAGCAGTGGGGTTAAAAGCCTCTCCAATTATCAATGTAATAGCATCATCAATTAATGAAAAATTAATAAGTAAAATATATAAACAGGCAATTAAGTATAATAATGCCATAAAAGGAACTACCTTCTCTGTAACTGAAGCAATTCTTTTAATTCCACCAATAATTATTATTCCAACTAAAATTGCTAAAACAAGACCTATAATTGCACCTGCACTTGTGCTTTCCAAACCTAACAATTGTTTTAATACTATAGTTGCCTGATTTGATTGAGCTGCATTTCCACCACCAAAAGAACCCCCAATACAAAAAATTGCAAAAAATACAGCGGCAACTTTTCCTAAAGTTTCGAAACCTTTTTCTTTTAGCCCTTTTGTTAAATAATACATTGGTCCTCCATAAATAGTTCCGTCTTCTCCAACATCTCTATACTGAACTCCTAATGTACATTCAACAAATTTTGAGGACATTCCAATAAGTCCACAAACAACCATCCAAAAAGTAGCTCCAGGCCCTCCCAGAGCAATAGCTAATGCAACACCTGCAATATTTCCATTACCAACAGTTCCCGAAACGGCAGTAGCTAAAGCTTGAAAATGAGAAACTTCTCCATCCTCAGATGATGAATCGTCTTTTTCAACTTCATCGTATTTTCCTCTAACAACATTTATGGCAGTAAAAAAATATTTAATATTAGGAAAACCAAAATATAATGTAAAAAAAGCAGCACTTCCAATTAATAAAAGAATTACAAATGGGTAACCAGCTATTGGATAAAAAACATAATAACTAAAAAAATCTGAAATTGGAGCAAATGCTTCGTCAATTTTTTGATCTAATCCTTTATCCTGGGAAAAAGATAAAAAAGATGAAAAAATTAACAGAAAACTTAAAAATATTTTTTTCATTTAAAAAATTTAGGGACAATTAATATTAGAACAAGATGCAAATTAAATGTAATAATTCAAATATTTTTTTTACAAATCGAAAACTGAAGATCTTTTACTAGAAATTAAATCCTTAATTTTTAGCCAGAAAGCTAATATTAGGTAAATGGCAAAATTTAATCCCAAAGAAAAAAAACTGATGTAAATAAAAAACAATCTGACATTTTTAGCTCTTATACCCATCCACTCGGCAAGCCTGGAACATACTGAAAAACCGTTGCGTTCTAAAAAATATCTAAACTTATCCAAAATTATTTTTTTAAAATTTTTCCTTTCCACTCTAAAATTCCTCCATCTAAATTATAAACATGTTTAAAGCCTAATTGATTCATTAACTCGCAAGCCTGAAAACTTCTTGCGCCAGAACGACAATAAACATGAATATTATGATTTTTATCAAGTTTTTTTATTCCTTCTAAAAAAAGCTGTGAGTCGTATATATTTAGATGAATTGATTTATTAATAAATCCTTCTTCAAATTCTTCTGTAGTTCTTACATCTATAACGACACTGTTATCAAATTTATTAATTGACTTCGCCCATTCTTCTTGACTAAGATTCATATTAGTGATTTAAGTACTTCAAAGATATATTTCTAAATGTTATTATTGAAAAAAATTAAATTTATTTAAATACTTGTAAACTAATAGTATGATTTATATATTTGGATCATGTTAAAAAATTTAAAATTTAATATTTGGTGGTGGATAATTAATTTAGATATCTCGCGATAGACCAATTAAATTATATAATAATATTTAGGCTTGTCTCGCGACAGGCCTTTTTTGATTAAAACAAATAAGAAATTGTACAAAATATTAACATCCGAAAAAAAACTATTAGCAGATACTTTAACACCTGTTAGTATTTACTTAAAAATTAGAGATAAGTTTTCAAACTCTCTACTGTTGGAAAGTAGTGATTATGGTGCAAATGATAACAGTTTTGCCTATGTATGCTTCAATCCTATTGCTCACATTTCTGTTAAAGAAAATATAATATCAAAATCTTTTCCTGGTGGAGTAAAAGAGACTATTGAAATAAATAAAAATATTGATGTAGTTAAGCAAGTTGATGAATTTTGTAAATTATTTGAGTGCAAAAAAAATGACAAAAAATTTATTAATAATGGAGTTTTTGGATACATGAATTATGACTCAATAAAATACTTTGAAAATATAAATATCCAGTCTAAAAATAACGACACAAAAATTCCTGACATATACTATGCTTTTTATTCAAATGTAATTGTGATTAATGTTTTTAATAATGAGGCTAAATTATTTCATCACAGTTTTAATGAAAAAAATAATTTGGATGATATATTAAATATTATTTCTTCAAACAATTCGTCTAAGTTTCCTTTTTCAAGAGTTGGAGAATTAAACTCTAATATTAATGATAAACAATATATTGATCTTGTTAGAAAAGGAATAAAGCATTGTTACAGGGGAGATGTTTTTCAAATTGTTCTATCCAGAAGATTTAAACAAAAATTTAAGGGGGATGAGTTTAATCTATACAGAGCATTAAGATCAGTTAACCCTTCTCCATATTTATTCTATTTTGATTATGGTAGTTATAAAATTTTCGGAAGTTCTCCAGAAGCACAATTAGTTGTTAAAAAGAATAAAGCTGAAATTCATCCAATAGCAGGGACATTTAAAAGAACCGGTGATGATCTAGAAGATTCAAAAAAAGCTGAGAAACTTTCAAAAGATGACAAAGAAAATAGTGAACATATGATGCTTGTTGACTTAGCCAGAAATGATTTAAGTAGAAATGGAAACGATGTAAAAGTAGAAAAGGATAGAGAGATTCAATTTTATTCTCATGTTATACATCTTGTTTCAAAAGTAACTGGAATCAAGAAAAATGGTTCGTCTACTTTTCAAATTGCTGCCGATACATTTCCTGCTGGGACATTAACTGGTGCGCCAAAACATAGGGCGATGCAATTAATTGACGAATATGAAAATTGTAATAGATCATTTTACGGTGGAGCAATTGGTTTTATGGATTTTGAGGGGAATTTTAATCATGCGATAATAATTAGATCATTTCTAAGTAAAAACTATGAACTTTTATTTCAAGCTGGAGCTGGAATTGTTTCAAAATCTGTTCCGGAAAATGAATTACAAGAAATTTACAATAAACTTGGTGCATTAAACACCGCACTAGAAATTGCTGAAAAAATTTAAATATGAAAATTATAGTTATTGATAATTACGATTCTTTTACTTACAATTTAGTTCATTATTTAGAAGAACTTAAATGTGAGGTAACAGTCAAAAGAAATGATCAAGTCAATATAAAAGAAATTGAAAAGTTTGATAAAATTGTTCTTTCTCCCGGTCCAGGAATTCCAAACGAGGCTGGTCTTTTAAAAGAAATTATTTCATCTTTTTTTAATACAAAAAGTATTTTAGGGGTATGTTTGGGACACCAAGCGATAGCTGAAGTTTTTGGAGCAGAACTTGTTAATTTAAAAACCGTTTATCATGGAGTTGCTACTGATATAAATATTATTAAAGAAGACCCTCTTTTTAATGATTTACCAAACCCTTTAAAAGTTGGACGTTACCATTCTTGGGTTGTTAAAGAACCACTTCCAGATGATTTGGAGGCTTTAGCTTATGATCAAAACGGACAGATAATGGCATTTAAACATAAAACGTATAATTTAAGAGGAGTTCAATTTCATCCTGAATCTATTTTAACAGAACACGGAAAAGATCTTTTAAAAAATTGGTTAAAAATCAAATAATGAAAGATATATTAAATAAATTATTTACTCATAAAACTCTAAACAGAGAAGAAGCTAAAAACATATTGCTTGAAATTTCTAGCGGGACACATAATCATTCACATGTTACTTCATTCTTAACTGTATATATGATTAGAAATATTACAGTTGAAGAGCTAGAAGGGTTTAGAGACGCCTTAATTGAGCTATGTATTTCCATTGATTTAAAAAAATATAATACTATTGATTTATGTGGAACTGGAGGAGATAATAAAGACACATTTAATATTTCTACACTATCTGCTTTTATTACTGCTGGAGCTGGAATAAAAGTTGCCAAACATGGAAACTATGGAGTTTCATCATCGTGTGGATCTAGTAATGTATTAGAAAATTTAGGGATTAGATTTTCGAATGATCAAGGTTTTATAGAAAGTTGTATTGAAAAAAGTGGTATATGTATTCTTCATGCTCCTCTTTTTCATCCAGCAATGAAGCATGTTGCTCCAATAAGAAGAGAATTAGGATTAAAAACCTTCTTTAATATGTTGGGACCATTAGTAAATCCCTCATCTCCTAACAATCAAATGGTTGGAGTTTATAGCTTAGAATTAGCTAGATTATACTCATATATATTTCAAAAATCAAATAAAAATTTCTCAATCATTCATTCGTTAGATGGTTATGATGAAGTGTCTCTAACGGGAAATGTTAAAATCATTTCTAATAATTCCGAAAAAATATTCGAACCATCAAACTTTGATTTAAATATATTAAAACCTAAGTCTATAGTTGGAGGTAATTCAATTTCAGAATCCGCAAAAATTTTTATGAATATTTTAAATAATAAAGGATCTAGTTCACAAAATAACGTTGTTTTAGCTAACTCAGGAATAGCCATTTCAACTGCCCAAAACATTAGTATTAAAAATGGGATTGAAAAAGCAAGAGAATCTTTGAATTCTGGAAAAGCTTTAAATGCATTTAAAACTTTAAAAAAACTAAGTAAATAATGAGCATTTTAAATCAAATAATTGAAACTAAAAAAACTGAAATAGAATTAAATAAAAAAAATAATTCATTTTCTGATCTTGAAAGACTAAAAGGGTTTAGTAGGCCTGTAAATTCTCTATCACAAAGTCTTCAAAACTGTAAGTTTGGAATCATTTCAGAATTTAAAAGAAAATCGCCTTCAAAATCAATTATTAATAAAAACTCAAATGTTAGCGATGTAGTAAAAGGATATGAGAATGCAGGTGCTAGTGGAATTTCTATTTTGACTGATGAACAATATTTTGGAGGATCTTCTAAAGATTTAATAATTGCCAGAGAAAACACTAAACTTCCGGTTTTAAGAAAAGAATTTATTATCGATGAGTATCAAATAATTGAAGCAAAAGGATTAGGAGCTGACGCAATTCTTTTAATAGCATCATGTTTAAAAAAAGAATCCATAAAATCCCTAAGTCAATTTGCCAAAAGCTTAGGGCTAGAAGTGTTAATAGAAATTCATAATCTCGATGAATTAAATAAGTGTTTGATTGATTCCATAGATATTATTGGAGTTAATAATAGAAATCTAAAAACATTTGAAGTGAATATCCAAACCAGTAAAAATTTAGTGGAATTTATTCCAAAAGAATTTGTTAAAATTTCTGAAAGTGGCCTTACCAGTAAGAAAGAAATAATAGAACTTATTAATTATGGATTTGAAGGTTTTTTAATGGGTGAAAATTTTATGAAAGAAAAAAATCCCGGGAAAGCAGCAGATAATTTCATTAATAATTTAAAAAATTAGTAAAATGAAATTGAAAATTTGTGGAATGAAGTTTAAAAACAATATTTCTGAAATAAATAATTTAAATCCAGATTTTATGGGTTTTATTTTCTGGCCAAATTCTAAAAGGTTTTTTAATGAGAAAACAATTGATATTTCTAATACAATAAAAAAAGTTGGGGTTTTTGTTAATCAAGATTATGACTTAATTATAAATAAAATAAATCAATTTAATCTTGATTTTGTTCAATTACATGGTAATGAAAGCTCTGAATTTTGTAATAAAATCAAAGCTCATTGTAAAGTAATTAAAGTATTTAATATTGGGAAAGAATTCAATTTTAAAAAATTAAGTTTATTTGAAAAAGTTTGTGACTATTTTTTGTTTGATACCAAAGGGGATTCATATGGTGGAAATGGGATTAAATTTGACTGGAAAATTCTAAAAAAATATAATTCAAAAAAACCCTTTTTGTTAAGCGGCGGTATTGATATTATTGATTTTCCAGATTTATTAAACATTGAAAAACTAAAAATTCCTTTGTTAGGAATTGACATCAACAGTAAATTTGAAACTAAGCCTGGATTAAAAGATTATAAAAAAGTTAATGAACTAATAAATAAAATGAAAAAATGAAAAATTCTTATAATGTAGATAAAAATGGGTTTTATGGTGACTTTGGCGGAGCATTTATCCCAGAAATGATGCATGCTAATATTGAAGAACTTAAATCTAAATATTTAAAAATATCATCTGAAATAAGTTTTAAAAAAGAATTCGATGACTTATTAGAAAAATATGTAGGAAGGCCTACCCCACTTTATTACGCAAAAAGGCTTTCTAAAAAATATAATACGAAAGTTTATTTAAAAAGAGAAGATTTATGCCATACTGGAGCTCATAAAATAAACAATACAATAGGACAAATACTACTTGCAAAAAAACTGGGTAAAACTAGAATAATTGCTGAAACAGGAGCTGGACAGCATGGAGTTGCTACTGCTACTGTATGTGCGCTAATGGGAATTAAATGTATTATTTATATGGGAGAGGTGGATATATCTAGACAGGCTCCAAATGTTGCCAGAATGAAAATGTTAGGTGCAGAAGTCAAGCCTGCAATTTCAGGAAGTAAAACACTCAAGGATGCCACAAACGAAGCCATTAGGGATTGGATAAATAATCCAGTTGACACACATTATATCATTGGTTCAGTTGTGGGGCCCCACCCCTATCCTGATATGGTTGCTAGGTTTCAATCTGTAATTGGAAATGAAGTTAAAAAACAATTAAAAAAAGTTGAGGGAAATGAAAACCCTAATTATGTTATAGCTTGTGTTGGAGGCGGAAGCAATGCAGCGGGAATATTTTATCCCTATTTAGATAACGAAAAAGTGAAAATAATTTGTGTAGAGGCAGCAGGAAAAGGAATAAATTCTGGAGAAAGTGCAGCTACCTCAGTATTAGGTAAAGAAGGAATCATTCATGGTTCTAAAACTCTATTGATGCAAACTCAGGATGGACAAATAACAGAGCCATATTCAATTTCTGCTGGACTTGATTATCCAGGAGTTGGCCCAATGCATGCTAACTTGTATAAATCGGGAAGAGGAAAGTTTATTTCAATTGAAGATAAGGATGCCATGGAATGGGGGTTGATTTTATCAAGAATGGAAGGAATTATTCCTGCAATAGAAACTTCACATGCTTTTGCAGTTCTTGATAAAATGAAATTTAAAAAAACTGATGTTATTGTTTTTAATTGCTCTGGAAGAGGAGATAAAGACTTGGACACCTACATTGAGTATTTTAAGTTATGATTTATTTACACATAAATTATACCTATTTAACATCCAATCAAAATATTACATTTAATATATTTAAATAAAATAACACACATGAAATCAATTAAAATTTTTTTACAAGCATTTAGTATTATTATATTATTTGGATGCAATAAGGAGATTCCAGTAGATAAAAATGAGAAACTTAATGTATTATTTATAATGACAGATGATCTTAACTGTGATTTAGGTTCTTACGGACATTCGCAGGTAATAAGTCCTAATATTGACAAGCTAGCTAGTCAAGGTATTCTTTTTGAAAATGCTCATAATCAATACCCTTTGTGCGGACCATCTAGAGCCTCTTTCATGACAGGAATGTATTCTGATCAAACAATGCATACAACCCTTAATGTAGATATTAGAACTACAACCCCGGATGTTGTTACACTGGGGCAAAGATATAGACAACAAAATTACAGATCAGTAAGAATTGGAAAAATATTTCATTACGACAATCCCGGATCTATAGGCAGCTCCAGTTCAGATGATATTTATACTTGGGATTATACAATAAATCCATGGGGAAGAGATAAAGAGGAGGAATATAAAATAAATACATTAAGTGAACGACAATATGGAGGAACCTTAAGTTGGCTCGAAGCTGATGGAAATGATGAAGAACAAACTGATGGAATAGTTGCTACTGAAGCAGTTGAACAACTGGAAAAATTTTCTAAAAATGGGCAAAGTTTCTTTTTGGCTGTGGGATTTTTCAAGCCACATACACCATACGTTGCTCCAAAAAAATATTTTGATTTGTATGAAAAAGAAGATATGGTCATTCCTTATACTGGAGTCAGCGATGAGTATTTAAAATCAATTCCTACACCAGCAGCAAGATCAATAAGAGCAAAAAAAGATCAAATTAAATTAAATTTAAAATCTAATAAAGAACTATCTAAAGAAATTAAAGAAGCTTATTACGCTACCATTTCTTTCATGGATGCCCAGATAGGAAGAGTTCTGGATAAATTAGAAAAAACTGGTCTTGATAAAAATACTATAGTTGTATTTTCATCAGACCATGGATATCATTTAGGAGAGCACGGGTATTGGCAAAAACAAACCCTATTTGATAACTCCACAAGAGTTCCTTTAATTTTTTCTGGCCCCGGGATTGAAAAAGGTATAAAAACTAACTCCCCTGTCGAGTTAATTGATATCTACCCAACATTAATGGAACTTACAGGAATAAAATCACCTGATCATGTTGTTGGAAAAAGTTTATTGCCTGTATTTGAAGACTCCAATTTTAAAATTAGAAACAGTGCTTTAACAAGATGGAGAAATGGATACTCAATTAAATCGGAAAACTATAGACTTACCAAGTGGGGAGAAAATGGTGAATTAGGTTATGAACTTTATGATCATACTAATGATAAAGAAGAATTAATAAATCTGGCTAAAAACGAAAATTATTTACCAATATTTAATTCCCTAAAAACTGAAATAGATTTAAGAATAAAAGAGGCCAGAGTTAAGCCTAAAGGACTTGGGAGACAATTTGAACAAAAGCCATACAACAGAATAAAGTATACCCCTGGAGATTTATATGACACAAATGGCAAAAGAACATATTTGAAACCATCTGATGAATAGAATTAATAAAGTTTTAAATAAAAAAAGAGAAATATTATCCATTTATTTCACTGCAGGTTTTCCAGATCTTTCTGATACAACTTCAATCATAAAAAGTTTGGACAACTGTGGTGTTGATATGATTGAAATTGGACTGCCTTTTAGTGACCCTTTAGCAGATGGTCCAACTATTCAAGAAAGTTCAACAAAAGCATTAAAAAATGGAATGACAACTAAAAAATTATTTGAACAACTTAAAGGGTTAAGAAAAGAAACTAATATTCCTCTGATTATAATGGGTTACTTTAACCCAATTATGCAATATGGAGTTGAATCTTTTTGCAAGGACTGTGAGTTAGCTGGAATAGATGGTCTAATAATTCCAGATTTACCTGTTGAAATTTACAATAATAATTATAAAACAATTTTTGAAAAATATAATCTTCTAAACATGTTTCTAATTACTCCACAAACATCTGATAAAAGAATTAGATTTATTGATGAAATTTCTAGTGGTTTCATTTATATGGTAAGTAGTTTTAGTATTACAGGATCTGTTAATTCTTTTAAAAAAGAACAAACAAAATACTTTGAAAGAATAAATAAAATGAATTTAAGCTCTCCACTAATAATTGGATTTGGAATAAGTAATAAGCAAACATATTTAGATGCAATTAAAAACAGTAACGGTGCGATTATAGGTTCAGCATTTATAAAACACTTAAAAAAATATGGCGTGGGTAAAGTGAGTGATTTTATAAATAAAATAAGAAATTAACTATCTTATAAAAACTAATTCCTTCATTTTTTCACTTTCCTCTGAGCTGTAACTGTAACCTCCATAATCAAAACCTTTAAGATCTTCCAAGTTATTAATTTCATTATCTAAAATATACCTTACCATCATTCCTCTAGCTTTTTTTGCATAAAAAGAAATAATTTTTAATTTTCCATTCTTCATATCCTTAAATGATGGAGAAATCATAGTTGTATTTAAAGTCTTTTTATCAATTACAGATGAATATTCATTACTAGCTAGATTAATAAAAAATTCATCCTTTAATAACTCATCATTTAATTTGTTTGTGATTTTATTTTTCCAAAATCCATATAAATTAACTGACCCTTCAACATTTAATTTTGTGCCCATTTCAAGTCTATATGGCTGAATTAAATCTAAAGGTTTCAACATACCATAAAGCCCTGAAAGTATTCTCAAAGAGTTTTGAGCCTTATTAATTTGATCTTCTGATAGACTAAACGCATCTAAACCACTGTAGACATCCCCACTAAATGTAAAAATACTTGGTCTTGAATTATCGGAATCAAAAGGAGTTTTAAAACTGTTATTCCTGTTCCAATTTAATTCGGCTAATTTATCTGAGATAGACATTAAAGATTTTAACTGAGATGGTGACTTTTTTTTCAGTAATTGATTAATAATTTTAGATTCAGTTAAAAAATCAGGAACTGAAAAATTCTTAATTGGTAGTTGTGTTTCAAAATCAAGAGATTTTGCAGGTGAAATAATAATTTTCATATAATATAAATTGAAATATAAATTTAAAAAAAATCAAATATTATTTGAATAGTTTCTCCATTTATTAAGACATTCTGTAAAGTCTTCAGGGAGATCAGAAACAAAATCTAATTCTTTTTTTAAAACAGGGTGTGAAAAGCCAAGAGACTTTGCATGAAGGGCTTGTCTTGGTAGAGTTTTGAAACAATTCTGAACAAATTGTTTGTATTTATTAAAAATTGTTCCTTTTAAAATTTTGTCACCACCATATCTCTGGTCGCTAAAAATAGGATGACCAATAAATTTCATATGAGCTCTAATTTGGTGAGTTCTTCCAGTCTCTAACTGACATTCTAAAAGAGTTACATAATTAAATCTCTCCAACACTTTATAATGAGTTATTGCACTTTTCCCAATTTCTTTATCCTCAGGCACACTCATTATCAAACGGTTTTTAGGGTCTCTGGCCAAATTTTCATTGATAGTGCCCTCTTCTTTTTCTACAACACCCCAAACAAGTGCAATATATTTTCTTTTTGAAGTTTTTAAATAAAATTGTTTCGCAAGATTAGTCATGGAAAGCTCGGTTTTAGCAATTACTAACAAACCACTAGTATCCTTATCAATTCTATGTACTAAACCTGGTCTACCATCTTTATTTGATGGTAAGTTTTTAAAATGATAAATTAATCCATTTAGTAATGTTCCACTATAATTTCCATGACCTGGGTGAACTACAATACCTGGTGGCTTATTGACAACAAGTAAATACTCGTCCTCAAAAATAATATTAAGAGACATTTCTTCACCAACTAATAAGTTTTCATAGGGTGGATGAGAAAACATCACTTTAATTTTATCGCCAGGTTTTACTTTATAATTGGATTTGACTGATTCTCCATTGACGAATATAAAACCACTTTTAGCAGCATTTTGAATTTTATTTCTTGTAGCATTTTCAATTCGATTCATTAAAAACTTATCTACTCTTAAAGGTTCTTGCCCTTTATCTGCATGAAATTGGTAATGTTCAAATAAATCTTTGCTATAATCAGTGTTTTCTTCAACTTCAATCATTTTTCATTTTTAATACCATTACCAAGAACCAAATCAATTTTAGATTTTTTTGGAACTAAAAATCCTGGATCAACCTCTGTATCATCAAACAAGATTTTAATAACCATATCCTTACCAATATTATCTATTAAGGTAATTTCTCCTAAATCTAAATCTGATGAAAGAAGAGCTGAAATTGCACTTCTTTTAGTTATTTGAATAATATTAGGTATTGCTATGTTACCATAATTAACTGGATTAATAGTTAAATAAATTTTTCTATTTTTTTTAACTTTTGAATTAGCAATTGGCAACTGCTCTAAAACCGAAAACTTAGGGAAATTAGGATTAAAAAAAGTAGAATCAGATATCTGATACTTTAAATTATTTTCATTTAAAATTTCTTCTACATCATTAATAACGAGACCCTTTAAATCTGGAACTGAAATGTAATTATTGTGATTAGTATTTATGTTTAGATATACAAAAACAACAGCTAACATAATTCCAGTAATAATAGAAGCAATAAATATTTGCTTTAAAAAATACCTAGTAAAAAAATACTTTAACAAATTCATTTGTAATTTTAAGCAAATATATAAAATATGTTATCTCTGTGTTTTGACTTAAAATAAATGATATTTTTGTTGTATGAAAAAAAATGTGGCTGTATTGATGGGAGGATATTCATCTGAATATGATATTTCAATTAAAAGTGGCCAAGTTGTTTTGGATAATCTCGATAAAGAACTGTATTTAGCTTTTAAAATTGTTATAAGAAGTGATGAATGGATTTATTTAGATAATGACAATAATAAATTCAAAATTTCTAAAGATGATTTTTCGGTTCAAATTAAAAATAAAAAAATAAAATTCGACATAGCTTTTATAATTGTACATGGTTCACCTGGTGAAGATGGACTTCTACAATCTTATTTTGATTTAATTGGTATTCCATATACAGGCTGTAGCGCATACACTTCTGCTTTAACATTTAATAAAAGAGATTGTATTTCAGTTTTACAAAAATATAATATACCGTCAGCTAAATCAATTAATTTAAATCTCGGAGATGATATTAATGAAGATATGATCACCAAAACAATAGGCTTACCTTGTTTTGTTAAAGCAAATAAATCTGGGAGCAGTTTTGGAGTTTTTAAGGTTTACAACAAAGAAGACTTAAAAAGGTCCATCGAAAATTCATTTAAAATTGATAATGAGGTTTTAGTCGAGGCATTTTTAGATGGAATTGAAGTTTCAGTTGGCGTTATGAATTATAGAAAAAATGTTGAAGTCTTTGGTATTACTCAATTAGTAAGTGATAATGATTTTTTTGATTATGAAGCTAAATACGAAGGGAAATCTAAAGAAATTACACCAGCTAATATTTCAGAAATTCAAAAAAAGAATGTAACTGAAATTTCAAAGAAAATTTATAAAAAACTTGGTTTAAAAGGTTTGTCAAGAAGTGAATTTATTTTTATCGGAGATAAACCATATTTCTTGGAAATAAATTCTGTCCCAGGAATGACTCAGGAAAGTATTTTTCCTAAACAGGCAAAAATAAAAGGCATTTCATTAAAAAATTTGTTTAGTGAGCTAATTAAACAAGCTATAGAATAAATTATTTATATTTAATAAATGAGAAAAGCAATTTTCCCTGGATCATTCGATCCTTTTACACTAGGACATTTAGATATCTTGAAAAGAAGTCTTTCTCTTTTTGATGAAATCATTGTTGGTGTTGGAAGAAATAGTCAAAAAAAAACAATGTTTTCTGAAAGACAAAGAATTGAGTTTATTAAAAATTGTTTTACTGGTGAATCTAAAATTAAAGTAGAAGCTTATCAAGGTTTGACAATAGATTTTTGTAAAAAAGTTGGAGCAAATTTCATTGTAAGAGGTATTAGAAATAATGGGGATTTTGAGTTTGAAAAAGCAATTGCTCGAACTAATAGAAAGCTTTCAAAAATTGAAACAATATTCTTGCTCACTTCTGCAAAAACATCATTTATAAGTAGTAGTATAGTTAGGGAGCTTATAGATAATAAAGGTGATTACAAACTCCTTGTTCCAGAATCTGTCAAACTAAATTAATTTTTTCAATAGTAATTTAATATTCGGAAAAGTATTTTTAATTTTTTTTATCTTCGATCTACTTTTCCAAACAACCTTACTAATACCTTCATTTAACTCTGGATGTAGTTCACCATCGTAATTTGAGCTCATATTAAACCAGGAAGTTTGTTTTAAAAAATAATTGCTGTCCTTTTTAAAGATATGATATGTATCTTTAAAAAAACTTGAAATAACAAGGTTTTTAACCCCAGTTTCCTCTTCAACTTCTCGAACTGCAGTATTTTCAATAGTTTCGCCTTTATCCATTTTTCCTTTGGGTAAATCCCATTTATTTCTTCTGAATATGAATAATATTTCGTCCTTAGAATTAGTTACAACACCACCACCGGCCTTAACAACTTTAATTTTTTTCTTAAAATTCGAAATCAATTTTAAGGAATTATGGTGATACAAATAAATTTTCTTATGTTTTTTAACTTTTGAAATAACATCATCAATAGAAGTCTCTTTCAAAGGAAGCACAGTTATATTAGAGCCAAATTGAATTTCACTTGTTAGATTTATGACATTTTCATTAAGAAAAACTTTATACATTTGTTTTATGATATTAGATTATAATACTGCAAAAAAAACTGCTGAACTTCTATTACAAATTAATGCAATAAAATTGAATCCAAAAAATCCCTTTACTTGGGCTAGTGGTTGGAAATCTCCAATTTATTGTGATAATAGAATAATACTGTCTTATCCACATATCAGAGTTTATGTAAGAGAACAAATTTCCAAACAAATTAATGAGTTGTATGGAAAACCTGATTTAATAGCAGGGGTAGCAACAGGGGCTATTGGAATTGGAATGCTTGTAGCTGATATAATGAACTTACCTTTTATATATGTTAGACCTAACTCAAAAAAACATGGAAGAAAAAACCAAATTGAAGGATATTTTAGTGAAGGTCAAAATGTAGTGGTGATTGAGGATTTAATTAGTACGGGAAATAGTAGTTTGGTAGCTGTTGAAGCTTTAAGGGAAGCTAATTTAATAGTTAAAGGTATGATTAGTATTTTCACTTATGGGTTTCCAATTTCATATGAAAATTTTAATAATAATAATGTAGAATTATATACTCTAAGCTCCTATGATGTTCTTTTAGAACAGGCTTTAGAAATAAAATATATAAATGACGATGAATTTAAAGTTTTGAACGAGTGGAAACAAAATCCAAGTGAATGGCAAAAATAAACTAGCATTACAATGATATTAAAAAGCACATCAAGTAATTTAAATATTTCAGATATTGAACTGTTTGAAAAACTATCTATTGTCGAAAATTTTAAAATAATTATGCCCGATAATGTTTCAAAATTTGAAGTAATAGACCCAAATACATTAATTTTTTCTCTTAAAGGAATGCCAGCAATTAAACTAGTGATTGGTGAAAAAAAATCACCATCTCTCATTGAACTTAATTCAAGCGATTCCAAAATTAATTTTTTGCTCACTGCACAAATAAAAAAAATTGATGAAAATAATTGTGCTTTCTCACTTGAATTTAATGGAGACTTAAATCCTATGATTCAGATGATGGTAAAAACCCCTCTTCAATCATTTATTAATGACTTATCAATTAATACTGCTAAACTAATTTAATGAAATCATTTGCACTAGTAACTGGAGCAAGTTCAGGAATAGGTGAACAAATATGTTACTCTCTTGCAAAAAGAGGTTTTAATATAATTTTAACATCAAGGACAGAGACAAAATTAAAAACTATTTCTGAAAAAATTAATTCTAAATATAAAGTTGAAACTACTTATTTTTCTTGTGATTTAGCAGATAAAGATGGTCCACAAAATATTTTTAATTTTTGTGAATCAAAAAACTATCATGTAGGTATTTTAGTTAATAACGCTGGATATGCTCTTCCTAATTCTTTTGAAAAAAATACAGTTGAAGAAGAAGAAAAATGTATTAGAGTTTTAGGAACTTCTGTAATTTCTTTAACTAAACTTTTTTTAAGAAATATGTTAAAAAAAGGTAAAGGGAAAATCATGATTGTTTCCTCTGTTGCTGCATTTGCACCTCCAGCTGCAATTCAGGTTTTATATGGTCCAATTAAAACTTTTATGAATAGATTTAATGAGGCTCTTAATATTAATTATAATTCAAAAGGAATTACATCTACCGCATTGTGCCCTGGTTATACAGTTACTAACTTTCATACAGCTAGCGGAGTTCAAGATGAAATGGATAGTGTTCCTCAATTTCTAAAAAAATCGGCATCAAGAATAGCAGAGGAGGGAGTAATTGGAATGTTAAATGGTAAAAAAATTATAGTACCAACTAAAACATGGAGAGTTATAGTGTTTTTAATAAAAATAGTGCCACAATTCATTTTTGATTTTCTATCTGGTATTTTAGCTCCAGGAAGGTATGATAATTAAAAAATTGAAATTCCGTAGTATGTTATAATTGCCCAAACTATGTACTTGGCAAGTTTTCCAATAAACATCCAAAGAGACACTCTCATAAAATTTATTTTAAAAAATCCTAAACTAACTGCAATAGGATCTCCAATAATGGGTAAGCAACAAAGAAAAGCGTAAGTACTCCCCCAACGGTCGATTTTTTCTTTAAAGCGAATAATCTTTTCTTTTTTTATTCTAAAATATTTTTCAATAAACTCCCATTTCCCTAGACTTCCTAAAAAATAACTACTTAATCCACCAAGCCAATTACCAATAGAAGCAATAATTATACTTAAATTAATATCAAATCCTTTTACTATCAGATAACTCAAAACAATTTCGGAACTTAAAGGTATCACGGTTGCTCCTAAAAAACTCGCTAAAAACAGTCCCAAAAAACCTAACTCAACAAATGATTCCATAATATTTATTTTTAGTTTAAAACCATTTGAATTTCTTGAAAATTATAGTTTTCAATATTACCGTTTTTTAATCTCATTTTTAAAAGTCCATCCTTGCCAACAGATATTATTTTTCCTTGAAATATCTTTTTTTCTGAATTTTTAAAATTGCTAAAGTTATTTAATTTATATAAGTTCCTATTATAATTAGTATTGATTTTTTTTAATTCTAGTTCTGATTTGGGATTTAAATAATCATATCTTTTTAAGCTTTGTATGATTAAAGCAGTAAAGTTATTTAAATCATAAGTAATTTTATTAATTAATTTTAAGGAAGATGCATTTGGTAAATTATCAAAATTTTCTTGGTTAATATTAAGACCAAATCCAACTATAATATTTTCCACGCTATCTCCTCTAAGCTTAAACTCATTTAAAATTCCACATATTTTTTTTCCGCCTGACAATATGTCGTTTGGCCATTTTATTTTAAGATTGGGAATTTTTAATGATTTTAATATATTAAATAAAAAAAGTGAAACTATCATGTTAAAGCTAAATTGATCCTTAGCTTTTACATTTTCTGGAAATAAACATAGTGAAAATGCTAAATTCTTTCCTTGTTCAGAGTCCCAGGTCTTTCCTCTTTGCCCTTTTCCATTTGTTTGATTGAAAGTATATGCAACATGTGTTGTTTTAATAAAATTTTCTTTAATATATTTCTTTAAATATTCATTTGTTGAATTAATGGCATCAAGTTTGATTATTTTCATATAAACAATATTATCATAAAACTAAAATAGTAGAACTAAATATCCTAAATTTACATCTTTAATTAAGCAATTTGAATACTGATAACCTAATTACTAATATCATCGAAGGAATTGAAAATGTAAAAGGACTTAACATTAATATTTTAGATTTAAGAGTTATTGATAATGTTGCTTGTAAGTATTTTATTATATGTTCTGGGAATTCCTCTACTCAAGTTAATGCAATAACTGGGTCGATAAGAAAATGTGTTAGTAAAGAAATTGGTGAAAAACCTTGGCATATAGAAGGATTAGAAAATAGTAAATGGGTTTTGATGGACTATATTGATGTTGTAGTTCATATATTTAATGAAGAAACAAGAGAATATTATAAAATTGAAGAGTTATGGGAAGAAGCAAATTCTACCCTTGTTGAATCAAAATACTAAAAATGAATAAGAATAAAAATTCTATAAAAAAACCGAAATTTAATACATATTGGATTTATTCAATGATAGTTTTATTTTTTGTAAGTACTTATTTTATTGGTGGAAGCGAAACAGCCAATACTTCAAAAAATATTAATATTTCTAGTTTTGAAAGATTTTTAAATAAAGGAGAGATCAAAGATGTTACTGTAATTAATAAAAACTTGGCTCAAGTAACTCTTCAAAGAGATGCTTTAAATAGTCCCGATCATAAAAGCGCTAATTCAACTAACTTTTTAGGTCAAAAAAATATTAATGGCCCACATTACGTTTTTGAAATTGGAAATTTAGAATTATTTCAAAATAAACTTGAAGAAGCAGAAAAAAAAGGGATTCAGTTCAATTATGATTTTAAAACTGTTGAAAACAAATTACTGGATTATATATTAGGATTTCTTCCACTAATAATTTTAGTTGGCTTATGGTTCTTCTTTATGAGAAGAATGTCTGGTGGTGGTGGTGGTGGTTCTCAAATTTTTAGCATTGGAAAATCCAAGGCAAAATTATTTGATGAAAAAGCTGATGTAAAAACTACTTTTAAAGATGTAGCCGGACTCGAAGGAGCAAAAGAAGAGGTTCAAGAGATTGTAGATTTTCTAAAAAACCCTACAAAGTATACAAAGTTAGGAGGAAAAATACCAAAAGGTGCACTCCTTGTAGGTTTGCCAGGGACTGGGAAAACTCTTTTAGCTAAAGCAGTGGCTGGTGAAGCAAAAGTTCCTTTCTTTTCATTATCTGGTTCCGACTTTGTGGAAATGTTCGTTGGGGTCGGTGCGTCTAGAGTGAGAGATCTTTTCAAACAAGCTAAAGATAAAGCTCCCGCAATAATATTTATTGACGAGATTGATGCAATAGGTAGAGCGAGAGGGAAAAGTAATATGACCGGAGGAAATGATGAAAGGGAAAATACTTTAAATCAATTATTAACAGAAATGGATGGTTTCGGAACCAATACAAACGTAATAGTTATAGCAGCAACAAATAGAGCTGATGTTCTTGACAAAGCGCTGATGAGAGCAGGTAGATTTGATAGACAAATATATGTTGATCTTCCAGATGTGAGAGAAAGAAAAGAAATTTTTCAAGTTCATCTTAAGCCAATAAAAATTTCAAAAGGACTTGATACTGATTTTTTAGCAAAACAAACACCTGGCTTTTCAGGCGCTGATATTGCCAACGTATGCAATGAAGCTGCTTTAATAGCAGCAAGAAAATTAAAAAAATCCGTGAACAAACAAGATTTTTTAGATGCTGTTGATAGAATTGTTGGTGGGTTAGAAAAAAAGAATAAAATAATTACGGAATCTGAGAAAAAAACAATTGCTTTTCATGAAGCTGGGCATGCAACTGTTAGCTGGATGTTAGAACATGCAGCACCATTAGTCAAGGTAACAATAGTTCCGCGAGGTCAATCTTTGGGGGCCGCTTGGTATTTACCAGAAGAGCGTCAAATTGTTAAGCCAGAACAAATTCTAGATGAAATGTGTGCAGCTCTTGGTGGAAGAGCAGCTGAAAAAGTAATGTTTAACAATATCTCTACAGGAGCATTAAGCGATTTAGAGAAAGTTACTAAACAAGCCAGATCTATGGTAACCGTTTATGGACTAAATGATAAAATTGGAAATTTAACTTACTATGATTCTAGTGGTCAAAACGATTACGGATTTACAAAACCTTACAGTGATGTTACGGCGCAAGTTATTGACAAAGAAATATCAAACATAATAGAGACTCAATACCAAAGAGCAATAAAACTTTTAAAAAAACATAAAAGTAAATTAATAGAACTAGCAGATTTTCTTTTAGATAAAGAGGTTATTTTCAAAGAAGATTTAGTTAGAATTTATGGTGAAAGACCTTTTGATATTAAAACTGTTATTAAAGAATCCAAATCTAAGAAATAGTTTTATTTAAAATTATTAACATTCCAACTGAAAATATTTAGTTTTTTTATCTTTACGATTATAAAATTTATAATTGAAAAAATTCATAAAATCCTTTTTCACAAAAAATGATTCCTTGGAACCCGATGAAAATTCTAAAGGTAAATATATGCCAGAAAAAAAGGCTCCAATTGAAGAAAGATTTACTTTTAATTTTACAGAAAATGGAGGTAAATTTTTATACTGTGAAAACAAGTCAGAGTGTGATTCATTTTTTTCTCAAATAATTGAAGAAAATAAATGGAATGATGTAGAAATATTATGTTATGATGATTCATTACTTGATTTCTTTGCAGAAAAAGAAAAACTTAATATTTCTAAAACTAACTTAAATTCTAAGTTTTTTTTAACTAAATGTGAATTTTTAGTTGCTAATGATGGAAGTTTATTAATATGTGCTGAACAAATAAAATCTCATAAAGTAAATGATCTTCCTCAAAATTTTATTGTTTTCGCAAAAATTAGTCAATTTACAGAAACTTTAAGTGGTGGTCTAAATGGAATCAAAAGCAAGTACCCCAATAACTTACCAACAAATATTACTACAATAAAAAATTTTAATAGTCAAGAAAAAGAAAATACTAATTTCTTAACCTATGGGAGTGCGGCTAAAAACCTTTACCTTCTTTTATTAGAAGACTTATAAATGAAAGAATTTTATACAAGATCTATAACTGCTTTTACATATGCTCTTGTTCTTTTATTCTCTTTGTTTTACAATCAATACCTTTTCTTCTCAATCGGTTTTATATGCAGTTTGATTCTTGTTTTTGAGTTTATTAAACTAGTTTCTGATTATAATCACAAGTTTTTATCCTCTGATTCTGGAAAATCTTACTTAATTCTTTACTTAACTTTTCCTTTATATCTCTCTCTTTTTATTTTATCAAAATATCCAGAATTTCAGATTGGATTTTTAATAATTATAGTCATAACCAATATATTACTTGGATTTTCTCTTTTGAAAAAGAAATTATTTTCTTTTTCAATTCTAAAAAATCGTTTCCTAGGTCATTTTTATTTGGTTGGATCTCTTGTTATTTTTTTTTCGATGTCTAATGTTTCAGGCACATATAATCCTTTAATTGTTTTTTGTTTTTTATCTCTAATTTGGATTTCTGATTCCGCAGCATATGTCTTTGGAGTGAGTTTTGGTAAAAGACCATTACTAAAATCAG
Source organism: Cryomorphaceae bacterium (assembly GCA_003331265.1). GTDB lineage: Bacteria > Bacteroidota > Bacteroidia > Flavobacteriales > Flavobacteriaceae > MAG-121220-bin8. The sequence continues at coordinate 13,785 of QOPV01000013.1, read as the reverse complement.
TTTCTCCAAAAAAAAGTATTGAAGGGTTTGTTGGTGGAATAATTTTTTCAATTATACTTGCAATAATATTTAATTTTTATTTAAACACTAATTTCTCTTTAATACAATGGCTGATTATTGGCGTATTAACAAGTATACTAGGAACATTAGGGGATTTAGTTCAGTCACAATTTAAAAGAGAGGCTGGAGTTAAAGACAGCGGAAAGTGGCTTCCTGGCCATGGAGGTCTTTACGATAGAATGGATAGTATTATATTTACGGCACCATTTATTTATTTATTAATAATAATATTTAACTATGTTTCATAAGGAAGGGTATAAGATTATTATCATTTCATTTATTATTGTTGTCTTAATTAATCTGATTTCAAAAGAATTAATTAATAATTCAATTATAAATTATTCAATCGGAATTTTAACAATTTTTGGTTTAGTTTTAATTCTTCAATTTTTTAGAAATCCAAAAAGATCAACTCTGTTAAATGATTCGTTAATTATTTCTCCTGTTGATGGAAAAGTAGTAGTTATTAAAAAAGTTTATGAAAAAGAGTATTTCAAAGATGATAGAATTCAAGTTTCTATTTTCATGTCTCCATTAAATGTTCACGTAACAAGATATGCAAATAGCGGAATTGTTAAATTCAGTAAATACCATCCTGGTAAATATCTTGTAGCTTGGCATCCCAAATCATCAGAACTAAATGAAAGAACAACAGTGGTGGTTGATAATAAAAAGTATGGAGAAGTACTATATCGACAAATAGCAGGTGCTATAGCCAGAAGAATTGTAAATTATGCTAAAGTAGGCGATTCTGTTACTCAAGGGGAGGATGCTGGGTTTATTAAATTTGGATCAAGAGTTGATTTATTCCTTCCACTAGATTCTAAAATAAAGGTTGAACTTGGAGAGTTAGTAGTTGGTGGAATTGATACGATCGCTGAAAATTAAAAAAAATCATTTTTTCAATTTTAATTCGAGCATTTTAATTTTAACCTTAGTATCTTCTTCTTTTTTCTTTTCATTTTCAACTACAATTTCAGGTGCGTTTTCAACGAAACTCTTATTGTTAAGTTTTGATTGAATAGATTTTAAAAATCCTAAGTTATATTTCAAATCCTCTTCAATCTTTTTTAAATCATCTTCCGATTCAACATAATTCTTAACAAAATATTCTTTACTATCGACTATTAATGAGATTCCATAAACATCTTTGTCAGATGAATCTTTATTAATCAGTGAGTTAGCCAATTTAAGAACAATACTTTTATTCTTGTTTTTTAAAAAAGAACTTGAATACAATTCAATTCGTTCTTTATATGAAATTCCTTTTTCATTTCTATATTTTCTAATATTAGTAACAAGATTAGAAATATGATCGAAATCTCTAAGTAACAAATTATCTATCTTGCTTGGTGTTGGCCAATTTTTAACAATTAAAGGTTCATCACTCTCATTTTTTATACCACTCCAGATCTCCTCTGAAATAAACGGCATAAATGGATGAAGAACTATTAAACATTTTTCTAAAAAACACAATGTACTTTGATATGTTGAACTATCCATAGGTGTTCCTTGATTTGGTTTTACAATTTCAAGGAACCAGGAACAATAGTCGTCCCACACAAGTTTATAAATAGTCATTAAAGCATCAGAAATCCTATACTTTTTGAAATGATCGTCAATTTCTATTAATTTAGAACTGAATTTATTTTCAAACCATTCAACTGCGGTATTTGAGGCTTCATTTTGTTCAACAGAGTTTGATACATTCCAAGACTTTACCAATCTATAGGAATTCCAAATTTTGTTAGAGAAATTTTTTCCCTGTTGACATAAGGATTCATCAAATAAAAGATCATTTCCAGCTGGAGCACTAAGTAAAAGGCCTACCCTTACACTATCAGCCCCAAAATCACTTATTAACTTAAGAGCATCAGGAGAATTACCTAATTGCTTTGACATTTTCTTTCCTTGTTTATCTCGAACTAGACCTGTAAAATAAACCGAATTAAATGGTTTTGATTTTTTAATTTCAAATCCAGAAACTATCATTCTAGCAACCCAAAAAAATAAAATATCTGGACCAGTCACTAGGTCATTTGTTGGATAATAATAATTAAAGTCATTGTTTTTAGGGTTTCTAATACCATCAAAAACACTAATTGGCCAAATCCATGATGAAAACCATGTGTCTAAAACATCGTTATCCTGAACTAAATCTTTAATTTCTAGTTTAGAATTTCCACTTTTTTTTCTCGCTTTTTCTATTGCTTTGTTAATATTCTCAGCGACAACAAAATCTTTTTTACTGGAATCTAAATAATACACAGGAATTTGATGTCCCCACCAAAGTTGTCTAGAAATATTCCAGTCTCTTATATTTTCCATCCAATTTCTGTAAGTATTTTTAAATTTTTTTGGAAATAACTTAACCTCATCATCATTTACAGCTTTCAAAGCTGGTTTGGAAATATTTTTCATTTTAAGAAACCACTGCTCAGATAATCTTGGTTCTATGACGCATTTTGTTCTTTCAGATTTTCCAATTTTAGTCAAGTAAGGCTCAACCTTTATTAAAGCACTAATTTTTTTTAGCTCTTCGGAAATTTTAGATCTAACTACAAACCTGTCTAGTCCTTGATAATGTAATCCAAACTCATTGAGTGTTCCATCATCGTTTAAAACATCTACAATTTCAAGTTTATGTTTATCACCAATCATTTTATCATTTTCACTATGAGCAGGGGTAACTTTTAGACATCCAGTTCCAAATTCTGAGTCGACATATTTGTCTGAAATAATAGGAATTTCTTTATTCAATATTGGAATAACAGCTTTCATTCCCTGATACTTTTGATAACGTTTGTCTTTAGGATTTACTGCGATTGCTGTATCTCCAAAAATTGTTTCTGGACGAGTTGTAGCCACACTAATTGTTTCCAAAGAATCAGAAATTTTATATTTAATATAAAATATTTTACTTTTTTCTTCCTCATAAATTACTTCCTCATTGGATAAAGTTGTTTTTGCTTGTGGATCCCAATTTACCATTCTAGATCCTTTGTATATCAAACCTTTTTCAAACAAATCAACAAATACTTTTATAACGGATTCGGACATTTCACTATCCAAAGTAAATTTTGTTCTTTTCCAATCGCATGAGCATCCCAATTTCTTTAATTGTTCTAAAATCAACCCTCCATGTGTATGGGTCCATTCCCAGGCATGCTTTAAAAATTCCTCTCTGGATAAGTCATTTTTATCAATTCCGTCCTTCTTTAATTTTTCAACAACTTTTGCTTCGGTTGCTATAGAAGCGTGATCAGTACCAGGAACCCAACATGCATTAAAACCTTTGAGCCTAGCTCTTCTTACAAGAATGTCTTGGATTGTATTGTTTAGCATGTGACCCATGTGTAAAATTCCTGTGACGTTCGGTGGAGGTATGACAATCGTATAAGGTTCCCTCTCATTTGGAGATGAATCAAAATAATTATTGTCTAACCAAAACTTATACCACTTTGACTCCAAATTTTTTGCGTCAAAGTTTTTAACAATACCCATCTTTTTGTTTGAATTATTATGATGACAAAAGTAGTTAACTAAAAAGTAATTTAAAAGGTAAGTTGATTTTTTGTAATATGTATAAAAAGTCATAATTTTAATTAAAATTGAAATCATGAAAAGATTCTTAATAATCATCTGTGTAATTTTATACTCCGTCCCAATACATTCTCAAGAGAAATTTGCTGAAATTACATTTAAAGAAACTATTATTGATTATGGGATAATTGAAAATGGTGTGGATGGTAAAAAAACTTTTGAATTTAAAAACACTGGAGATTCTCCCTTAATTTTTTCAAGAATTTTTTCATCCTGTGGATGTACAATTCCAAAGAAACCAGAAAAGCCAATTGAGCCAGGAGAATCTGGAATAATTGAAGTTGAATATGACACAAAAAGAACAGGCCTTTTTCAAAAAGCCATTACAGTAAATTCTAATGCGAAAACACCTAATATTATACTTAGAATTAAAGGTGAAGTTCTCCCTGAGCCAGACGAGGAGGAAGAAGAAGAGAAATAGATTAGTTCTGTTTTTTTAACAAGAGTATATAATTTGCAAAAAATTAATAATACATCTCTAAAAAATTACAATAGTTTTGGAATAGATGCCATTTCTTCTAGTTTCAATATTGTAAATTCAGAACTGGAAATAACAAGCTTTCTTAAAGAAACTAACTATACACAACCAATTATATTGGGTGGAGGAACTAATATACTTTTTAAAAATGATGTAGATAAGGATATTTTAAAAATTAACCTTAAAGGAATTAAAATTTATAATGAAACAAATACGTACGTTGATGTTTCCGTAGGAGCTGGAGAAATATGGGATGATCTAGTAAAATGGAGTATAGCTAAAAATTATGGTGGACTACAAAATTTAAGTCTAATTCCAGGAAACGTTGGTAGTGCTCCAATTCAAAATATTGGTGCTTATGGTGTGGAATTAAAAGAAACTTTTTTAAACTGCAGAGCAATTTCAATTGATTCGGGTTCTATTAAAGTTTTTAAAAATAATGAATGTAAATTTTCATATAGAAGTTCGATTTTCAAAGAGGAATTAAAAAACAAATATATTATTTCAAATGTGACTTTTAGACTTTCAAAAAAGGATCACCAAATTAATTTTTCATATGAACCTTTGAGAGATAATTTAATAAAAAAAAACATCAGTATCCCTACAATTAATGATATTTCAAATTCAGTAATTGAAATAAGATCCAGTAAATTACCAGATCCCAAAATTATTGGTAATTGTGGGAGTTTTTTTAAAAATCCAATTATTTCCAAAATTGATTTTAAAAATCTAAATCAGAAAGAAAAAAATATTCCTTTTTTTAATATTTCTTTTAATGAAATTAAAATTCCTGCTGCTTGGTTGATAGAAAAATGTGGCTTTAAAGGATTAAGAGAGGGAAATACTGGAACTCACAATAAACATGCTTTAATCATTATTAACCTTGGTAATGCAACTGGAAAAGAAATTTTTGACTTTTCTCAAAAAATTAAAAAAGCAGTTTTAAGAAAATTTAATATCTTGCTTGAAGAGGAAGTTAATATAATCTAAAATATGTTATTTATTATTACATTTTTATTGTTAGGAATAGCTTTTGCGGGAATTTCAATTAAAATAATTTTAAAAAAAAATGGGAAATTTTCCGGAACATGTGCTAGTAATAGCCCATTTCTAAATAAAAACAATGAACCGTGTGGAATATGCGGAAAGCTGCCAACTGAAACAGAGTGTAAAGAACCAAAAATAAATTTGAATTAAAAATTTGGTAAAAAATAAAATTCTTACAAGTCAAATAAATCTTGCGAAAGATAATAATCAAAATGCTTTTAACTTTCTATTAAATACCTATTGGGATGATGTTTATAATTTTCAATTAAAAAGAATAAAAAATGAATCTGGAGCTGAGGACATCACCATAGAAAGTTTCACAAAAGCATTTGAAAAAATTCATACATATAATGATAAATATGTTTTTAAAACTTGGCTAATAACTATTTCCAAAAATTTACATATTGATCATTTAAGAAAAAATAAGAATAATTATAATTTGATTGAGTTAAATAATTTTAAAGAACTTAAAGAAAGTTCTCCCAGTCCAGAAGATGATCTTATCAATGAACAAAAACTAAGGTCGTTAAAAAATAAAATAAATAAATTAAAGCCGATATATAAAAAAGTTATTGAACTTAAATATTTCAATGAATTAAGTAATAAGGAAATTTCTAAAAAACTAAATCAGCCTATAAATAATGTGAAAATAAGGTTAATGAGAGCAAAAAGAATCTTATCTCAAATAATTCAAAAATCATGATAAAAGTTATTCAAAAATTAGGTCCGGGACTCCTATTTGCTGGTGCTGCTATTGGGGTTTCTCATTTAGTTCAGTCAACTAGAGCAGGAGCTGATTTTGGTTTTGGATTATTATGGGCTCTGTTACTTTCTAATTTATTCAAATACCCTTTTTTCTTATTTGGCCCTAAATATTCTTTAGCAACTGGAGAAAGTATTTTAGACGGTTATTATAAATTAAGTAAGTATGTCTTATTAACTTATTTAATCTTATCGCTTATAACTATGTTTACAATTCAAACTGCTGTGACAATAGTAACAGCAGGATTAGCAATTGAACTTTTTGGAATAACATCTAATATTACAGTTTGGGCATGTATAATAATTTTAATGTGTTTGCTTATACTTTTAATTGGCAGATATAAACTTCTAGATAATTTAATGAAGTTTGTAATAGTATTACTTACTGTAAGTACTTTATTAGCGGTATTTATTGCAGGAACTAACTCTAGTAGTTCATTAGAATTGACACAAATCTTTCCAAAAGAAGCAATTGAAGTTGCTTTCTTAGTGGCTTTTATGGGTTGGATGCCAGCCCCACTTGATATTTCAATTTGGCAATCTATTTGGACTTTAGAAAAAAAGAAAAAAGATAAATTGATAAGTAAAAAAGAAATTATTTTCGATTTTAATATTGGATATGTTACCACTATAATTTTAGGAATATGTTTTATTGCTTTGGGTTCACTTGTCATGTATAACAGTGGAGAAACCTTCTCAAATCAAGGAGGTGTCTTTGCAAATCAGTTAATAAACCTATATACTATTTCAATTGGAGATGGCGCTTTTTTAATAATAGCAATAGCAGCTTTTACTACAATGTTTAGCACAACAATAACCTGCTTGGATGCCTCCCCAAGAACAATGAAAAAAACATTTAAATTACTTGGATTCAAAAAAATTGCTAACTATAATTTTTGGATTATAATATTGGCTTTAGGAACATTATCTATTTTTATCTTTTTCATGTCAGAAATGGGCCTTCTAGTTAAAATTGCCACTATACTTTCTTTTATCACGGCTCCTTTTTATGCAATTGCTAATTTTAAATTGATAAATAGTAAACATACACCTAAAGAATTTAGACCTTCCATTTATATAAATATTTTAAGTGTCTTAGGTATAATATTTTTATCATGTTTTACTATTTGGTACTTAAGTATATTATAAAAATTAATTAATAGTTTGTAAATTAGCATTGAAAAAATTTTATGTCTACAAATCTAATCCATTCAAAAGAATTAACAACTAATAAAGATCAATGGAAAAGTCTCAAAATTTCTAATAGAAATAACATTTCTAATAAATTTTTTTCAAAGAAGAAAATAGAAAAAAAACCAAAGTGGATCAGAGTAAAACTTCCAACAGGTGAAAAATATACCGAGCTTAGAGGCTTGGTTGACAAATACAATCTAAACACGATATGTTCCTCTGGAAGTTGTCCAAATATGGGTGAATGTTGGGGAGAGGGAACAGCAACGTTTATGATTCTAGGTAACATCTGCACTCGATCATGTGGTTTTTGCGGAGTAAAAACTGGTAAACCTGAAAAAGTAGACTGGTCAGAACCTGAGAAAGTAGCAAATTCTATAAAAATAATGAAGATTAAACATGCTGTTATTACGTCTGTAGATAGAGACGATTTAAAAGATATGGGTACCCTTATATGGTCAGAAACGGTGAAAAGTATTAGGAGATTAAACCCTAATACAACTCTTGAAACTTTAATTCCAGATTTTCAGGGAATTGAAAAACATTTAGATAAAATTATTGATGTTAACCCTGAAGTTGTTTCTCATAATATGGAAACAGTAAAAAGACTAACTCGTGAGGTTAGAATTCAAGCAAAATATGATAGAAGTCTTAATGTTTTAAAATATTTAAAGAAAAATGGAATCAATAGAACTAAATCTGGAATAATGCTTGGATTAGGTGAAAAAGAAAATGAAGTATTTCAAACACTTTTGGATTTAAAAGATCATGATGTCGACATTGTAACTATTGGTCAATATTTACAACCTTCAAAAAAACATTTGCCAGTGAAAGAATTTATTGACCCTAGCCAATTTAAAAAATATGAAGAATTTGGAATAGACCTAGGATTTAGACATGTCGAAAGTGGTCCGCTTGTTAGATCTTCTTACAAAGCTCAAAAACATATTAATTAGAAAGTGTATTTCTAATTATTTTTTTAAAAGAATTTTCATCTCTCAAAAATTTAGTTTCTATCTTTAAATAATATAAATCATTTTTCAAACCTAACTGATTTATTTTTATATAGTCTTTTTCAGTTGTTATAATAATTCTATCAAAATAATCTTTTTTAATTTTTTCAATATCATTAGTTGAATAATTATGATGATCATTAAAATTCAAATGATCAAATTCAATATTTTGTTTATTCAAAAACTCTAATAATGGTGTGTTATTTGCTATGCCAGTAACTAATAAAATCTTAAATTTTTTAAGTTTATTTAGTTTTATTGATTCTTTTCCAAATAGAGTATTATTATACTCTATAGACGTAAAAAACAAACTTTGATGATTTTTTAAATTGATAGAACCCTTAAATTCATCCATTTTAATAGAATTTAAACTTAAAGGACATTTTGTAACTATAATCACATCGGCTCTATGGTATCCTGCACTAGATTCTCTTAAATTTCCAGAGGGTAAAATACAATCTTTAAAAAATGGATTTTGATAGGTAGTTAGTAAAATATTTAATTTTAAGTCAATATAGCGGTGTTGAAAACAATCATCTAAAACAACTCCCTGTAAATTTGGAATTTCGTTTATTAAATTTTCAACTCCTCTGATCCTATTTCCATCAACTGCGACTTGAATATTTCTAAACTTTTTAAAAATTTGATATGGTTCGTCACCGATTAAACTTGGACTTGAGTTATCCCCTGCTCGAATATAACCGGACCCAGATCTTTTGTAACCTCTACTTAAAAGTGATAAGTTAAAACTATCACTAAAATTTTTAAAAATATACTCAACTAATGGAGTTTTTCCTGTTCCACCAGAACTTAAATTTCCTACCCCAATTAAAGGATAATCAAAACTCCTAGATTTTAATAATTGTAAATCAAATAAAATATTTCTAAAACAAGTAATTAAAAAATATATAATTGTAAAAGGAAACAGAATTTTTCTAAAAAAAATCATAAAACTAAATTATAAATTTATATCTAAACTTTAGTTGATTCAATAATTTATAACTTTGTAAAAAAAAAAATTTGAAATTAAAAGAAATTATAAATCTAATAGAAAAATGGGCTCCTCTGGAACTAGCAGAAGATTTTGATAATGTTGGTTTGATTCTTGGTGATGAAAATGTAGAGGTTAAAAAAGCTTTAATAACCCTTGACACTCTAGAAAATGTTGTTGATGAAGCAGTTGAAAATAAATGCGATTTAATTATTAGTTTCCACCCAATAATTTTTGATGGATTAAAAAAAATAACTAACAAGACTTATGTTAAAAGGGTGATAAGTAAGTCCATAAAAAATAACATAAATATTTATGCAATTCACACAAACTTAGATAACCACCCAAAGGGAGTAAATTTTCAAATTTCAAAATATCTAAATTTAAATAATACTAAAATTTTAATTCCAAAAATAGACTGTAAAGGAGGGATGGGAATGATTGGGGAACTACATAAACCGGCTCCAGAGAAAGAATTCCTAAATTATGTAAAAGGTATAATGAAAACTAGTTTGATCAAACACTCCACCTTCTTAAATAAAAAAATAAAAAAAGTAGCAGTTTTAGGTGGTTCTGGAAGTTTTGCAATTGAAGAAGCAATAAAAGCTGGAGCTGACTGTTTTATAACTGCAGATCTTAAATATCATGATTATTTTAGAGCAGAAAATAAAATTTTATTATTAGATATTGGACATTATGAAAGTGAGCAATACACAAAAGAACTTATTTTAAATTTTCTTAGAAAAAAAATTCCTAAGTTTGCGTGCGTTATATCAAAATCAAATACTAACCCTGTTAATTATTTTTAATTATGGCTAAGAAAAAAGAATTCTCTGTAGAAGAAAAACTTAGAGCATTATATGACCTACAATTAATTGATTCTAGAATTGATAAAATCAAAAGTGTAAGAGGTGAACTTCCCTTAGAAGTCGAAGATTTGGAAGATGAGGTGGCAGGACTTGAAGTTAGAATTTCTAAAATAAATGATGAACTAAATCAATGTTCAGAAGACATTAAATCAAAGCAGAATACGACAGAACATGCTAAAACAATGATTAAAAAATATAATGAACAACAAAAAAATGTTAGAAATAACAGAGCTTTTGAATCTCTAAGTAAAGAAATAGAATTTCAAGAACTTGAGATTGAACTTTGTGCTAAGCAAGTAAAAGAATTAAATGTTCAAATTGAATTAAAAAAAGAAAATATCGCTCAAAACAACGAAAAACTTGAAGAAAGAAAGGAACATTTGACTCATAAAAAAAATGAACTTGGAGATATTTTAAAAGAAACAGAAAAAGAAGAGAACGAACTTCTTAAAAAATCTAAAGAATTTGAATCCAAAATCGATGAATCTCTAATAATTTCATACAAAAAAATACGATCTAGCGTTAGAAATGGACTTGCTGTTGTTGCTGTCGAAAGAGGAGCTTCAGCTGGATCTTTTTTTACAATTCCCCCTCAAGTTCAACTAGATATTGCTTCAAGAAAAAAACTTATTACTGATGAACATAGTGGAAGAATCTTAGTCGATAAAGCCTTGGCTGATGAAGAGAGTGTAAAAATGGAGAAACTCTTTACAAGTTTTTAGATTATTTTACAACAAACGATTTATTTAAGTCTTGACCACCTAATACTTTTATATTATAGAAGTATTGACCCGAAGATAATTTTCTTCTTGAATTAATAGACAAAGGAAATGTATGTGTTCCTCTTCTAAGTAAATTATCATATATCAGACCATGATTTCTTCCTAAAATATCATACACATAAATTTTAATATGATGATCCTGATTTATTCTTAAATTCAAGTCAACTTTGCTAGAACCATAAATTGCAGCATGATAAGGAATGATATCATCGTAATTTATTATTTCATCATTACAATTAATTCCTAAACCTAAAAGAGAATATTCATTACCTAACATAGCTTTATTAATGAAATTCTTATCACCACATAGCCAGTCAGTTAAAATTGTAGTATAAATAGATCTAAAATCTAAATTATGTTTTAAATTACCTCGGTTGTTTAAATCACTCAAACTTGGATGATCTCCTATAAATCCATTTCCTTTTAATGCAGGTCCAAATAACATAACTGGGGCAGCTGTTCCATGGTCAGTTCCTTCAGATCCATTCTCAGCTACTCTTCTTCCAAATTCTGAGAAAGTTAATGAAAGAACTTTTTTGTCTAAACCATAATATTTCAAATCGTCATAAAAGACTTTAATAGAGTTTGATAAAGTGGTTAATAATTTTTGATGTCTTTCAGGTTGACTTCCATGTGTATCAAAACCACCAAGTGAAACCATGTAAATCTTAGATCCTAAATCACCTTTAATAAGTCTTGAAACCAAACTCAATTGTCTGTCTAAACTGTTCTCTGCATCATATTGGTCAAACTCTTCCGACTCATTATAAGCCTTATGAATAACAGAGGCGTAATTAAATGTAGCATTAGAAATTCTTCTAAGAAATTCTATTTGATCTCCATGTGTACAATCTGGTAGATTTTTTGTGTCAAATAAGGTCCCGTTTTCAGCTACTTTCTTTAATCTTTCAGGGCTTGATACCGCAAATGCGTAAGATGTTTTACTTCCATTAAATATTAAATTACCTCTACTTCCAATTTGAATTGCTACAGGTTTTTCAGGTGGATTAGTCAAATAGTCTAAATACTTTTCATCATAATATCTTCCAAGCCATCCTGTTGAAATTTCTTTATTATGTGTAGCGCTTGCCCAAATATCAGACGATTTAAAATGAGATCCATTTGGGTTTTCATATCCCACACCGTTTACAACTTTCATTTTACCATCTTTCCACAAAGGTTCTAAATTATTCATGAATTTAGGAATGGCAAAACTATCGCTCAACTCAATCAGATTAGATTTCGGAATGTGAATATTTGGTCTTTTATTGACATAGGTGTCAAAATGATTAAGCGGAACTATAGTATTTAACCCATCATTACCTCCCTTTAATCTTATAAGTACTAATGATCTATCACTAATAGATCCTGTGAGTGCGTTAGTTAAGAAATTTGAGTTTAAAACAGACAATGAACTATTTCCAAAAGATATTGCTCCAGCACCCGCAATTCCCAAGGTTTTTAAAAAACCTCTTCTTCCCCACTTTGAATGTTCGGCTTTATGTTTTTTAGAGTTTAAATAATTTTTTTTCTTCATAATTATTTTAATTGAAACTCAGGTAATGAAATGAAAAATAAGATTAAATCATAAACTTGTTTTGGAACAGATTCGTTGTTAAGATCCCATGTCCCATCTTCAAAATAATTATCAGGTACATCACCCTTAAATATATTTATAGCATCTAGACGCTCCTCATACTTTATGTCATAATTACAAAACATAAACCCTTTTAATTTATCTACAATTATTTTAGGATCTTTTTCAGTATTTCCAACGAGAGAAATTATAAAGGTTCTAAATTGTTCTTTATTTCCGGCCCAGTGTCTATTAAAAATATACTCAATAAACTCCCACCTCATGGGTAAGGTTCCTGTGCTAATCCAATCCTGATTTTCTTGCCACCCAGCTACATCAATGGGTTTAAATATTTCTTGGCCCATTTCTGTACAACGAGCTTTTAAATAATTAGTGTGATTCTTTTGAAAATTTGATGGAAAAATAAATTCAAAATCATTTTGAATGAAAACAAATAAGTCAATAGGGCTTTTAATTAAAACATTAGATGAATTTGGATCAAAAAAATGTTTGCTTTTAAACAATTGATTGTAAACAGGAACTAATTCAAAATCTGCTGCAATAAAAGTCAATGCTAATTGTGATGTAATTTCTTTATTTAAGACAGGGCTAACAAAATATTTATATAATTTTTCACAAATAAAATTCGCTATTAATTCGTTTTTTTCTTCAAATAAAATATCAATAACATCTTGATATCCCCAATTACCAGTTTTTCCAAAAATAGTTTTATCTCCACTGTCAAAGGTGTTTTCATTAAAAACTACTGCGCTTCCGTAACCATCTAAATATTTATTGTAACCAGTTAATGCTCTTGAAGTTTCAGTAATATCATTGGACGTATATCCGTTTCCTTCACCCAAAGTAAATAACTCATAAAGCTCTCTAGCATAATTTTCATTTGGCGCCTTCTTTTTATTAGAATAGCCATTTAAATATCTTAGCATAGCTGGTTCCAATCCAATTACACTTACAAAGTCTTTAAAATTTCCAAGAGAATACTCTTGAAGCCTAGAATGATACTGATATAAGTACTGTGCTTGATTATAATCATAGTATTCAGTTACAAAATGATTACTCCAAAATAAAGTTAGTCTTTCTCTAAAACCATCAGAAATAAAATTCGAAAAAGCTTGTTTTTGCCATACATTTTTGTAATAAGCCTGATTATTTCCTGAATTACTAATTTCACTATTATTCCAAAAACCCCATTCCGGTGCTGATGTTAATGGCATCGTTTTAGCAGAATTTATTATATCATCAATTAATTCTTCAGGTGATTTGACTAATAAAGCTTTTGCTTTTTCATTTGAGATTCCAAAACCCAATCTGCGATATAAAAATCTAATTTTAGATACATTCCAGGGGTTATCATCTGATGGGGTATATAAAACTAAAGGTGAATCATTACAA
>QOPV01000012.1 GCA_003331265.1 Cryomorphaceae bacterium | reverse complement strand
GAGAATCTAAATCTAAGGCACTATCTCCATCACACTGCTTAGCTATAGTCACAGCATTAGCTATTGGTTTAGGCTCCACATAAAGAGTAGCCACTTGTTTAAGTCCTAGGCATTCTACACTTGAAAGTTCAGTGTTTTCTATGCTTGCCCAAATAGGTTGCGTAGTAGGGGTAGTGTTGGTGTAGTTATTTTCAATATTTATAATATTTTTATTAGTTAATGCATCTTCTTTATTTTCGTAAAAACGAACTTTAATGGTTTGAGCACTAAACTTAGAATCAGAAGCAACAAGTTTTTGTTTTACTTCTTTTAAAATATCACTGCTAAACGTTGCTATCCCATCTTGATTTAATGCTGTAGAATCATCACATACTGCATAGTATAACATAAAACTCTCAGAAATTAAACTCGCACCAACCTTAATGTCAATTTGGGAAGTTCTATAACAGTTGTTTGAGGTAATAATTTTAACATAGATGCTTTGGTTAAATGCTTCATTGGTGAAATTTGTTGGATCAGCGATTAGGGAACCTGAGTTAAAGTCTGATGCAGTGTAATATTCAAATGTCTCATTTTCATAATCTGAAGAAATTAATGATTCATTTTTAGTTAAATTAAAAATAGATTTTCCATCGTTAGTTTCATCATCATCACATTGCTCAACAGTAACTAATGATTTTACTGTAGGAAGTTGGGCAACTTTAAGATCAAAAGATGTTGTGGATCTAAAACATCCAGAGGTTTTATTTAATACCCTCACATAAATTTTTTCTCCTCCAGCTACTGTATTGGTATATGGGGATACTAATCCAGTGCTAGTGGTGTCATTCGCATCTGCTTGACTAATGTGATAGGTGACTGTATAATCATCAGAGCTCTGATCTCCGAGGATCTTAGTAGTTTTAGAGGATAGATCAAAAGAAGAAATAATTCCGTCTTTATCATCTCCGACAGAACTATCGTCACATTTTATAATATCATTTACTGCATTTGCAACAGGAAGTTTTTCAAAAACAGTCAATGAAACTTCATCACTATTTGTAGGACATAAATATTGATCAGAATTTACAAGTACTCTAAATTTATCACCATTCATGTCAACTGTAACATTGTTAACTTTTAATATTGAAGAATTTGTTCCCGAATAAGTTTCCGATTCTGTCAAATTATCCCATGGTTCAAAATTAGTAGAATCTATATTGTAAATTTGCCATTTAAAAGAAGGATTATCAAGAGTTTCTATACCTACACTAAAAGTAGCGTTAGCCCCCTCTTGGCACGCAGTGGTCGATACAGGAATTGAATTGATTGTAACTGGTTTACTTATTTTTTGAAAAAAGTAAGTTCCATTTGCATCTTTTAATGGTTCTTTTGAATAATCATGACCGGTGACCCCACCAATATTATCTACACCATTATTTTTAGTTGTAGGAATCCCTGACCCAATCATCCCATTACCATCTTGGTCAATAAACCCAGCTTCTGTTACATCATTACATCCGTCTCCATCACTATCCAAATCTAAATAATCAACAGTATTATCAATATCTGTATCAATTGAGTAATTTTGAATAGAAATAACACCACTAAATTCCCCATTAGTAGATGTATTACTTCTTTTTTGAGTTATGGAAATCCCTGTTATTTCACTGGCAAAAAAAGCATAATCTATGGTACTACTTGAACTTGTATTTTGTTTAAATATAATTTCGTTTGCTGTGTAATTAGATATTTCTGATTCAAAATTTTCATCAAAATTAGTGTCTATCAAAAGATTATCATTTGGATCTAAAAGTGTAATGTTTTGAGTTTCCGGAAAAACTTTTATTGAGATGATATCTTCATTATTATCCACTGATTCATCGGGATTATCATTTATTTTAATATTAAGTGTTTCTTTAAAATTTAATATATAGGTTAATTGTACATCAGTTCCTGCTAAAACGGTTGATTTAAACACCCCGTTTTCAGCACCTTCAAAAGTATTTATTCCCTCAGGAATACTGGAAATTACACCTCCATTTTCTAAAACAGAGTTATTTACAGATGCATCTTTTTCAAATTTTACCGATGGACTCTCTTCATTGGTTAAATCTATCACAGCATTTCCAAATGATTCAAAAACGTTACTAATTCCGTCGTTATCTTTGTCAATATCTATATTATCAATTATACCATCTTGATCAGAATCAGTTGGACATATACTTACTACAATTTTATTTGAAAGAAAATTTAAACTAGAACATTCTAAAACACCCTCCAACTTGTATGACCCTGCTAGTGTTGGTTTAAAAGTGGTTGCCGTATCACCAGTTGGTATAAAAGTTCCTAATTCGTTTTCTTTTAACCAGCGTATACTATCAAAATTTTCTATGTTTTCTGCCGTTAGTATTATATTAGATTCTCCATTTTGTTTTATACAGGACCCAAGAATTTCAAGCTCTACATCATAAACTATCTCAGGTGGGGTAGCAAAACCTGAATAAAAACCTCCTGTAGTAGCTGCTCCACTGTAATTAAAGTATGCAACGTAAAGCTCGTCATTTCCAGTAACTGCAATATTTCCTGTTAATTTTTTTACTATGTAGGTCACATAGTCATCATTTCCTGTAACATTTGTTGGTCCAGTAACTTCACTGTAAGTTTCAATTGCACTTCCATTTATCAAAATAGTAGCATTTTTTTTAGTAATAAAAGTAACAGCCCCTTCAAAAGTTTTATTTCCAATTTTATCAATATTAGCTATATTATCCACATCTCCTTTAGATGAGCAGTTAAGCGGAGGGACGAAAAACATCCCTTGATTAGCAGCTGCTGCAAAATTGGAATCATACACACTTCCGGTTCCTTGAAAAGCAAATAATTTATTATCTAAATTTGAAGTACTAACATACATGTTAGCTCCAGGATTTTGAGAGCTGTATTTGTTTCCCTCAATTATAATATAGTCTCCAGCTTTTGCAATGGTTCCATAGGATTCACCATTAACAAGAATTTCAGTATTGTCTTGATCAGCAATAATCAAAACATTTTCCCAACCATCTCTTCCATTTCCTCTAATAAATATATATTCTGAACCTACTAAATCAGAGCCTACTATTTGATCAAATCCATAATCTTGTCCACCAATTGATTCTTCAAAACTTCCACTGGCAGATCCCGTGTTAACTATCACTGGTTTGTTGGATGTCACAAGCGTACCTATTAATTCATTTCCAAACCCTCCTTGACTTGCTAGAATATAGCTTTCCCCCTTATTAAGATTAACTAAGAGAGGAGTTTCAGTCGTTTTGGGTCCACCTGTTGTTTCGATATTTTTGGTAAAATTAAAAGCAACTTGAGTTAAATCTTCACTAGCCATTACAGATATAAAGCCAATATGTGAAGAGTTTTGATTTTGAAACATTCCAGCCCGAAATCTTGTTCCTAACCCAGATTTACCTTTGCTAACCAAAGCTCCAGCTTGGTATTGTTGACCATCGGAATTTGCTCTAACTGAAACATAAACTTCAGATTCTGATTCCACTATAAACCCTTTGTTTAAGACCATTTCCGTTTCTGAGGATTGGACGAAAAAGTTACTCCACCACCCATTATTATTCCCTGGATTTTGCGCAAGCTCAATGGCAAGAGGATTAAAATTGTCAACTGTTCCAGAAAAAAAAACAGTCCCAGAATCTGCTGTAGCACCAAGAGCTCCACCCACTTTTACTTCAACTTTTATATTATTTATACCTGGAGGTGCAGAAATATAAATCCATTGATCTCCAGGATCATCTGTTGCAGTTATTGGAGGTATATAATGAATTTTACTTAACTGAGCTTGAAGACCGTTTAAAAACAGTAAAAAAACTAGTAATAAAAATGATTTTTTCAAATTACATGTAATTCTACGTAAACTTACGGTAAATTATAAAAAAACAATAGTTGAGATTTATTTTAACAAGAAAAGGGATATAATTAAACAATATTATTTAAAACTTATAATAGTTTACTTTTTCTATGTTATTGGAGATGCTTTTTATAAATTTATAAATTATACTAACCTTTTTAAATGAAAAATAACAAGAACAGAAGAGAAGCATTAGTATATCATGCTAAACCAAAACCTGGAAAGATTGAGGTAATTCCTACAACTAAATACAATAGTCAAAGGGACTTATCTTTAGCTTATTCACCAGGCGTGGCACATCCATGTATTGAAATCGAAAAAAATATAGATAACGTATACAAGTATACCTCTAAGGGAAACTTAGTGGCTGTTATAACTAACGGTACAGCTGTTTTAGGATTAGGAGATATTGGTCCGGAAGCCTCTAAACCAGTAATGGAAGGCAAAGCTTTACTTTTTAAAATTTTTGCTGGAATAGATGTTTTTGATATAGAGATTAATACTAAAGACACAGAAAAATTTATTGAAACGGTTAAGAATATTTCTCCAACTTTTGGAGGAATAAATTTAGAAGATATTAAAGCTCCTGAGGCTTTTGAAATAGAAAAAAGACTTTCGGATGAATTAGATATTCCTGTAATGCATGATGATCAACACGGAACAGC
The DNA here is from genome assembly GCA_003331265.1 of Cryomorphaceae bacterium. Lineage (GTDB taxonomy): Bacteria > Bacteroidota > Bacteroidia > Flavobacteriales > Flavobacteriaceae > MAG-121220-bin8. Next base: position 48,067 of record QOPV01000012.1, on the reverse strand, counting down.
TATTATTTCCTCGGCAGCATTGTTAAATGCATTGGATCTTGTCGAAAAAAAGATTGAAGATGTACAAATGGTAATTTGTGGAGCTGGTGCAGCTGCAATTTCATGTACAAGAATGTATAAAGCTTTGGGATTAAATCCGAAAAATATTGTTATGACTGACAGTAAGGGCGTAATAAGATCGGATAGAAAAGAATTATCTAAAGAAAAAAAAGAATTTGCTACTAACAGAAAAATTGATTCTCTAGATGAAGCAATGATAAATTCTGATGTTTTTATAGGTCTTTCAAAAGAAAATATGGTCTCTCCTAAAATGTTATTATCGATGAGTAAAAATCCAATTGTTTTTGCCATGGCCAATCCAAATCCTGAAATAGCTTATGATTTAGCTATGAAAACTAGAGATGATATTATTATGGCTACAGGGAGGTCCGATCATCCAAATCAGGTTAATAATGTTCTAGGATTCCCTTTTATATTTAGAGGAGCTTTAGATGTAAAAGCCTCTAAAATTAACGATCAAATGAAAATGGCAGCTGTTAAGGCTCTAGCTTCTTTAGCAAAAGAAACTGTACCAGAATTTGTTAATATAGCCTATGATAAAACAAAGCTTGCATTTGGAAAAAGTTATATAATTCCAAAGCCATTTGATCCTAGATTAATAACTAAAATACCACCTAAAGTTGCCAAAGCTGCAATGGATTCAGGAGTTGCAAAAGCTCCAATTGAAAGTTGGGATAAATATGAAGAGGAATTACATTCTAGACTAGGCAATGACAATAAAATAGTTAGACTCCTTGCTAATAGAGCAAAGGCAAACCCAAAAAAAATAATTTTTGCAGAAGCTGATCATTTAGATGTTTTAAAAGCAGCTCAAATAGTTCACGAAGAAGGAATTGGTTATCCCATTTTACTTGGAGATAAAGATGTAATATTGGAATTAAAATCTGAAATTGAATTCGACGAGGACATCCCCATTATTGACCCAAAATCTAATGAAGAATTATCAAATCGTGAAAAATTTGGAAAAAAATATTGGGAATTAAGAAGAAGAAAAGGGGTTACTTTATTTGAAGCTGTAAACAAAATGAAACAAAGAAATTTATATTCTGCTATGATGCTGTTAGATGGCGAGGCGGAGGCACTGATTTCTGGATATTCAAGAAGTTATCCCGTTACAGTAAAACCTATGTTAGAAGTTATTGGTAAGGCACCTGGAATAAATAAAGTTGCCACCACAAATTTAATGATAACAAGTAAGGGTCCTTTATTCTTGTCAGATACTTCAATAAATATAGACCCAAGCTCAAAAGATTTAGCAGTAATCGCTAAAATGACAGCTGAAACAGTAAAAATGTTTGGAATGGAACCTAATATCGCTATGTTATCTTATTCAAATTTTGGATCTTCTACTCATTTGATGGCTTTAAAAGTTAATCAAGCGGTTAAGTTTTTACATAGAAATTTTCCTGATTTAAATGTAGATGGAGAAGTCCAATCGGATTTTGCCTTAAATAAAGAAATGTTTAAGGACAAATTTTCTTATTCTAAATTATCGGGAAAAAATGTTAATACATTAATTTTTCCAAATCTAGATTCTGCCAATACCAACTACAAAGTAATTAAAGAATTAGATAATGCACTTTCAATTGGCCCTATTATGATGGGTATGTCTAAAGCAGTTCATGTTTTACAATTAGGTGCCAGCGTTGAGGAAATGGTAAATATGTCTGCTGTGGCAGTAGTTGATGCTCAAAAAAAAGCTAAATTGAAGAAATGATAACACAATTAAAGGGTAGAATGATTGAAAAATCTCCAACTGAGGTTGTAATAGATTGTAACGGAGTTGGTTATTTGGTGAATATCTCACTTAATACATTTTCAAAATTAACAGATTCCGAAAGTATTAGTTTATTTACTCATCTTCAAGTAAAAGAAGATTCTCACACTTTATTTGGGTTTTTTGAAAAAACAGAAAGAAACTTGTTTAGAAAATTAATATCAGTTTCTGGAATTGGAGCTAGTACAGCTAGAACTATGCTTTCCTCCTTGAGCCCTAAAGAAATTCAAAGTGCTATAATTTCAGGAGATGTTTCTACAATTCAATCTGTAAAAGGAATTGGCTTGAAGACTGCGCAAAGAGTTATTATAGACTTAAAAGATAAAGTAGGCTTAATTTCAGAAAATGATCAATTTATAGGAAATATTAGCAATACAAATCAAGATGAAGCGTTATCAGCATTAGAGGTACTAGGATACAATAGAAAACAGACTAGTAAGGTAATCGAAATGCTAATTAATAATTCGCCAGAAATAACTGTTGAAGAGTTGATTAAAGGGGCATTGAATAAATTGTAAAATATTGAACAAAGTTTCTTTTAAAAGAAAAATCTTTCTAACATTATTTTTCTTAACATCATTATACAATTACAACCTATTTGGTCAAAAGATTATAACTTTAGATACAATTGGTAATACAGTTTATTTAGGAAAATTTAAATTAAAACCACCCTCATTTTTTATTTCTAAATACACATATGATCCTCTTATTGATAAGTATATCTATACAACTAAAGCTGGTGAAATTGATGTTGGAATTCCTTTAATATTAAATCCAGAGGAATACAGAAAACTAATAAAAGAAAACAATATCAAAACTTATTTTCAAGATAAGTTAAAGTTGTTAGAGGATGAAGATTCTGACGAATCTGAAAAAATCAAAAATTTACTTCCAGATTTATATTTAAATTCTAATTTTTTTGAAACAATTTTCGGAGGAGATGAAATTGAACTAACACCCCAAGGATCAATTTCTATGGATATTGGAGCTCGTTATCAAAAAAGAGAAAATCCTTCATTATCCTCTAGAAATCAAAGTAATATTAATTTAGATTTTAACCAATCTATAAGTTTAAGTATGAATGGGAAAATTGGTGAAAGGCTGACCATTTCTTCAAACTACGACACCCAATCTACATTTGATTTTCAAAACCTATTAAAACTTGACTATACTCCTACGGAAGACGATATTATTCAAAAAATTGAACTTGGAAATGTGAGTATGCCATTAAGCGGATCATTAATTTCTGGAGCTCAAAGTTTATTTGGATTTAAAACAGAATTAAAATTTGGTAATACAAAAGTTACTACAGTTCTTTCTGAACAGAGATCACAATCTCAAACAGTAATGGCTAAAGGTGATGGAAGTTTTGAAGAGTTTTCAATATATCCATTAGATTATGATGAAAACCGACATTTCTTTTTAGGACAATATTTTAGGGATAAATATGATAAAACTCTTAAAAATTACCCATATTTAAACACCCAAATTAATATAACTAGAATAGAGGTTTGGGTTACAAATAGAGTAAATCAAACTCAGAATGTACGTAACGTATTAGCCTTACAGGATTTAGGTGAGTCAGACCCTAATAAAACTAAAATTGACGAATTTTATCCCAGTTTTATATTAAAACCTGGAAATAATATTTACCCTGATAACTCTGTAAATAAATATGATCCATCAACAATTGGAACAGGATTTTTAAATTCTTCAATTAGAGAGATATCGACTGTAAAAAATGGTTTTGGACCTATTTCAAATTTAATAAGTGAAGGAAACGATTATTCAGTACTGGAGAATGCAAGGAAACTAGAACTCAACGAATATATTTTACATAAAAAATTAGGATATATTTCACTTAACCAACCTTTAAATAATGATGAAATTTTAGCTGTAGCATATCAATATACTGTTGGTGGCCAAGTTTTTCAAGTTGGAGAATTTGCAAATGACGGAGTAGACGCAACAGATCTTTATGAAAATAATGGACAACAACAGATTTCAAATAATAGTTTAATTGTTAAAATGCTTAAAAGTAGTTTAACAAATATTAATCAACCCGTTTGGGATTTGATGATGAAAAATATTTATTCTATAGGTTCATATCAAATAAACAAAGACGACTTTAAATTAAATATTTTTTATTCAAATCCATCTCCTTTAAATTACATAGAGGCAGTAGATTCGTCTATTTGGCCTAAATCAATAGATGGAAAAACTTTATTATCTGTTTTTAATTTGGATAATTTGAACATGAACAATGATATTCAAAATGGCGGGGACGGTTTTTTTGATTTTGTTCCTGGTTTAACCATCGATTCAAATAACGGTTTGATTATTTTTACATCGATCGAACCTTTCGGAGAGTATCTTTTTAATAAATTAAAAAACACCAACTCATCAGCTGAAAATTACGATAACTCCGATTCATATAATGTAAATCAAAAAAAATATGTTTATCAAGAGGTTTACAACTCTTCAAAAACTGGGGCTGAAGAAAAAATAGAAAAAAATAAATTTCAATTAAAAGGATCTTACAAAACATCTGGTGATTCAGGTGGAATTCCTATAGGACAGTTTAATGTTCCTAGAGGATCTGTTAAGGTTACTGCCGGAGGAAGGTTATTACAAGAAGGAATAGATTATACAGTAAACTATCAAGCAGGACGAGTTCAGATATTGGATCAAACATTAAAAAGTTCAAACATTCCCATAGAGATTTCTACTGAAAGTAATTCGTTTTTTGCGCAACAGAAAAAAAGATTTTCTGGAGTTAACATAGAACATAAATTTAATGATAATTTCATTTTGGGGGGCTCATTAATGAATTTAAGTGAAAGATCTATAAGTCAAAAAGCTAATTATGGTGTTGAACCTGTTAATAATACAATGATTGGAGTCAATGGAATTTTTTCAACAGAAGTTCCTTTTTTAACTAGAATTGCAAATAAATTACCTAATATTAAAACAAAAACTCCCTCAGTAATTTCAGTTAAAGGAGAGATCGCTTTTTTACATGCAGGAAAACCTAAAAATTCAGGATATGAGGAAAATGCAACTGTTTATGTAGATGATTTTGAGGGAGCAGAAACTAATATTGATTTAAAAGACAACCTTTCATGGAAGCTATCGAGTGTTCCGGTAAATGTTAAAGGGTCGGAATTTGGAGTAGACGATTTAAGGCTAGGTCATTACAGGGCTAAATTAGCCTGGTACAATATTGACCCTATTTTCTACACTAGGCAAAGACCTAGTGAAATTGATGACAATGAATTATCTAAAAATGAAACAAGAAGAATTTTTATAGATGAAATTTTTCCTCAACAAGACTTAATTGAAGGGCAATCAAGAATTCAAAATACTTTTGATCTGAACTATATTCCGATTGAAAAAGGACCTTATAATAATATTGAAAATAGTTTATTTCTCAAAAACACAGAAAATAATTGGGCTGGAATTACAAGAAAAATCAATACAACCAACTTTGAACAATCTAATGTTGAGTTCATTCAATTTTGGTTATTAGACACATTTGAAGAGAATTCATCCTTCGAAAATTTTCTTGGAAATTTAGTTTTTAATTTAGGAAGTATTTCTGAGGATATTTTAAAGGATGGTAAAAAATTATATGAAAATGGCTTACCAACTCAAAATTCCCAACAAATAATTAACAACTCATCATGGGGAATTTCCCCTGCCACACAATCTTTAGTTTATACATTTGATTCTGATGCTAATAATAGGTCAGCACAAGATTTGGGGTATGATGGATTAAATGATCAAGATGAATCAGAAAAATATTTTAATGGACCAAATTCAGATCCCGCTGGCGATAATTATCAATATTACCTAAATACTCAAGGAGGAATATTGAATAGATATAAAAATTATAATGGAACACAAGGTAACTCCCCAGTTTCAATAAATGATGGTAACAGAGGCTCCACAACAGTTCCAGATACTGAAGATGTAAATCAGGACAATACAATGAATACTATTGATAGTTATTTTGAATACAGAATTCCAATTAAAAAAAACATGGATGTAGGTAATCATCCATTTATTAGTGATGTTAGAGATAATGTAAAAGTAGAATTGCCAAATGGGCAAATAAAAACTACAAGATGGATTCAATTTAAAATCCCAGTTTTTAAACAGTTTTATAAGAGCAGTAAGTACAGCTCTTATTTTAATGCCATTAATGGGATAGATAATTTAAGATCTATTCGTTTCATGAGAGTTTTATTGAAAGATTTTTCTAATCCTGTTACATTAAGGTTCGCTACATTGGATTTAGTTAGAACCGATTGGAAAAGATATTCTAAAAATTTAAACAGAGATAATATAAATTACCCAAATACTTCTTTTGATATAGGTTCAGTAAATATTTTAGAAAACGAAAATAGGGTTCCGATAAATTATATCCTGCCACCTGGTGTTCAAAGAGAAGAGATAAATTCTAATAGTTCAATTATTCGACAAAACGAACAGTCAATGACAATTAAAGTAACTGACCTGCAGCCTAAGGATTCAAGGGCAGTTTATAAAAATTTAGATTATGACATGAGGCAATATAAAAGATTAAAAATGTTTATTCATGCAGAATCATTAGAGGGAAGTCCAACACTTCCTGGGGAAGGCTCATCTGAAGATTATGATAAAAGATTAGTTGGATTTATTCGTTTAGGATCAGATTTTACAGACAATTATTATCAAATTGAAGTCCCCTTAAAACCCACACCCTTTAGTAAGGGTAGTTCAAATAAATTTAGTTCAGACCAAGTTTGGGAGCCTGATTTTAATTCTATTGACTTTCCATTAGAAATACTTACTAAGTTAAAAGCCTTAACCATTTCCAGCAGCTCCAATTTATCTGAGATTTTATATTTCGATGAAGATCTTCAAAGAATTGATGAATTTACCTCAATTTCAAGTTTACCAGGTGATAAAAAATATAAGTTTGCAATTAAAGGTAATCCAACAATTGGAGGAATAAAAACATTAATGATAGGAGTGAAAAACCCATCTACAAAAAATGGCGATATTCTCTCCGGAGAAGTATGGTTTAATGAGTTAAGATTATCTGAAATAGATGGAAAAGGTGGATGGTCTGCTTTAGGGTCTCTTGATGGAAATATTGCTGATTTAGCTAATTTTTCTGTTTCTGGGAAGATGTCAACAGTCGGATTTGGGTCAATTGATAAAACTCCAAATCAAAGAAGCAGAGAGGAGTTTAAACAGTATGGCTTTATAGGGAGTGCTAATATTGGAAAATTTCTTCCTGAAAAATGGGGAATTCAAATCCCATTAGCATACAGTGTAAATCAGCAAGTAACAACTCCGGAATATGATCCTTTTTATCAGGATATTAAACTAAGTGATCGATTAGATTCTGCCCAAAGAAAAAGTCAAAGAGATTCAATCAGAGAACAAGCGATTTCTTTTAAACAAGCTAAAAGCATTAGTTTGATTGGTTTGAAAAAAAACAGAAAAGAGGACCAGCCAGAGAGGTTTTATGATATTGAAAATTTTGATTTTTCATACAGTTACAATCAAGAAACGGAACATGATTATGAAATAGAGAATTTAACTCGAAAAACAGTTAGAGCTGGCGCTCAATACAGTTTTAATTTCGAACCTTTTGTTATTACTCCCTTTAAATCAATCACGTTTATAAGTGAAAATAAATATTTAGAATGGTTAAGTGAATTTAATGTCAATCCTCTTATTTCTAGCGTTTCGTTCAATACAAATATTAATAGAAGCTTTAATAGTCAACGTTTTAGAGAAGTATATGTAGAGGGAGCTGATGCTTCAAGGCAAATTTCCTTGCCAGATATTCAACAGAGGAATTTTTTATTTGATTGGGATTTAAGCTTGAGTCAAAATTTGACAAATTCTCTTAGACTAGATTTTTCCGCATCTAACAATAGTATTGTCAAAAACTATTATCAAAATGATTCTGAGGGTAATAGCCTGGTAAATAAAGAATTTGAAATTTGGGACGGATTTTGGAATACTGGAGAAACAAATTCTCATAATCAATCTTTTAGATTAAGTTATGAATTGCCATTTAAACTTTTCCCATTTGTTAATTTTATCTCAAGCAATTATAATTATTCTGGAGATTTTAGTTGGGAAAGAGGATCAGATGCTATGGCACAAGTTGAAGATGAATCAGGTAATGTTTTGGGCAGAGTCAATACCATTCAGAACGCGAACACTCACGCAATTAATGCTTCTTTTAATATGGCTAAATTTTATAGGAACCTTGGTTTAGAAAAAAAGAAAAAACCTAAAAAAATTCAAGAGAAAATAACTAATTCACTAGTAGGTTTAGCTACAGGCTTGACAAGGCTTAAATTAAATTATGCGGAAAATAACGGACAGGTTCTTCCTGGATATACCCAATCTTTAGGCTTTTTTGGAACATCAAAACCCACGTTGGCTTTTGTTTTTGGAAGTCAATCTGATATTAGATATGAAGCTGCAAAAAATGGTTGGTTGACAAATTTTCCTAGCTTTAATGAGCAATATTCAACAGTTCACAACACCAAATTTGACCTTGTTGCTGAGCTGAGTTGGATAAAGGACCTAAAAATTGATATAAATGCTAATAGAACTTTTTCAGAGAATTTCTCTGAAAATTATATAATTATTGAAAATGAGTATAATCCATTGTCTCCAAATTCATCTGGAAACTTCGCTATTTCATCTATATTAATTAAAACATCTTTTAGAGATAGCGATCAATATAAATCTGAAACTTTTCAGACTTTTAAGAACAATAGATTGATAATTGCTCAAAGGTTAGCTGCTATCAATGGAAATTCAAACGGAGAATTTGATGTGGACGGTTTTCCTCAGGGTTATGGAAAGAATAATCAATCTGTGTTAATTCCTGCATTTATTTCTGCTTATTCTGGTGACGACCCAAATGAAATTTCTTTGAGTCCTATAAGAAGTACTCCGCTACCTAATTGGTCCATTCAATACACAGGATTAATAAATATAGATTTCATTAAAGAAAGATTTAAAAGATTTAGTTTGGGACATTCCTACAGGTCTAGTTATACTTTGAATAATTTTAAATCTAATTTGGAATTTGATTCTTCAAATAATCAAATAACTGATTTAGCTGGAAATTTTTTAAATGAAATTTTATTCACCAATATAAACCTTGTAGAGCAATTTAATCCTTTGTTGAAATTAGATATGGAATTAAAAAATTCTATTAGAGTTGTTATGGAGTTGAAAAAAGATAGAGCACTTTCATTGAGTTTAGACAATAATCTTCTTACTGAAGTTTCAGGAATGGATTATTCTATTGGAATGGGTTATAGAATAAAAGATTTAAAGTTTAGGAATGGATTTGGAGGAAGACAAACAGTGTCGAAAGGGGATCTAAATTTAAAGGCAGATTTAAGTTTGCGAGACAATATTACTATTATTAGAAATTTAGATATTGATGATAATAAAGTTACTGCTGGGCAATCGATATGGTCAATGAAATTTTCTGCCGATTATGCTTTAAGCAAAAGTTTTAATGCAGTATTTTTTTATGATCATTTATTCTCAGAATTTGCTATTTCAACAGCCTTTCCGCAAACCACTATTAGATCAGGAATGACGTTGCGATATAATTTTGGAGAATAAATTTTTATGAAAAAATATTTTTAAAACTTACATTTACATAACTAAATAAACAAAATGGAAATCAAATCTGAACTAAAGTACACTAAAGACCACGAGTGGGTTAAAGTTGAAGGTGACCAAGCAATAATTGGAATTACTGATTATGCACAAGGTGAATTAGGAGATATTGTTTATGTAGAAATAGAAGCTTTAGGTGAAGATTTGAAAAAAGAAGAGATTTTTGGATCTGTTGAGGCAGTTAAAACAGTTTCAGATTTATTTTTACCAGTTTCCGGTAAAATCATTGAGATGAATGAAGAGCTAGAGGATAATCCAGAATTAATCAATGAAGACCCTTATGAAAAAGGATGGATTATTAAAATGGAAATTCAAAATCCAGCTGAACTGGAAGAGCTTTTAGATTCTGATTCATACAAAGACCTTGTAGGTGGATAGAGTTTTGTTTAAAAAAATTACTTTACTATATACTTCATTTATAATATTAATTTCTATTATTCCAATACCAAAGCTTCCTTTACCTGAATTTAATCTTTTTCAGTGGGATAAATTTTTTCATTTAATTGTTTATCTAATTATGTCTTTTATGTGGTTAAGGTTAGGATATTTAAAGAGTAAAATTTTCAAATGGAATTATGTTTTTATAGTAATCTTAGTAGGATTTTTTACTGAACTTTGTCAAGGAATTTTACCACTTGGAAGATATTTTGAGATTGCAGATATAATAGCAAATTTCATTGGAATTTTTACAGGAACTTCCATAAGTTATTTTTATATTTTTAAAAATAAACCGTCATAGCTTTTATTTTAAAAAAAAAAAATTATTTTAGCTTAAGAATATAATTTAATTATGCAAAGAAAAAAGAATCCTCAGGCTGATTTAAGGAAATATAGCAGTCTGATGTTTGCCTTAGGATTATGCTTAGTACTGTTTATTTCATGGCAAGCAATCGAACTTAAAAGTTATGAGAGACAATATGATTTAGAATCCTTAAATATTGACGATGACGATGATGAAGAGATTCCGATTACTGAGCAAATAAAAACACCACCACCACCACCACCACCACCGGCACCTGAAATTATTGAAATAGTTGAAGATGAAGAAGAAATTGAAGAAACTATAATTGAATCTACTGAAACTGACCAGGAAGAAATTGTTGAAGAGGTTGAAGTTATGGAAGAAGAAATGGATATGGATATTCCTTTCGCCATAATTGAAGATGTTCCGTTATTCCCTGGTTGCGAAAGAGTTCCTAAATCTGAAAGAAGAAAATGTTTTCAAGAACAAATTCAGAAGCATATTATTAAAAACTTCAGATATCCTGAAATTGCACAAGAAATGGGTATTCAGGGAAGAGTTTTTGTTCAATTCATGATTGGTAAAGATGGTAATATCAGTGGAATTAGAACTAGAGGACCAGATAAAAATCTTGAAAAAGAAGCTAACAGAATTATCTCTAAACTACCTAAAATGACACCTGGAAAACAGAGAGGAAGGCCCGTTAGAGTTCCTTTTAGTATTCCAGTTACTTTTAAATTAAATTAAATATTAGTTTAAAAGCTTAAATATCAATTTAATAATTGTTTTCTCTATTATTCTGTATTAACTTTGCGCCCTATTAAATTTATGGCCATTAGTTCTTATAAAGTTCAAGACATTCCGTTAAAAAACACACCACTGCTAATGTTAAAAGATTTTTTTGAATTAACTAAAGCGAGATTGGCTATCAGTGTGGTTTTTTCTTCACTTGCAGGATATTTAATTGCCGCAAACTCATATGACTTTTCTATAATTATTCTCCTTGTAGTTGGGGGATATTGTATGGTTGGAGCATCAAATTCTTTTAATCAAATTATTGAAAAAGATTTAGATGCTTTAATGGACAGGACAAGAAATAGACCAATTCCAACAGGGAGGATTTCCGTATCTGTTGCTTTTATAATATCTGTCTTATTAACTCTCACGGGAATTGTTATTTTATATAAAATAAATCCTAAAACTGCTCTTTTCGGAGCTATTTCTATTTTTATTTACACGTGCTTATACACTCCTTTAAAGACAGTCACTCCTTTGTCTGTTTTTGTTGGTGCTTTTCCTGGGGCAATACCTTTCATGCTTGGCTGGGTAGCAGCTACTAATAATTTTGGAATTGAAGCAGGTGCTTTATTTACTATTCAGTTTTTTTGGCAATTTCCACATTTTTGGGCACTAGGATGGATGCTAGATGAGGATTATAAAAAAGCGGGAATAAGTATGTTGCCAACAAAAAAAAAGGACAAAGCCACTGCATTACAAACTGTTCTTTATACAATATGGATGATTATGATTTCTATTTTTCCAGTTAGTGGTTTAACCGGAGATTTAAATCTTTCTGTGTTCTCTGCGATTCTAATAGGAATAATTGGATTAGTAATGCTTTATTTCTCTGTTAATCTTTATACTAAGATGACTACCGAATCAGCAAAAAACTTATTTACAGCCAGCGTAGTGTGCCTTACTTTGGTTCAAATAGTTTACGTAATTGATAAAATTTATATATGGACTTAAATGAAAATGAAATTCGTTTAAAAACAATAAAAGCAAAAAAAATGATGCTTTTGTTTTCAATGTTAAGCATTGCTATGACCTTTGCTGGACTAACGAGCGCCTATATTGTAAGTAAGTCTAGGCCTGATTGGCTAAAAGATTTTGAACTTCCTTTTGCATTTATCATAAGTACTATTGTGATAATTTTTAGCAGTTTTTCAATATATTCTGCAAAAAAAAGCCTTAATAATGATAGTTCTAAAACTACAATGTGGTTGTTTGTAACATTTGCTTTAGGACTAGTTTTTGTGATATCACAGTTTTTAGGATTTGATGAGCTAATTTCGATGGGATATTTTTTTACTGGAGCACAGAGCACCATTACTACTTCTTTTTTATATGTTTTAACAGTTTTACACTTAGCTCATCTTTTTGCAGGGCTTATTGTATTGGCTGTAGTAATGTTTAAGAACTACAAAAATAAATATAAAACTGAAAAATTAGGTTTTGAATTAGCAGTCACCTTTTGGCATTTTTTGGGTATTCTATGGCTGTATTTGTTTGTTTTTTTATATTTCTTTAGATAGTAAAAATATGTAACTTTATAAACTTAATTTAAATAGATAAATGAGTTCAGCAATTTCAACAACAATAGAAGAAGACGAAGATTTGTGGGGAGGTGGTAAAAAACCTTTTAAAGCTAGTTATGGAAAACTAATGATGTGGTTTTTTATAGTATCAGATGCTTTAACCTTTTCTGGGTTTTTAGTAGCTTATGGTTTTTCAAGATATAAAAACATTGATTCTTGGCCTATAGCCGATGAAGTCTTCAATCACTTTCCATTCTTACACGGAGTAGATGCTCCGATGTATTACGTAGCATTGATGACTTTTGTTTTGATTTTTTCCTCTGTGACAATGGTGTTAGCTGTTGATGCAGGTCATCATATGCAGAAAGACAGGGTTGTTTTTTATATGGCTCTAACTATTATTGGGGGAGCAATATTTGTTGGTTCACAAGCATGGGAGTGGAAAAACTTTATAAGTGGAGAATACGGTGCTGTTGAAACTAGGGGTGGACAAATTTATCAATTTGTTTACAAGGATAACCCCAAAAAGAGAGTGGGGCTCGAAGAAATAGCTTTAGAAATTCCTGGAGACAGAATACAAAATGAAAGTAATAAAGGAATTTGGTTTTCTAATGAACCAACCTTACCATCTTTTACATTAGAGGAGGTTGTTAGTGGCTTTAAGTCTAATTCTGAAATCCTTATTAAAACTGAAAAAATTGACGCTAAAGGCCACAAAATTATATTGAGTAGAGAGGAATCGCTAGAAAAAATAAATCAGGCGAAATATGTTGTTGAAGGAGCTAATTTGGTTCGTAATGAATATGGCAACAGGTTGTTTGCTGATTTTTTCTTTTTTATTACAGGGTTTCATGGTTTTCACGTCTTATCTGGAGTGATAATTAATATTATTATTTTCTTTAATGTTTTAGTTGGGACATATGAAAGAAGAGGACATTATGAAATGGTTGAAAAAGTTGGTTTATATTGGCATTTTGTAGATTTAGTTTGGGTTTTTGTTTTTACATTCTTTTATCTAGTATAATTTTTAAATATGGAAAATAGCACACATAAATTAGAGATATTTAGAGGGCTTTTAAAGTTCAAGTCTAATCAGACAAAAATATGGGGAGTATTAATCTTTCTTTCAATTGTAACAACTATCGAGGTGGTTTTAGGTATAATAAAGCCTGAGATTTTAATGAACACCTTTTTAAGTACTAAACTTATTAACTGGATATTTATAATTTTAACTTTAGTTAAGGCATATTATATAGCTTGGGACTTTATGCACTTAAGGGATGAAACGAATGGTCTGCAAGCTTCTATTGTCATTACGCTTCTTTTTTTAATTGCCTATTTAGTTTTTATTATTTTGGTTGAAGGAAATTATATATATGACGTATTGTACGAAGGGTTTGTCAGTTGGAATTTCTAATCTACATTAAATAATATTCTTTCATGCGAAAGTATTTTGTACTTACCATTTTATTTGTTTTGCCCCTAGTAGTGTATCTTTTTTTCGCTTCTGGGATAAATCATTTTGCTAAGCTTCCAGTCCTTACAAAAAACATAAAAGATATTTCTGATATTTCAACTGAAAGTTTAAAAGATAAGATCACCATTTTAGGTTTCTTTGGAAAAAATATCGAAGAAAGGTATGGTGATGCGGGCAACTTAAATCAAGAGATTTATAAACGATTTAATGAGTTTAAAGACTTTCAGTTTTTGATGATTCAACCCAAAGGAACTGAAGATTTGTTTAAAGAATTGTTACAGGAGATGAATAGGCTTACTGAAACTAATTTCCAAAACTGGAAGTTTGTGTCATTAAGCGATGAAGATCTAATTAGTGTTTTTAATAGTCTTGAAACCGATATTAATTTGGATTCTAATTTAGGCACTTCCTATGTTTTTATTGTTGATAGAAACGGCAATTTAAGAGGAAGAGATGATAAAGAAGGGGTTAAGTTTGGATATGATTCCAGATTTGTTGCTGACATCAATAATAATATGGTTGATGATGTTAAAGTTATTTTAGCAGAGTATAGAATGGCTTTAAAGAAAAATAATATTTATAAAGATGAGCTTTAAATGAAAAAATACTCTTATGTCGGGATTTCATTTATAATATTGATTTTTGGGATATGGTTTTTCCCTAAAATAATGGACATATTGGAGGGTGATAAAATTAACTATGACTCGAGATTAAATAATTCTAAAGAATTAAATTTCATTAAACTTAATGGTAAAAAAAAGAAAGTTCCAGAGTTTGTTTTTCAAAATCAAGATAATTTATTTATAAGTAATGAAGATTTCCTAGGGAAGGTTTTTGTTGTGGAGTTTTTTTTCACTTCATGTCCTTCAATTTGTATTGAAATGAATAAAAACATGAAAATACTTGATAAAGAATTTGGTGACAGAGATGATTTTGGAATTGCTTCTTTCACGATTGATCCTGAACATGATACTCCAAAAGTTTTAAAAGAGTATGCTGAATTTTTAGAAGTTGGTTCTAAAAATTGGCACTTTCTTACTGGTCAAGTGTCGGATATTTATAGTTTATCAAATTCTGGATTTAACATATTTTCATCTGTAAACCCTGAAGTAGCGGGTGGTTTTGAGCATCAGGGATTTTTTGCTTTAATAGATAAAGAGGGCTATATTCGCTCAAGAGATGATGGTTTTGGAACTCCATTAGTTTATTATTTAGGAATAGAAAATGAAAATTCAAAGATACAAGGGACAGACATGTTAAAAGAAGATATTTTGAAATTATTAAATGATGGGATATAGTAAGTCAAAAATATATAACACCTTAATAGTTGTAGTTTCAATCGTTATTCCGGTTGTAGTTGCCATCCTTTTTACTGTAAAAATACCTAATGCAACTCCCTTGACTTTCCTTCCGCCTATCTATGCTACTATTAACGCTATTACTGCTGTTTTATTAGTTTTAGCTTTAAGGGCAATTAAGTCTGGAAAGAGACAATTACATGAAAGAATTATGAAAACATGCATAGCATTGTCTTTGGTTTTTTTAGTGATGTATATCGCTTACCATATGACTTCTGATCCAACCCCTTTTGGTGGAGAAGGAATGGTAGCTTATGTCTATTATTTTATTTTAATAACACATATTATTTTATCTATTGTTCTAATTCCGTTAGTTTTAACTAGTTATGTTAAGGCTATTCAAGCTCAATTTGTATCACATAAAAAAATATCTAAAATTACCTTTCCTATTTGGCTCTACGTTGCGGTAACTGGTGTGGTAGTTTATTTGATGATATCCCCTTACTACTAATGAATATTCTATTGTCTATTTATTATTTTCAATGTGCTATGTGTAGGGCTGTTTTGGAGTCTGGAGCTGACCAAAAAGCAGCAGAAAGCTTGAATGATGGGATAGTTTATTTGATGATTATACCTTATGTTCTTGGTTTTTTAACCTTAGTATTTCTTTATTTCAGATTTTTTAAGAAGAAGTTGTGATTAATTAGATTTTTTTTATCTTTGCTACTATGTATAACAAAGTACTATGTATAATTAAAATTTAACTAAAATGAATAAAATAACACTTATTTTACTGTTTATTTCTATCACTTTTATTTCCTGTATGGGAGACGTAAAACCCAATATTTCTGTTGAAAATGATATTAATTTAACCATTGATGGAGAAAATATTGATGGAGTTCAGGGAGAATGGATTATCACTTCAGAAGAAAAAAAAGAAAAAGGAAAGGATATGGTTATTATAACCATTAAAAAAAACGATTTAGATTAATTATAACTTGAGTTCTGAAAATTTTAAAATACAGATAAGAAAAGGTCTTTTAGAATTCTGCATTTTGCAAATAATATCAAGAGATGAGGTTTATACATCTGACATTATTGAAGAACTAAAAAATTCAAAAATAATAGTTGTTGAAGGCACCGTGTATCCTCTGTTAAATAGGCTTAAGAAATCTGGATACATCCAGCATGTTTGGCGTGAATCAGATCAGGGGCCACCTAGGAAATATTATTCTATCACTTATGAGGGAACTTTACATATAAAGGAATTGATTGTTTCATGGAATGAATTAGATGCATCGGTGAAGAAATTATTAAAAACTACAAAATGAATAAAACATTTACAATTAATATAGGTTACTCAATTTTTAATATTGAAGACGGCGCTTATGAGGTGTTGAACAGGTATTTAAATTCAATTAAAACTTATTTTTCTAAAATTGATAATGATTCTGAAATTATTAAAGATTTTGAACTTAGAATAGCTGAGAACTTCTCATCAAAAATTTCATCAAGCAAACAGTGCATCAATTTAGATGATGTTAAAGAAATGATTGAAATTATGGGATCATTAGATGATTTTAAAGAGATCTACAATGATATGGAAAAAGACAGCTCCAAAGAGGAGAAAAAAAGTAATAAACTATTTAGAGATTCAAGTAATAGAATCATCGCTGGGGTCTGTTCAGGGATAGCCGAATATTTTAAAATTGATCCAATAATCATAAGGATTATATTTTTTATTGCTGTTCCTTTAAATTTAATTTTATATGTCATTTTGTGGATAGGAATTCCATCAAAAGATTTTGATCCTAATTTGAGAAAAATTCTTTTTAGAGATAAAGAAAATGGAATATTTGGTGGAGTGGCAAAAGGACTTTCTAACTACCTCAAGCTAGATGTCAATATAATACGAGTTGTTTTTGTGGTTAGTTTATTTTTTGGTGGTGCAGGGTTGATGTTTTACCTACTGCTATGGTTTTTTACTAAAGAGGCCAAAACCATCGGGCAAAAAATGAATATGTCAGGATTCAATGTAAATTTATCCAATCTTGAAGATTTTATTAAAAAAAAACGGGAAACTTAAATAATTCAGAAAACACCTTAACAAAAATATTTTTATTTCCCTTTAGACTATTAGCTCCAATAATTAATGCTTTTTTAAATATTGGAGTTTTAATTTTAAAAACAATATTTTTTGTATTTGCTTTAATATTCACTTCAATTTGTGGAGTTTTATTATTTATTCTTTTAAAGATATTATTAAACGAAATATCACCAAGTCAAGACCCTGAATTTTTTGAACTTTTAAACGCAATTCCAAATTACTTTATAATATTTTCAACTTTATTATTAGTTTTAACCATATTGCTTACAATTATAACGTCATTTTATGTGTTATTTAAAAAGAAATCAAATTCTAATTTTAGTATATTTTTGATTTTTTTATGGATTATTTTTTTAATTATAACATCTATTTCTGTTCCTAATATAATTTTAATTTTGCAGGACTTAGATCTTTTACCATATTGGATTAATGGGTTTGAGAATAAGTCTTATTATTTTAATTGGGTTTTCTAATCATGAAAAAATCTATATTACTTTTATTATTTTTTGTTAATTTAAATGCTCAGTCTGTAACGGTTAAAGTATTAGACTCACTCTCCTTTTCTCCAATACCATTTGCAACTGTTTATTTTTCAAACAGTAGTGGTATTATTTCTGATGAAAATGGAGATTTTGAATTAATAAAGAATGAATTAACAGATGAAGATTCTTTATTTATATCTTCGATGGGTTATAATAAAATTTCTTTTTCTTTAAATCAATTCAAAGACAGTATAGTTTTTTTAAGCCCCAAGCCAATTGAGCTAAATAATGTAATACTGACTAATAGAGATCTCAGTTCAGAGGAGATAATTGAAAAAGTAAAAGCAGGATTAACTCAAAATTATCAAACTGATTTATCCGAAAATAAAATTTTCTATAGAAAAGAATATAAAAGCTTAATTGATAAGTTTGAAATTAATAAATTTAAATCATCAATTGATAGCGTTGATGATTTATTAATTGATAGTTTACTCCAAAATCTACCAAAAGAAAATTCATCTGCCACTGAGGTTTTATCTTATTACTATGGTAATTTAGAGGAAGAAAATCAGAAGATTAATCTAATCAAGTCGAGAGAAACTTATAAAAAAGACGACGAAATACTAGAATCTTTAAATTCAAAGTTAGAAGAATCTCTTAAGAAAAGTCTGAAATCTAATTCTTATTTTAAAATTAGATCGGGTCTATTGCCATTCTCAGGGGATTTAGAATTTGATGGTCTATGGGATATTGATAGTACAAATCAAGAGGCCTTAAAAAAAGCTAAAGATGCCGAGATAAAAAGGAAAGAAAACTTTGCTAATTCTATAAAAGGAAGAATTTCAAATATTTATTCAAACCTTTTTTATAATGATGCAACTGATTTAGATTTTATTTTAAAATCTAATAGATACGAGCTTAGCAGCCCAGAACTAACATATCTTGGTAATCAGCTGGTTTATGTAATTACTTTCCAACCAAAAGGTTCGAAAGATTATAAAGGGACTCTACATATCAACTCGGACGATTTCGCAGTAGTAAGAATTGATTTTAAAAATGTTAAATCTTTATTTAAGGTTAAGCTACTTGGGATTTCATCGGACAATTATTTAGTTGAAGGGAGAATGGTTTTTTCAAAACTTAACAATGAAAAATATTCATTGACTTATTTTCAGGTATCATCAGGCTCAAAAGCAGGAATTGATAGGCCATTTAAAATTATTGAAAAAAATAAATTTGTTAAGGGAAGAAGAAAACAAAATCAGATTTCTTTTAATCTGGATCTGATTGTTAATGCTTTAAATAATGTGGAACTACGGGTTTTTCAATCAAAACCTATTGATTTAAATGAGTTTGAGAATTTAACAGAGGAGAATAAAATTTTACCAGAATATGAGGATGAATTTAAAACCAATTTTTGGGAAGAATTTTAATTTGGTTTATAAAATAAACTAGTTTATATTTACAAAAATTAAATGACGAATCTTAAAATAATATACCATATATGAATTGTTTTGATCTAAAATATTCTTTCTGGATTCGTCATTTTTAAACATTTTATTATGAACAAAGAGGAACAAATTAACATTATCAACGAAGCAATTAAGCAAACAAAAACTAATTTAAAGCCTATGGGCTATAACCTGATTTTTTGGTCAGTAGTAGTAATTTCTATGAGCTTATTTCATTATTTTTTCCCTCAAATAGTTCAATATAGTTATTATTCATCTACAATTTATTGGGTTTCAATTCCATTACTTGGAATGATCTACACAACCTACTATAATATTAAAAGTGGTATTAAAATTGGTTACGAAACACAACTAGATAGAGTTATTAGAATTATTTGGGGAGTTTTTGGATTGGCATGGATTTTTACAGTCGGTATTTCCTTATTATATAAAATGAATCCTGTTCAAGACATTTTATTTCTATTAGCAATAGTATTAATTATGACAGGGCTAATAGTTAAATTTCATAACATAACTATTGGGGGAATTGGATTATTGATTTTTACTGTGTACACCTATTATAACCCAGGTCTAAATCTACTTTTAGTTAATGTTATTGGAATAAGTTTTGGGATGTTAATTCCGGGGTTGTCACTTTATTTCCACAAGTCGGATAATTTCCCATTACATTATTATAAAGATGAATAAGGAGATAGAAAAATTATTGTTTAACCCTATTAGACTCAAAACAATATCTTTTTTAATGACAGTAGAGACGTGTACTTTTAAAGCACTGCTTGATGTTACTGCCTCTTCAAAGGGAAATTTAAGTATTCAGATAAAGAAATTAAATGAAGCGGGATTAGTTAAAATTGAAAAATACTTTCAAAAAAGTTATCCAACAACTGATTATTCAATAACAGAAAAAGGGAAAACATCATTTGAAGATTTTTTTAATCAATTACAATCTTTAAAGAATGAATAATAAAACATTAAATTTGGGCACCATAATTGATTTAAGTAAATACGAATACCAACTACATGATTAAAATAAAAGACTTATACAAATCTTATAAAATGGGATCAAATTCCTTACACGTTTTAAAAGGAATAAACTTTGATGTAGAAGAAGGGGAATTGGTTGCAATAATGGGATCCTCTGGATCAGGGAAATCAACCTTATTAAATATTTTAGGCATGTTGGATCTTCTAGATATGGGAACCTACGATTTAGATGGTGTTCCGATTAGGGATTTAGATGAAACTAAAGCAGCTAATTACAGAAATAAATTTCTTGGTTTTGTTTTTCAATCTTTTAATTTGATTAATTATAAAACAGCATTAGAAAACGTAACTCTTCCTCTTTATTATCAAGGTGTTAAAAGAAAAGAAAGAGAAGAAGAAGCATTAAAATATTTAGATAATGTTGGTTTAAAAGAGTGGGCAACACATTTACCAAGTGAATTATCAGGTGGCCAAAAACAAAGAGTAGCTATAGCTAGAGCTTTAGTTTCTAAGCCAAAGGTTCTTCTTGCTGATGAGCCAACAGGAGCATTAGACTCCAAGACATCTAAAGAAGTTATGGCTTTAATTCAAGAAATTAATAAAAATGGTAAGACAATTTTAATTGTTACTCATGAAGAGGACATTGCAAAAATGTGTTCTAGGATTGTAAGACTAAAAGACGGAGTAATTATGGAGGATAAAAAAAATAAAATGATAAAAGCTAATTAATGTTTAGTAGAGATCGTTGGTTAGAAATATTTGATTCGATTAAAAAGAATAAACTAAGAACTTTTCTTTCTGGTTTCACCGTGGCTTTAGGTATTTTAATATTTGTAGTTCTATTTGGTTTTGGCAATGGACTAGATAATACTTTTGAGAAATTTTTCAAAGACGATGCTTTAAATACTATGTGGGTTAGATCAGGTAGAACCTCTAAGCCATATATGGGATATAAAGCAAATCGCAGGATAGAATTTGACAATAAAGATTTAGAGGATATTACAAACAGGTTTGCATTTTACATTGAAGGAATAACCCCGAGAATTTCTGAGAGTGGAAATATTGGATATAAATTAAAATCAAACAATTATTCTGTAAGAGGCGTAGCTCCTTCTCATCAAAAAAACGAAATGACCATAATGATGCAGGGTAGGTATATAAATGGTTTAGATGTAGATAATAAAGAGAGAAATGTTGTTATAGGTAGATTAGTAAAACAAGATTTATTTGGAGATGAAGATGCATTAGGTAAATTTGTTTCAGGAGGAGGAAGATCTTGGAAAGTGGTAGGAGTTTTTCAAGATGATGGTGGAGATAATGAAGAAAGAATAGTTTATGTCCCCTACACTACTCTTCAGCTTATTCAAAAAAATACAGATAAATTAGGGCAAATCATTATTTCCTATAAACCTGAAATAGGATATGGAGGAGCAGTTGCATTTGAAAGTCAACTAAAAAAATATTTAAAACAAAAAAAATTCATTGACCCTACTGATCCTAGAGGAATTTTCATAAGAAGTGCCGCATCAGATTTAAAGGAAAATGATCAATTTAAAAGTGCGCTTTCCTCGATTATTTTATTTGTAGGAATAGGGACTTTACTGGCTGGAATAATTGGGATTTCAAATATCATGGTATTTGTGGTTAAGGAAAGAACTAAAGAGCTTGGAATAAGAAAAGCAATTGGAGCAACCCCTGGTTCAATTATAGGAATGATTCTTCAAGAAGCAATTTTTATTACATCAATCTCAGGATATGTTGGACTATTAGCTGGAATAGGGATACTAAAGTTAGTTGGTAATACTTTAGAGGAAGATTATTACATAACTGATCCTTATGTAGATTTAAATACAGCAATACTTGCAACTTTTTTATTAATTGCTTTTGGAGCATTTGCAGGCTATTTGCCTGCAAAAAGAGCAGCTAGCATAAAACCTATTGAAGCTTTAACAGATAAATAAATGAAAAAAATATTTGATAAAGATACATGGCAAGAAATTTTTGGATCTATCCAAAAAAATAAAATTAGGACTGTAATAACTATGATTGGAGTTTTATGGGGGATATTTATTTATATAGCCCTTGCAGGGTCTTCTAAAGGATTAGACAATGGATTTGAAAGAGCTTTTCAATCTATTGCCTCCAATAGTATTTTTGTTTGGGCTCAGTACACGAGCCTTCCTTATGCAGGTTATAAGTCACAAAGAGCTATTCAGTTGAAACTAGGAGACGCGGATATTATTAAAAAAAGAGTAAAGGGTATTAAGTTTATTGCTCCAAGGCAAGTAGCTGGTGTTTTTGGATCTGCAGGGGGAAATATAGTCAGAGGAAATAAAACAGGAACCTATGCTATTTATGGTGAATTCCCTGAATATATTAAAATAGCTACAGCAAAAATTTTTGATGGAGGAAGATTTATAAATAATTCTGATATAGAAAAAGAAAGAAAAGTATGTGTTATTGGAGAAAGAACTCTTGCAGAACTTTTTGAAGAAGGAGAAGATCCTATTGGAAAATTTATAAGTATTAATAAATTAAATTTTAGGGTAGTAGGTGTTCATAAATTTGTTCAAGGTGGAGGTTTTGGAGATGATGGAGATATTTACATTCCTTTTGCAACTTTTAAAAAGATTTTTAACACCGGAGATGCTGTTAGTTTTTTCATGATTGCTGCTGATGAAAATATAGATGGTGTACAAGTAGAAAAAGATATTAAAGCAACCTTAAAACAAATACATAAAGTAGATCCTAATGATGAAAGGGCTATTGGAGGGTTTAATCTTGGAGAAGTTTTTAGAAAAACAATGAATTTTGCTAATGGACTAACATTTTTATCCCTGGTAGTAGGAATAGCAACCATATTAGCTGGAATAATTGGAATTGGAAATATATTATTAATATCGGTTAAAGAAAGAACAAAAGAAATAGGCATTAGAAGAGCTTTGGGTGCAACACCTTCAGAAATTAGATCCCAAATTATACTAGAATCAGTTTTCTTAACTATTCTAGCTGGTATAATTGGAATTATTTTAGGTGCATTAGTATTATATGGTATCAATGCAGCAACCGTTGATATGACAGATTTCCCTTATACTAATCCAACAGTACCCATACCATATGTCCTGGGAGCTTTGGCCCTTATGATTACATTAGGAACTCTAATTGGAATTATTCCTGCTCAAAAGGCAGTGAGTGTTAAGCCTATTGACGCATTAAGAGAAGAATAAATTATAATTAATTAATATGAAATATTTAAAATACATCGGAATTGTTTTACTAATAGGGGGAATTTTATTTGCTAGCGCCTTCTTTATAAAATCTAATAGTAAATCCTCAATTGTTTATTATACACAAACTTTAATAACCACAACTATTGAAGAAAAAATTGTAGCCACAGGAAAAGTTCTTCCAGAAGATGAGGTTAATGTAGTACCTCAAATTGCTGGTATTATTCAGGAAATTTATGTTGAGGAGGGAGACGAGATTTTGGCAGGAGATTTAATAGCTAGAATTAAAGTTGTTCCTAACGAACAAACTCTCAATAGTGCAGAGGGAAGAGTTAAGAGTGCGGAAATTGTTTTAAAGAATTCAAAAATCGAGTTTAATAGAAACCAAGCTTTATTTAAAAAAGAAATTATTTCAGAACAAGAGTATAATGCTTCAGAACTGAGATACAGCCAGGATATGCAGAATTTATCTAATGCTAAAAGTGATCTTCAAATAATAAAATTAGGATCCTCTGGTGGATCTTCGATTACTAATACTAATGTTAGAGCTACTGTTTCGGGAACAATTTTAGAAATTCCAATAAAGGAAGGGGATCAAGTGATTCAAGCAAATACATTTAATGCAGGTTCAACTATAGCTACTATTGCAGATCTTAATAAAATGATTTTTGAAGGACAAGTAGATGAAGGAGAGGTAGGTAAATTAAGTGCTGGAATGCCGTTAGTAGTAACTCTTGGAGCAATAGAAGACAAAGAATACGAGGCTAAATTAAGGTTGATTGCACCAAAAGGAACAGAAGTTGCTGGTGCAATTCAGTTTAAAATTGAGGGCGAGGTTTATTTAGATGATGAATATATAGTTAGAGCCGGTTATAGCGCTAATGCATCCATTGTAACTGATCAAAAAATTGATGTTATAGCTATAAGTGAGGCATTATTACAATACGATACAAAGACTAAAAAACCATACGTAGAAATCGAAACTTCTAGTCAAAAATTTATAAGAAAAGATGTTGAATTGGGTATTTCTGATGGAGTCAATGCAGAATTAATTAGCGGAGTGACAAAATCTGATAAAATTAAAGTTTGGAATAAAACAGAACCTATTAAAAGAGGGGAAGTAGAAAGTGAAGATGATGCGTCAACTACTTTTGATTAAAATAATTAAATGATATGAAATTTTTAAAATACTTATTTATAATAATTGTACCTAATATTTTATTAGCTCAACAAACATGGACACTGCAGGATTGTGTTAATAGAGCAATTGAAATGAATATTTCAATTAAACAATCTCAATTAGACTATGCAGGGTCTGAAATCCAAAAACAAGGAGCTATAGGAAATTTTTTACCAAACATCAATATTGGAAGTAATCATTCTTGGAATATTGGATTAAATCAAAATATTACAACTGGTTTGTTAGAAAATGTAACAACACAATTTACATCCATGAATTTATCTATGAACGTTAATCTTTATGGAGGGCTTCAAAATATTAACAGATTACATAGAGCTAATCTTTCAATTTTAGCCAGTCAATATCAATTGGAGGATATGACGGAAAATGTAGCGTTATTAGTTGCCAATTCGTATTTACAAATTTTATTTAGTAAAGAATCCCTTGCTGTTCAAAAACTACAATTAGATATTACAATTAACCAGTTAAAAAGAATCAAAGAACTGGTAAATTCAGGGGTTGTCCCAAAAGGAGATTTATATGAAATTGAAGCTAATCTTGCTTCACAGGAAAAAAATTTGGTAGATGCTCAAAACCGTTTCTATTTATCTAAAATTTCACTAGCTCAATTACTGCTAATTGATGATTTTGAAAACTTTGAAATCGCTAACGAAACTTACGACATTCCTATATCGGATGTTATGAGTAAGACACCTGAAGAGATTTTTAGTTATGCTGTTAGTAATAAAACTGAGATAAAGGTTTTTGAAACCAATCTTGAGATAGCTAAAAAAGATTTGGAAATTTCTAAAGCTTTATTAAAACCGAGTTTATCAGCATTTTATTCTTATAGTTCAAGAATTGGATACTCAGATCGATTAATTCCCACTGATGAAATTTCTTTTACTCCTATTGGTGTTGTTGAAGGAACTGGTGAAAGAGTGGTCGCTCCTTACACAAAAATGACTACCTCAAGTCCACAATCATTTTCAAAACAATTTGATTTAAATGCAGGGCAAAATTTTGGGCTAAGCCTTAATATTCCTATTCTAAATAACTTATCGAGAAGATCAAATGTAAATCAAACAAAGATTAATATTTTAAGAACGGAAAACTCGTTAGAGCAAAAAAAATTGGATTTAGAAAATACGGTTAATCAATCTTTTACAGATTCTAAGGGTGCTTATAAAGCTTATTTAGCATCACAAAAGTTAGTTAAAGCTAGAGAATTAGCTTTTGAATATGCTGAAAATAAATTTGAAGTAGGAGCAATGAATTCCTTTGATTTTACTCAAGCTAAGCAGAGGTTTGAATTAGCCCAATCAGAACTGATAAGAACCAAATATGATTATATTTTTAAACTCAAAGTATTGGAATTTTATTTTGGTGTTCCTATTACCGTAAATTAGTTTTAAGAATGAATTATATTCTAAATATAGAATCTTCAACAACCAATTGTTCAATTTCTTTAGCCTTAGACGGGAATTTAGTAGCTCTTAAAGAAAGTAATGATGACAAATACTCTCATTCTACTAAACTACACTCTTTCATTAATGAAGTTTTAAAAAAATCAAACATCTCTGTAAAGGAATTAGTTGCTATAGCCGTTAGCAAGGGCCCAGGATCATATACTGGATTGAGGATTGGGGTTGCTGCAGCAAAAGGGCTTTGTTACTCACTTGACATCCCATTAATTTCGATTTCTACTCTACATATTTTATCAAAACAAATTCAAGTTAAGGAACAAGGTTTAATTTTACCTGTAATGGATGCTAGAAGAGATGAGGTGTATTGTGCAGTATACGACTCATCATATAATTTAATAAAAAAGGCTGTTCCAAAAATTATAAATCAAGAATCTTTTAGTGAATTATCCTACAACAGCAAGTTATACTTTATTGGTAATGGTCAAGAAAAATGCAAAAGATTAATTGAAAATAACACCAATTTAATCTTTTCAAATAATAATACTTTTCCATCTGCCAGAGAAATGACACAATTATCTTATGAGAAATTTAAAGACTTAAACTTTAAAGATATTGCTTATTTTGAGCCAGATTATTTAAAAGATTTTATACCAGGATAATTTTATCCATTAACCGCATTAACTTCAGAAATCATCCCAGGAAGCATTTCTTTAAGCATATTTTCAATTCCACTTTTAAGAGTTACTGTGGATGAAGGACAACCGCTACAGGCTCCTTGTAAAATCACATTTACATTTTTTGTTTCTTGGTCGTAAGATTGGAAAACAATATTACCTCCATCTGATGCTACTGCAGGTTTTACGTGTTTTTCGATAATATCAATAATTTCTTTAGAAACGTCATCCATATTATTTAGATCTAATTCAATATTATCTTGAGTTTGTTCAAAAAGATCTTCGTTAATTAAAGTATTCCCATCTTGAATATAAGAGCGGATAAACTCTCTAACATCCATTACATTTTCTTCCCAATTGGAATCAGAATTTTGAGTAACAGAAATGAAATTAAAATCTAAAAAGACTTCCTTAATAAATGAAAAGCCAAATAATGATTTTGCTATTGGAGCATTTGTTGTTTCATCTACGTTTTTAAATTCATAGACACCTTTAACAATTTTTTTATTAACTACAAATTTCATCACATTGGGATTTGGAGTGCTTTCAGCATAAACTGTTGTAGGCGAAATTTTATTTGATTCACTGTTGTTAACCAAACCTCCCTCATTAAGAAAATCTTGTAATTGTTTACACAACTCATTTTGAACATCTTTCCAATCAAGAATATTTAATTTTTCAATATAAACAGAACGTTTATTAAGTACTACTTTTTTAACAAATGGTAGATAGAAAATTTGTTGAATAAGTGGAAAGTTTTGAGTTTCTTCAATTTTTGTAAACTCAATTCTCTTTTCAGACAAGAAATTGTTTGAGTAAAACTCAAGTTCTTCTTCTCTACTAGTTTCTTTAAATTTAATAATGTGTTTTTCCATTTAAATTGTATTGATTATAAATTTATTATTTAAAATATTATTGAGAGATTTAGCAGATCCATTACAATAAAAAGAATATTTAGGTTCAGATAAATTAGTTTCAAGTTTGTTTTTTACCAATAATCTTTTAGTTTGGGCAGCGACAGCTCTTCCACTATCAATAATTTTTATATCATTAGGAATTAATAATTGTATTGTTTTTTTTAAAAGCGGGTAGTGAGTACAACCCAATACGAGATGATCAATTTTTTTTTTAATCATGTGAGATAAAGATTGTTTTAAAACTTTTTCAATTTGTTCACCATTAAAAACTCCTTCCTCAATTAATTCTACAAGACCCTCTGCATTTTTTTCAATTATTTTTATATTCGAAGCGTAATCTTTGGCTGTGCTACAAAAAAGTTCGCTAGACAAGGTGCCTTTAGTAGCCAAAATTCCTATTCTCCCAGTTTTTGTACCCAATGCTGCTGGTTTAATAGCAGGTTCTATACCAACAAAAGGAATTTTAAAATTAGATCTTAATTTTGATATACTATTTGTTGTTGCAGTATTGCAAGCAACAACTATAATTTTACAACCCTTCTCTATCAAAAATTCAGTCTTTTTTATACTTAAACTTTGAATTTCTTTTTTTGTTTTGTTACCATAAGGAGAATTTATATTATCAGAATAATAAATAAGACTTTCATTAGGTAATATATTTTTTATAGAATTTAAAATAGTTATTCCACCAATTCCTGAGTCAAATATTCCAATAGGGGAGTTATTCATTAAACAAAAGTAAAAAAAAACTACCTAAAGAATTTTAGGTAGTTTGTAAATTTAAATATTAGGTTAAATTAGAATCCTAATTCTACTTTTACTTCTGCCATTAAGTCTTTACCATTTGCTAGAATTAAGCTCCCACCATCTGTAGCGTCAATAACATAATCAAAACCTTGTTCTTTAGCAATTTTTTGTATAGCAGCCTTTGCTTTATCAATTAGTGGTTTTAAAAGATCAGCTTGTTTCTTTTGGATATCCTGCTGAGCAGTTTGTTGGTATTGTTGGATATTTTGTTCCATACCTTGTAATTCTTTAGCACGGGCTTGGTTTGTTACTTCGGTTTGATTTTGTTGATCTGCACCATAAGTTTGAAGTTTAGTTTGATATTCCTTCATTGAAGCTTCAATTTCAGTGGCATAAGTTTTTTGAAGTTTTTCTAGTTGCGCTTGAGCTTCTTTTACTTCTGGCATTTCACTAATTAAAGCTTGGGAATTAATGTGCGCAACTTTACTTTGTGCAGCCATAGAAACCACAGCGAATAAAAATAAAATAGTACTTGATAATTTTTTAAAAGTTTTCATTTTTTAACTTTTTTTAGGGTTATTTTTCTTTTTTCTTAATTCTAAAAGACTATCTCTTCTTTTTTGATAGGCTTTTCTTTTTTCATCTCTTTGCTTTAAAAGTAATTCTCTTCTTGCTTTTACTTCTGCTGCTTTTATAGCTTTAGTTTCTTCTATTTGTTTCTTTTTTGCTTCGTACTCAGGATTTGTTTTTTCATCCTCAAATTCAAGTTTGAGCTTTTCAAGTTTTTCTGTTTTTAGAATACTTTTTAAAACCAGGTCGCTAATATCGTATTTTTTTTCGGAATAAAACATAATTGCATCAGCAGATTGATCAAAAATTTTATCAAACTTTTTTTGTTTAGAGATAGTCTCTACAACATTTAATACTTGATCCTGTATAGGTCTAATTAGTAGTAATTCTTGGGTTACCCAATCTCCATTTACTCCAAAACGTTTTAATTGGTAATCATTTAGTTGATTTTCTTCAAACTCAATTTCTGATTCTCTATCTTGAATTATATCAAATGTAAGTAAAGGGCGTTCAATTTCTAAACTATCTTTAAGAATATTGATTTCTGCTTTTTTAACTTCTATTTCATTTTTCCACTTTCCTATTTTTTCTTCTAGCTGTTGATTTGCTGTTTTATAATCTTCCATTTGAGATAAAATATATTCCATATTCACATACCCAATTCTTTCCCCTTTTTGAGAAAAGGAAAAATTTACATTAATAAATAGTGTAAAAATCAAATAAACAATAGAGATTCTTCTCATATTTTTAAAATTATATTATATAAAGTTAATAATTCTAAAATTGCTGTCCGATAACAAAGTGTGTTTCCCACCCATGGGATGCAAGTTCTCCATCATATTGGCTATCTAATCCATAACCAAAGTCAATTCCTAATAAACCAAATGCAGGCATGAATATTCTTATTCCTAATCCTGCAGATCTTTTTCCATTAAAAGGATTGAATTCTCTAAAGCTGTTATATCCATTTCCTGACTCTAAAAATGTTAAAGCAAATATAGAAGCAGAGGGTTTAAGAGTTATAGGATATCTTAATTCGATAGAAAATTTATTGTATATAGTTGACCCATCTTGATCAGAAAGAGATTGATTTGGATACCCTCTCAAACTAACTGTTTCTCTACCGTCCATGGCATATTGAGACATCCCATCTCCACCAAGAAAAAATCTATCAAATGGAATGATTCCTCTATCTTGGTTGTAGGCTCCTAAAAACCCAAATTCTGCATGAGTTTTTAAAACAAATTTGTCTATTATTTTGGTATACCAACTTCCTTTAAATTTAATTTTATAAAATTCTAACCATTTATATTTTTCTTGATCAATTTTCGCTTGATCAGGTGTTCCATCATCATTTTGAAATTCTTGTAGGTCCTTTAAATTAGCATAGTCTACGTTATTAAATAATGAGTATGGTAAAGTGAACTTAGCACTTATCTCAAAGTCAGATCCTCCGACTGGGAAAACAGGATTAATAAATGTATTATTTCTAGCAAGACTAGCTGTATAAGCAATGTTGTTAGATCTTCCATCTCCAAATGTAAAAAGGCCTGTATAGTAATTATTTAAATTGTAGTACTGATAACTAAGAGCTTGGGAAAATCTAAAATAATCATCAGGTACTCTTAATCTTTTAGTTATTCCTATTGAGGCGCCTGAAATTTCAAAAGATTGGTTTTTATTAGCAAGACCAGTGTAGTAATCATAGCGATATTGTTTGGTCTTAGAGATTGAAAAAGAAAATTGAGTAGGTTGTTTTCCACCTAGCCATGGTTCTGAAAAAGAGAAACTTTGAGTGCTGTAAAACCTGTTTGCTTGTAAACGTAAAGAAAGACTTTGACCATCACCCATTGGTACAGGCTTGTATGCAGCTTTATTTTTGAGACCTCTAACGGAAAAATTATTAAAGGATAAACCTAAAGTTCCAATAAACCCACCACCTCCATAGCCACCTTGCAATTCAACTTGACTAGCTCCTTTTTCAACCAATCCATATTCAATATCGACAGTCCCAGCGTTAGGGTCTACATTTTTAAAATCTGGACTAATTTGCTCTGGATCAAAAAACCCCATTTGACCTAATTCTCTAACAGTTCTAACCACTTGATCCTTACTATATAAATTACCAGGCTTAGTTCGAAGTTCTCTGTAAATTACATGATCATTTGTTCTTGTATTACCAATAACACTAATTTTATTAAAGAACGCAGGCTTTCCTTCAATTATTCTAACCTCAAAATCTATTGTATCATTTTTAGCAGCTACCTCTACTGGGTTAATACTAGAGAAAAGATATCCGTTATTTTGATATAAATTAGTTAAATCTTGACCGTCTGGTTTAGTGTTATCTGCAATTCTCTTTTTCAAAAGAACCCCGTTGTAAGTGTCCCCAGTATAAAGTCCAAGTGCTCTTGATAATACATTATCAGAATAAACAGTATTTCCTAAAAAAGAAATTTTACCAAAATAGTATTTATTACCTTCTTCAATATTGAGGGCAATATTAATATTTTTTTTATCTATTGTAATGGTATCTTTACTAATCCTAGCGTCACGATATCCTTTTTCTTTATAATAATCTAAAATTGAAGTTAAATCTTCTTTGTAATCTTTTTCAATGTATTTAGATTTTTTCCAGAACCTACCTAAGATTTTTGTCTTGGTATTTTTCATTTTCTTTTTAAGCTTTTTTGAATTAAAAACTTCGTTTCCAATAAAATCAATTTTATCAATTTTGACTCTGTCTCCTAAATCTACACGAACTAACATTTTACTTAAATTAACATCGCTTGAATCAGGCTTTATGTCAATAGTTACTTTCGTATTTAAAAAACCATCCTTCTTGTATTTATTAACTATATAATTCCTGGTTGTTTTTATAAAATTTTGAGTAATTTTTTTTCCTTTCTTGAGTTCAGTTTCTGAAACTATAGTTTCAATTTTAGATTTTTTTAGACCGGTAATTTTATATTCGGAAAGAGTTGGAAGTTCTTCAATTACAATTTCTAAACTGGCTTTATCACCTTCTACATTTGTTAAGTAAAAGTTTATATCACTGAACAAATCTAATTTCCAAAGTTTACTGATTATCGAGCTAATTTGTTCTCCTGGAATTCTTATTTTATCCCCTTTTCTTAGTCCGGTATATGTGATAACAGTTTGCTCGTTAAAACTTTTAAGTCCAGAAACGGTTATGTCCTCAATTATATACTCATTACCTTTTACATAAGATGTTTCTTGAGCAGTTACACCTTCGAACACCATTAAAAATAAAATTAATGAGTAAAGTTTTAAAATATTAGAATAAAATCTTTTCGATTTATTTTTGTTCACTAATTTTTCCAAATCTTCTTTCTCTTTTTTGATAACTAATAATTGCATTAAAAAAATCATCTTTTCTAAAATCTGGCCAAAGAATGTCGGAAAAGTAAAGTTCTGCATAAGCAATTTGCCAAAGCAAGAAATTACTTATTCTATATTCTCCTCCTGTTCTGATCAAAAGATCAACGTTAGGCAAATTTCGGCTGTAAAGATGCTCATTTATTATCTTTTCGTCAATGTTTTCTTGAGAAATTATGTTATTTTTAACTTTATCTGAAATAATCTCTACTGCATTGGTTAATTCTTGTCTCGAACCGTAGCTTATTGCCAGAGTTAAAATTAATTTTTTATTCTTTGAAGTTAAAGCCATCACTTCGTTAAGCTTTTTTCTGGATTTGGATTGTAATGATACTAAATCTCCTATTGCACAAAGTTTTATATCGTTTTCCATTAAATTCGGCAGTTCATTTTCTAATGAATTAATTAATAATTTCATAAGAGCATCAACTTCAAATCTTGGTCTTTTCCAATTTTCCATTGAAAAAACATAAAGTGTTATATTTTTTATTCCAATTTCAATAGATCCTGAAATACAATCACTGACAGATTTGGTTCCTTTTTCGTGGCCAAAAACTCTTTGTTTTCCAATTCTTTTAGCCCATCTACCATTTCCGTCCATTATAATGGCAACGTGGTTGGGGATATTATATTTTAATATTTTTTCTTTCAAATTAAATTAGTTTGGACAATAACATGGTTCAATGCCAAATATATAGGTTAATGTAAAACCTGTAAAAACATACCAATCTTGACTCAAATTACTTCCAAAAGCTTTCTGAGAATAACCGTCCAAATTGTCGGTGAATGTATGTTTTGCAGAAATTTCAAGTCCTAAAACAAGGTCTCTAATGGGCTTTATTTTATATCCTAAAGTAATTGGAATCGCAAACGAAGAATCTTCCCCATATTTTTTAGCTGCATTAATTCCATTAGGATAATGAAGTGCGTCGTGTCTAAAATACGCTATTCCCGAATGAACATATGGGGTCATTTGAAAAGAATCCTCTTTTAAATCAAATTCAAAAAAATTAAAATCTATCCCTAAACTAAATTCAGCTGAAATTTTATTACTAAATTTTTTACCTCTTTCTTTTCTGTAGGCTGCACTTCCCGTCCAACTATCACTACTCTCAATATTAGCATAATTAAACTGAACTCTTGCTGCAATTCTATTATTGAAATTTTTTCTATATAAAACACCCAAAGCAAAATTTTCAGTTCCAAATCCTAATTTAGGTCCTTCATATCTTCCTGGATCAATATATCTTGTTGGACCAACATCTCCAATATAATTAGTAGCACCAAAAAAAACTCCAATCTCGTTATTTTGTGAAAAACAATTAATTGTGAAAAAAGTCATTAAAATAAAAAGGAAATTTTTAATCATGATTGTTGCACAAATATAAAAAATACAAATTTTAGAGATTTAATAATATTTTAAATTTAAATATTTCTTTTATCCTCTCCCCAAAGGAGTTTATTTCTTAAAGTTTTATAAAAGTTATCTTCAAAAAGATGAGCAATCATTATTTTAAAATCAGCTTTTCTTATAGTTATTGAATTTTCATTTTTAACTGAAATAATTCGAGAATCCAACGATAGTAAATGAAAATCTTCTCTTCCTGAAACTGACAACTCAATTTCAGTATTATCAGGAATTATAATAGGTCTTGCATTTAAATTATGGGGAGCTATTGGAGTTAAAGCAAGAGTTTGACTTTGAGGGCTCATAATGGGTCCGCCACAGCTTAACGAATATCCGGTGGAACCTGTCGGAGTGGAAATAATTAATCCATCAGCCCAATA
Source organism: Cryomorphaceae bacterium (assembly GCA_003331265.1). Taxonomy (GTDB): domain Bacteria; phylum Bacteroidota; class Bacteroidia; order Flavobacteriales; family Flavobacteriaceae; genus MAG-121220-bin8. The sequence goes on along the minus strand of QOPV01000012.1, from coordinate 13,705 downwards.
AGAATTTAAGAACTCACCATCTAAATTTGTTCTTATTTTAATCATAGATGTTGTATTTTTTCTTCCAACAGTAATCTCATTTAATGCAAAAGGAAAATCATTACTTTTTTGATCATCAATAATAACTTCCAGTAAGGTTCTGTTTTCAACTTTGAACTCACCCTTAATTATTTTTTCTAATTTGGGTTTTAATAAATCTTGATTCAGAGTGGCAAGAAATCCTAATCTTCCAGTATTAATTCCAATGATTGGAATTTCTAAATTTCTAACAAATGAAATAGACCTCAAAAGAGTACCGTCACCTCCAATTGTTATCATTAGATTAAAAGACTTATCTAAATCTTTATGTGATGAAAAAATAGTATAATCTAATTTTATATTAGATCTTCTATTTAAAATATTAGCAAATTCTTTTTCTAAATAAAACTTGATATTGTATTTATCGCTAAAACCAAAAAGTTCAGATAAGATAGAATTAGTATATTTTCCTGTATGTTGACTATAAATAGCAATTTTCATCTATAGAGGTATATAGACGCAATTTAATTAAAAAAGATAGAGAAACCATTACCTTAAAGTTTGTATTTTTGAAAAAAAAATTTAAATGGTCAAATTAAGTGTTAATATTAATAAAATTGCAACCTTAAGAAATGCAAGAGGCGGTGACAGTCCCAATCTTTTAAAAATGGCAAATGATATTCAATCATATGGTGCAGATGGGATCACAGTACATCCCAGGCCAGATCAAAGACATATAACTTATAATGACGCTATTGAATTACCAAAAGTTGTACATAAAGAATTTAATATTGAAGGGAATCCAATAGATAAATTTGTGAATCTTGTTACTAATATTAAACCTACTCAGGTGACTTTAGTCCCTGACACAATTGATGCTATTACCTCTAATTCCGGATGGGACACACTAAAAAATAAAAATTTTTTGAAAGATGTTATTATGGAATTTAAAAAATATGATATTAGAACATCTGTTTTTGTAGATCCTGATTTAAAATACATTGAAGGAGCTAAAGAAATTGGTGCTGACAGAATAGAATTATACACAGAATCTTATGCTAATAATTTCCAAAAAGGCAATTTAAAAGAATTAAATAAGTTCATAGAGTCTTCTAAATTAGCTCATGCATTGGATTTAGGAATTAATGCAGGACATGATTTAAACCTTCAAAATATAAATTACTTTACTTCCAACATGCCTTACTTAGATGAAGTTTCTATTGGCCATGCATTAATTTCGGAATCTTTGTATTTAGGAATTGAAAATGTAGTGAACTTGTATTTACAAAAAATGAATTAATGCTTTTAAAAAGCAAGATATATGGGAGCGGAAGTGATAATTTAATTGTGCTTCATGGATTTCTAGGGATGTCTGATAATTGGAAATCTTTTGGATTACAAATGATTAATAAAGGATTTAAGGTTCATTTAATCGATCAAAGAAATCATGGAAATAGTTTCCATAGTAAAGATTTTAATTACAAAATTTTAGCTCAGGACTTAAAATTTTATATTGATTTTTATGATGTTAAAAACTACTCATTAATAGGTCATTCCATGGGTGGGAAAGCAGCCATGATGTTTTCAAGTATTTATCCTGATGATTTAAATAAATTAATTATTGTTGATATTTCCCCTATATTTTACAAAAATAATCATGAAAAAATCATAAAAGCATTAAAAGCTTTGGATTTAAAAAAAATGGGTTCTAGAAATAATGTGGATAAAGCCTTACAATCAACTTTTGAAGACCCTTCTTTTAGAGCATTTTTATTAAAAAATCTTCAAAGGGTAAATAAAGAAGATTTTGCATTTAAAATAGATTTAGATATAATCCTAAGTAATTTAAATGAAATTGAAAAAGCTCTTCCCTCTAATTTAATTTATAATGGAGAAACTTTATTTATTAAAGGAGAAAAATCGGATTATATAAATGATTCAAACCGTCAAATAATTATTAATCAATTTCCAAATTCTAAAACAATAGAAGTTCCAAACGCCGGACATTGGGTTCACGCTGAAAACCTCAATGATTTTGTTAAAGAAACATTATTGTTTTTAAAATATTAAAAGTTGGTCACATTTGTAAAAAGACCTATTTTTACGCCCTAATTTTTAGATTAAAATATGAAAGTTTCACGAAAAAACATTGATAAACTTAATTCACTTCTGTCAATTGAAGTTGTTAAAAAGGATTATGAATCAAATGTGGATAAAGTATTAGTTGATTATAAAAAAAGAGCTAATATACCTGGTTTTAGAAAAGGACATACTCCAATAGGTTTAATAAAAAAACAATACGGTCTTTCTGTAAAAGTTGATGAGGTTAATAAGGTAATTCAAAAAGCTTTAAGTGATTTTTTAACAGCTGAAAAGTTAGCAATTTTAGGGAATCCTATTCCAAAAGAAAATAAAAAATTAGATTGGAATTCAGATGATATGACCTTTGAATTTGAAATTGGCTTATCACCAGAATTTGAAGTTTCATTAAAAAATAAAAAAGCAATTGAATCATTTCAAATTGAAGCGGATACTAAAATGATTGACAGTCAGATTGAAAATATTCAAAATCAATATGGTAAACTTGTGTCTAAAAATAGTATAAGTGATGGTTTTGAAATTAATGGAAGTTTTATTAATAAAGAACTAAATGTTGATAATACAACTACTTTTCAGTTGAAAAATATTAAAGGAAAAGCTAATATAGGATCTATAAAAAGAATGAAAATTGGCGAGGTAATAACTCTCAAAACAAACGGGCTTTTTGTTAAAGATTCAGACCTAGATTTTCATTTAAAATTAAATGATGATAATAAAGGTGAAATCAATCATGTTGATTTTAATTTAAAAGAAATTAATGAAAAAATTCCTGCAGATTTAGATCAAGATTTGTTTGATAAATTATTTGGAAAAGATACTATAAAATCAGTAACTGAATTAAGGGGAAAACTTAAGGCTGATGCTGAAAAGAACTTTGTAAATCAATCTGATCAAAAATTATTAAATGACGTAACAGAATATTTGATCGATAATACAAAATTTAATTTGCCTGAAAAATTTTTAATGAAGTGGATGGAAACAGCAGGTGAAAATAAATTAAGTAAAGAAGATGCAGAGGCTGAATTTAAAAAATCAGAAAAAGGATTAAGATATCAATTAATAGAATCTAAAATAATTGAAAACAACAAAATTAAAATTGATTTAGATCAGATTAAAGTTTTTTCTAAGGACTTAATTAAAACTCAAATGATGCAATATGGTCAAATGAATCCTGAAGAGAAAGAACTTGAATCAATATCTCAAAGAATACTTTCAAACAAAGATGAAGTTAAGAGAATTTCTGATCAACTTTTAAGTCAAAAATTAATAACATTGTTTAAGTCTGAATTAAAGTTTAAAACAAAAAAAGTTTCTTACGATAAATTCGTTGAAATGGCTTATGGCAAAAAATAGTTAACTTTATTACAATAATACTTGATAATATAAATATGGATTACGCTAAAGAATTTAAAAAATACTCAATAAAACATCACGGAATTAACTCTTTATATTATGATAAGTTAGTTGGAAGTATGACCCCATATATCATTGAGGAAAGACAATTAAATGTTGCTCAAATGGATGTTTTTTCTAGATTAATGATGGATAGAATTATATTTTTAGGTACGGCCATAAATGATTCTATAGCAAATATTATTCAAGCACAATTACTTTTTTTAGAGAGTACTGATAAAGATAAAGACATACAGATATATATTAATTCACCTGGCGGCTCAGTGTATGCTGGTTTAGGAATTTATGATACAATGCAGTTTATAAACCCGCAAGTTGCTACAATTTGTACTGGAATTGCTGCCTCAATGGCTGCAGTCTTATTATGTGCTGGAGAAAAAGGGAAAAGGTCAGGACTTGTACATTCAAGAGTTATGATTCATCAACCATTAGGAGGAGCTCAAGGTCAAGCTTCAGATATTGAAATTACAGCTAGAGAAATTGGAAAATTAAAAAAAGAATTATATGAAATTATAGCAAAACATTCGGGTCAAAAATATGATAAAGTTTATAGCGACAGTGATAGAGATTACTGGATGAAGGCTAAAGAAGCTAAAAAATATGGAATGATCGACGAAGTTTTAACTAAAAAGTAATTATATGGCAGATAAAGATTTAATCTGTTCCTTTTGTGGATTAAGTAAAGCACAAACTAATTTACTTGTTGCTGGTCAAGATGCTCATATATGTGATAGTTGCATTGAGCAAGCTTATGGAATTATAATAGAGGAGTCTAAAAGAGAAGAATCTAATCCAAAAAAAGAGGAATTAAAAATTGCTAAGCCTAAAGAAATTAAACTTTTTTTAGATGATTATGTTATTGGACAAGAACAAACAAAAAAAATATTATCCGTTGCAGTATATAATCATTACAAAAGGTTATTTCAAAAAAAGTCTGATAACGATATTGAAATTGAAAAAAGTAATGTCTTAATTGCTGGAGAAACAGGTACAGGAAAAACTTTGATTGCTAAAACTATTGCAAAAATGCTCAATGTCCCTTTAGCAATTGTTGATGCTACAGTATTAACTGAGGCAGGATATGTGGGAGAGGATGTAGAAACTATTCTTACTAGATTATTACAAGCCTCTGATTATGACCAGGAAAAAGCTCAAAGAGGAATTGTATTTATTGATGAAATTGATAAAATTGCTAGAAAAAGTGATAATCCTTCTATTACAAGAGATGTTTCTGGCGAGGGAGTTCAACAAGCTTTATTAAAGCTTTTGGAGGGAAGTGTTGTAAATGTTCCTCCCAAAGGGGGAAGAAAACACCCAGATCAAAAATTTATTGAGTTAGACACTCAGAATATTTTATTTATTGCTGGAGGAGCCTTTGATGGAATTGATAGAATCATTTCTAAAAGATTAAACATGCAAGTGGTAGGATATAAAAATTCTGTTGAAATAAGTAATAGTGATTCTAAAAATTTATTAAGTTATATCTCACCAAAAGATTTAAAAGATTTTGGCCTTATTCCTGAAATTTTAGGAAGATTGCCTGTCTTAACTTATATGAATAATTTAGACAAAAAAGCCTTGAGATCCATTTTAACTGATCCAAAAAACGCTATTATCAAGCAATATGAAAAACTTTTCGAGATGGATGAGATAAAAATTTCATTTACGGACCAAGGATTAGATTACATAGTTGAGAAAGCATTAGAATACAAACTAGGAGCAAGAGGTTTAAGATCTATTTGCGAGATAGTCCTTAACGATGCAATGTTTGAATTTCCTGGATCCAAAAGAAAAACTTTAAAAGTAGATAAAAACTATATTTCTAATAAACTTTCAAATTCTAAATTAAACGTTCTAAAAGCAGCTTCTTAATTTAATTTTAACAATTCATCCATTAATTTTCTATCATTACAAAGTCTTGGAACTTTGTTTTGCCCACCAAGTTTCTTTTTAGCCTTGAGCCAATCGTAAAATTGATTTTCTCTAGCTGTAACAATTTCAATTTCTGACATGGTAATATTCTTAAACCTTTTTGATTTATAATCAGTATTCAGATTTTGAAGGTTGATGTCAAGTTCTTTTTTAAATTTCATTAAATCATTCGGAGGGTTTTTAAATTCTATCAACCACTGATGAAATCCAGATTTTTTATTATTCATAAAAAAAGGTGCGACCGTGTATTCAACAATATTTATTTTATGACTTAATAATGTTTGTTCTAGGGCTTTTTCCGCGTTTTCAATTATTAATTCTTCTCCAAATGCATTAATAAAACTTTTTATTCTTCCAGTAATTCGAATTCTGAAAGGATTAAGCGAGGTGAATTTAATAGTATCTCCAATCTTGTATCTCCATAAACCAGAATTAGTTGAAATAATTATAGCATAATTAACTCCTTTTTTTACGTCTGATAAATTTATGGGTATATCACTTATAATCTCAGAATTATTCATTTCTAAAAATTCATAGTAAATACCATAATCTAGCATTAGCAGGAGTTCTTCTGAGTTATTTTGGTCTTGTAAAGCAAAAAATCCTTCAGAAGCATTATAGGTTTCGTAAAAATGTATGTTACTTGGAAGTATTTTTTTAAACTCCTGTTTATAGGGGCTAAAATTAACTCCACCATGAAAATAAACTTCAAGATTGCTCCATATTTCCGAAATATTTGTTTTTTTGGTGTGAATCAAAACATTATTTAAAAGAGTAAGCATCCATGATGGAACACCCGCTAGACTTGTTACATTTTCATTGATCGTATTTTTTATGATTGCCTCAATTTTTTCATCCCATTTATTCATTAATGAAATTTTATTATTTGGCGTACTTATCATTTCAGCCCAAATAGGTAAGTTATCTATTAATATTGCAGATAAGTCACCAAAAAAATGATTATTATTTTCATATAATTTTTTACTTCCACCAAGTCTTAAAGATTTACCCGAAAATAAATTTGAGTTCTCATTATTATTAATATAAAGACACAAAGCATCTTTACCTGCCTGAAAATGACACTTTTCTAATGTGTCATTACTTACTGGAATATACTTGCTAATTGAATTTGTAGTTCCACTTGACTGGGCAAACCATTTTATTGGCTCACTCCAAAAAATGTTTTGTTCCCCTTTTATTGATCTTTCAATAAAAGGATAAAAACTTTCGTAATTACTTATTGGAACTCTACTAATTATTTATTGATTTAAAGTCATATTTATTTCCAAATTCTGTTTTTTGAGCACTTTTTAAAAGATTACTTAGGGTTTCATTTTGAACTTCAATGGGGTATTTCTTAAATAATTCTATTTCATGTATACGCTTTTTTAAAAACCAAGACATAACGGTATTTAGGAACGAAAAAGACATTTTTATAGTATATTTAAACCATAAATTTAATTTAAATTTTTAAAATGTTTGAAGGGGTTCTGAGAAAAATGAAAGTGGAGTTGTCCGATGATGTTAATTATTACCTAGATTTTAAAAATGATTTTTTACATTTAAATTCCTTAATTGGAAAAAAAATACATATAAAACATGTCGGTTATGAGTGTTTAAATTGTCAATCAAATCAAGTGATATATCGACAAGGGTTCTGTAAGAACTGTTTTTTTGAAATGCCAAGTACAGCCGAATGGATTATGAAACCAGAGTTAAGTAAAGCACATTTAGGAATTGAGGAAAGAGATTTAGAATTTGAAAAAGATGTACAATTGAAACCGCACATATTATATTTAGCTTTTTCAAGTTCAATTAAAGTTGGTGTGACGCGTAAAACCCAAGTTCCTTATAGATGGATTGATCAAGGAGCAATAAAAGCTATTCAAATTTTAGAGCTTCCAAACCGATATCTAGCTGGAATTAGTGAAGTGCAATTAAAAAAACACTATTCTGACAAAACAAATTGGAGAGAAATGCTCAAAATAGAAAACTGTAGTATTGATCTTGAAAAAGAAAGATTAAATTCTTTAGAATTTATTCCAAGCGAGGCAAAACCATTTATTGAAAAAAAATCTTTTTCACCTATTGAAATTAAATTTCCGGTAACAAAATATCCTTTGAAGCCTAAAAGTTTAAATTTATTAAAGGAGGAAAAATTTGAAGGAGAGTTAGTTGGTATTAAAGGTCAGTATCTTATTTTTAAAGATGAAACAGTATTTAACATAAGGTCTAATGAGGGTTTAGTTGTAAATTTCTCTTAAATTTTTATTTCTTCTCCAACCTCCAAATCAAATTTTTTTCTAAAAAGGTGAACAAAAAGATATAGCAGAGGAGTATCTAAAAACGCAATTAATATTTTAAAAACAACTCCTGAAACAACAAGGCCAATAAAACTATCCCAGCTTAGTACTTCAAAAACACATAAAAGAGTTATTACAGTAGTTGTGTCAATAAACTGAGAGCTAAAAGTTGAAAAATTATTTCTTAGCCAAAGCATTTTTCCTTTTGTTAATCTTTTCCAAAAATGATAAATTTTAATATCAATAAATTGAGCGAACAAGTATGCTAACATGGAAGCTAAGACAGCTAAACCAGAAAGAGAAAAAACTTGAGAAAAAGTTTCGTCATTTATTGGAGAAGCATCTAAGGCAGGGACATAGTTAGATATTAAAACTATTGATAAAGAAAAAAATGAAGCAAATATTCCCGCTATTACAACTTGAGTAGCTTTTTTTTGACCATATATTTCTGAAATTAAATCAGTTACTAAGAACGTTATTGGGTAGGGCAGTATACCTACCGAAAGTTCAAATAATTTTATACCTCCGATTGTCATATCAAACGGATACCAGTAAAAAAATTTTTGAAAAATTAGATTTGAAACAACAAGTGATGTGATAAATAAAGCTGCTAAGTATAAATATATTTTACTTGCTAATATTTTTTTTGATTCACTCATTTATATCTTTTTTAGTAAAAGTATAAAATAGGATTTTAAATAAAGATAAATAATCTTAATTTGGCTCGGTGAACATGAAATTAACATATTTATCTCTGGGAAGTAATTTAGGTGATAGACAAATTAATATCCAATCAGCTTTAAATCAAATCGATAAAAGGGCTGGTAATATTATTTCCATTTCTAAGTTGTATGAAAATCCTTCCTTTGGCTTTGAAGGTGACATGTTTTATAATTGTTGTATTGGACTTAAAACAATTTTAAGCCCAGTTGAACTTTTAAATGAAATATTACATATTGAAAAAGAGGGTGGTAGAATTAGAAAAATCGAAGAAGGTTATTTATCAAGAACTATAGATATAGATATTTTATTTTATGAAAATCAAACAATAAACTCTGATGAATTAAAAGTGCCTCACCCTAAACTTCATGAAAGAAATTTTGTTATAAAGCCATTGTTAGATATTGCAAAGGGGAAAATTCATCCGTTTTTTAAAAAATCAATTCTTGAGATTGGAGATGAGTTAAAAGATTTTAGTCAGGTTGTTGAGATAAAAAATAATTTATATAACCCAGTGTTTAATTCTTTGGAAGATTATAATAATATTGTGATTGAGGGCAATATTGGAATTGGGAAAACTTCTTTAGCCAAAAAGCTGTCGAAAAATTTAAATAAAAATTTAATTTTAGAAGGATTTATAGATAACCCTTTTTTAGAAAAATTTTATCAGGATCCAAAAAGATATGCTTTGAATTTGGAGCTTACTTTTTTAGTAGACAGATGTCGACAACTAAATGATTATAAAAATCAATTAGATATATTTAAAACCGGAGTTGTTTTTGATTACGATATAGTGAAATCTTTAATTTTTGCTGGGGTTACTCTTAATGAAAATGATTTTAATCTTTACAGGAATATTTTTTATTTCATGACAAAAGACTTGTTAAAACCAAATCTGATTATATTTTTGATGCAATCGCCTGAAAATTTACTTTTAAATATTGAAAAGAGAGGAAGATATTTTGAAAAAAATATTAAAAAAGATTATTTAAAAAAAATAAATCAAGCCTATATAAAATCATTAAAATCTAAAACTGATTGGAACATACGATTTATTGATGTTTCAGATATTGATTTCGTTGAAAACGATTCTGATTATTTAGAATTATTATTTAGGATTAAAGATGGGTTAGCTCAAGGCGTTGTAAAACTCCCAGATTAAAATAGCCGAACAAGCAGAAACATTCAAGGAATGTTTGGTACCAAATTGTTGAATTTCTATTACATCATCTGATAAATCTATAGCATTTTGGGAGACACCCTTTACTTCATTTCCTAAAATAATAGCATGTTTAAACTCATTTGAAATTTTCACCTTATTTAATTTACTAGAGTTTTCAGTTTGTTCAATACTCCATATATAAAAACCTTGTTTTTTTAAGTCATTGATTGCTAAACAAATGTCCTTTTGATATTCCCATTCTACACTCTCGGTTGAGCCAAGTGCAGTTTTCTGTATGTCTTTGTGGGGAGGACTAGCTGTAATTCCACAAAGAATTATTTTTTCAATAATAAAAGCATCAGCAGTTCTAAAAATAGATCCAATATTATTTAAACTTCTAATGTCATCAAGAATTATAGTAAGGGGAGTTTTTGGGCTTTTTTTAAACTTGGTAACATCAATCCTTCCAAGTTCACTATTTTTTAATTTTCTCATTTATTATTTAACAATGTTTTTTTACAAAGTAAAAGATTAAATTTCTAAATAATAGTAAATTAGCTTAGAATCAATTCATAAGTGAAAAAAGAGTTAAAAAAAGTAACACCACTAATGAAACAATATAATAAGATTAAGGAAAAACATCCTGATGCTTTATTATTGTTTAGAGTAGGAGATTTCTACGAAACTTTTCATGAAGATGCTGTTAAAACATCTAAAATTTTAGGCATTGTTTTAACCAAAAGGGGGGCGGGAAGTAATAGTGAAACTAAATTAGCAGGTTTCCCACATCATTCACTAAATACTTACCTGCATAAATTAGTAAAAGCTGGCGAAAGAGTTGCAATTTGTGATCAATTAGAAGACCCTAAAACTACTAAGACTATTGTAAAAAGAGGAGTTACAGAATTAGTAACCCCGGGGGTTTCTTTAAATGATGGAATCTTAGAAAAGAAATCAAATAACTTTCTTGCCTCAATCTATAATTTAAAAGATTATTACGGCATTTCTTTTTTAGATATATCTACGGGGGAATTTTTAATTTCTCAAGGAAACATAGATTATATTAAAAACTTACTTCAAAGTTTTGATCCAAAAGAAATTTTGATTTCCAAAAAACATAAAAAAGAGTTCAATTCTCTTTTTAGAGACTGTAAATCTATATTTTATTTAGAACAGTGGATATACAATAAAGATTTTGCAATAGAAAAAATTAAAAACCAATTTCAAATTTTAAATCTTAAAGGATTTGGGTTGAAAGAGGATAATCTTGGTGTAATTGCATGTGGATCAATTTTACATTATTTAGAGGAAACACAGCATTCTAATTTATCACATATAACTAATATAAATCAGATTATTGATAAAGAATTTGTTTGGATGGATCGATTTACAATGATAAATCTAGAGCTTTTAAGATCTAATTCTAAAGATGGTATTTCTCTAATCGATGTGATTGACTACACCTCTACTCCAATGGGAGGGAGAATGTTAAAAAGATGGATAATTCATCCTGTTATTGATTTAAAAGAATTAGAATTTAGACATAAAGTTGTCGATTATTTTGTTAAAAACAATCACCATTTAGATCAAATATGTACTATACTAAAATCATTTAGTGATCTAGAAAGAATTATGGCAAAAGTGGCGACTTCTAAAATAAGTCCTAGGGAATTGGTTCAGCTAAAAAATAATTTAATTTCAATTAAGCCATTAAAAAAGCTTTTGGATTCTAGTTCTAATAAATTTGTTCAAAAAATCTCAAACTCATTAGATTTATGTGAAAAGCTAATCGATATTTTAGACACAACTCTTGATCAAGAAGCTCCCATTAGCGTTTCAAAAGGAAATGTTGTCAAGAAAGGATTTAATTCAGAACTAGATCAATTAAAAGACTTATCTAAATCTGGCAAAAATTATTTAAACGAAATTCAAAACAGAGAAATAGAGAATACAGGAATTAGCTCTTTGAAAATTAGTTTTAATAATGTTTTTGGGTATTATTTAGAAGTTAGAAATGTACATAAAGACAAGGTTCCAGAGGATTGGATTCGAAAGCAAACTCTTGTCAATGCAGAAAGATATATAACTCAGGAACTAAAAGATTACGAATCAAAAATCTTAGGAGCTGAAGAAAAAATATTGTCATTAGAAACTCAAATTTTTAATGATTTAATATTAAAATTAAGACCATTTATTTCAGTCATTAAAACGAATTCTAATTGGCTCGCTGTACTAGACTGTTTATGTGGTTTTGGAATATTAGCTGAAAAAATGAATTATTCCTATCCTATAGTTAGTAATTCCAATGAAATTAAAATTATCCAAGGAAGACATCCTGTTATTGAATCAAAACTGCCACACGAAAATCCCTACATACCTAATGATATTTCTATATCTAACGAGTCTAACCAAATTTTAATGATAACAGGCCCTAATATGTCTGGGAAATCTGCAATATTAAGGCAAACTGCTTTAATTGTATTACTGGCTCAAATTGGAAGTTTTGTTCCTGCAAAAAGAGTAGAAATGGGGATTGTAGATAAGATTTTCACAAGAGTGGGAGCAAGTGATAATATTTCTGTTGGAGAGTCTACTTTTATGGTTGAAATGAATGAGGCTGCTGCAATTATAAATAACATTTCTAATAAAAGTTTGATTTTATTGGATGAGATTGGCAGGGGAACAAGTACTTATGATGGTATTTCTATTGCATGGGCAATGGCTGAGTTTTTACATGACCATCCTTTTAAACCTAAAACATTATTTGCAACTCATTATCATGAAATTAATATGATGGCTGATACTTTTGATAGAATTAATAATTTTAATGTTTCAGTTAAGGAAACGGATAATAATGTAATTTTTTTAAGAAAATTAGTTCCCGGAGGAAGTGCACACAGTTTTGGAATTCATGTGGCAAGTATGGCGGGAATGCCAAAACAGCTTATTTCATCGGCAAAAAAGATATTACATAAATTAGAAAAATCTCATCAGTTTAATAAATCAAGCAATAAGAATAAGGACCCTGATTTACAACTAAGTTTTTTTAATTTGGATAATCCAAAACTGGAGGAGTTGAAAGAAGATATATTGTCTTTAAATATAGATGAACTAACACCTGTGGAAGCTTTGATAAAATTAAATGAAATTAAAAGAATACTAAAAACATAGTTTCTCTGACTTAATTATGAGAACATTATTTATTTTTTTTTGATTTTTTGTTTTACATTTGCAATCCAATTTGCGAAAGTAGCTCAGGGGTAGAGCATCACCTTGCCAAGGTGGAGGTCGCGGGTTCAAATCCCGTCTTTCGCTCTGAACCACATTACGCTCGAGTGGTGGAATTGGTAGACACGTTGGACTTAAAATCCAATGAACAGTAATGTTCGTGCGGGTTCAAGTCCCGCCTCGAGTACGGAGAGGGTGATTTCGAAAGATTTTGCCCTCTTTTTTTTGTTCAAACACACTAGAAACACACTCAAAGCCCATTTAAGTACTACTTATCGTCTTTTTTAGCTTTATATATTCCCTTTAATTTATTAATATAAATAACATTTCTATTAGAATGTTTTTATATATTCGTAAATTAATTAATTAAAAAAATAAAAAAATGAAAAAATTCTTAAGTTTTATATTAATTTTTTGCGTCTCTTTTTCTTATTCTCAAACCTGGTCTTCATACGGAATTAAAGTTGCTCCAGAAAATGAAGAGACAGTAGTGAAAATTATGGATGATTATTTTACAAAAAATAAGATTGAGGGTGTAACAGTTAGTCTATACTCTATTATGTTTACAGCAGCCGATTTAGACTTTACTCATGAAGTAATTTTTAGTGGAGAAGGAGAGGATACGGCAAAACTTTATGAGCCAGGATTTCAAGATACTGCTTGGCAGTTGTTTTCGTCTAAAATTAACAATTTTGTTGAAAATGTTTTTTCAGGTCAGGGTTGGAGAAATTTTAACTTTGGAGAAACAATGCCTTTTCAATTAGTGGTAACTTTTAAAGGAGATTGGGAAACCATCAACAAATGGACAGCAATGGAAACAGAGATGGGT
>QOPV01000011.1 GCA_003331265.1 Cryomorphaceae bacterium | reverse complement strand
TTACCATGCTCTTACTAGGCTGAAGTGTGATTTAAATTCTCTTCCATCTTCTAGGTTTACTCTGAACCAGTAATCACTTGCTGGCATTGGTTTTCCATTATAGTTACCATCCCATCCGTCTGTAAGTGGGTCTAGTTCTTTGATTAGTTTACCATATCTATCAAAAATATACACTTTTGTATTTGGTTGAAAGTCTGTTCTTATTCCCAGTATTTTCCATTTATCGTGGTATCCGTCTCCATTTGGAGTGAAGAATTTTTTAAATCCAATTACAGACACGTCTATTTTAGCTATTCCACAATCATTTTTATCTCTAATGTAAATGGTGTGTATTCCGGGTCTTACTTTTTCAAATACAGTTTCATCTTGATAAGGTCCCGTTATATCATCAATAGCATATTCATAATCTCCTATTCCTAGTGTTTCCGTTAAAACGGTAATGGTGTTGTTGTTGTCTTCAGTCAGATCTTTTACTACAATATCTTTTCTAAGAACGGTCGCTATTTTAGATTCATTGATTGTTATTTTTAAGCTTCTAGTACAATTAGTTCCATCTGTTGTTTTGGCCGTCACTTCATATTCTCCTCCTAGTCCAATTAAAATACTAGAATCTATACCAGCGATATTGGTAGGGAAAGCAGTTCCGTTACGTGTCCAGGTGTAACTATAAGTTCTACTGTCTGATGATTTTACACCAATAGGTATTGGATCTAGATTTAAACACACTATACTAGTATTATCTGCTCTTTCAAACAAAGGCAGAGGGTTTACTACAAACTTAATTTCTTTGGTAACCACACAATCGGTATTAAGAGGATTAGTGACTGTTACCGTTACAGTTTGTGTTTTGGTATTAAAGGGGTTGGGTAGGGTAGCAGCTGTTTGACTAACACCCTTGTCATCCTTATAACTAAAGCTGACCGTATATTTATCTAAACTTTGTGTAACGCCTGTAGAGGGATTGGTTAAAAGCGTACTTAACACAGTGCTGGTATCAAATTCAGAGAATCCATCAGTGTCATCTGCTCCATCATCACATTGAGGAGCAACGGTTACTGGATAAGCTTCAGGAGAATCGTTTACTACAAATTCTAAAGTAGTGGTATCGTAGCATAACCCGTCAGGATTATTAACTCCACCTAAAGCAGAAGCTAATTCAATTTTAATATCAATAGTTTGAGAGGGTGATAAAAATGGGTTCGGTAGTTCGTTTCCAATAAGAGTTCCGTCAGGTAAGTAGTAATAAGTTGTTACATTGGTTTGAGTTCCCACAAGAGTTGATTGAACTGAAGAGGTGTCAAAAGGAAAGAGAATCTAAATCTAAGGCACTATCTCCATCACACTGCTTAGCTATAGTCACAGCATTAGCTATTGGTTTAGGCTCCACATAAAGAGTAGCCACTTGTTCAAAACCTAAACATTCGAAAGTACTAACGTCAATATTAACAATTCTAGCCCAAACAGGTTGCATAGTAGGGGTAGTGTTTGTGAAGTTATTTTCAATATTAATCGGATTTTCTCCACTCAATGCATCTTCTGATTTAGTGTGTAAGGTAACCCTGATATTTTGAGCACTAAACTTAGCATTTGAAGCAACAAGTTTTTGTTTTACTTCTTTTAAAATATCACTGCTAAACGTTGCTATCCCATCTTGATTTAATGCTGTAGAATCATCGCAAAGTGCATAAAAAGTATTGTTATCTTCCATGAAAGTCTTTGATATTTGACTTGCGGCTACAGTTATGTCAATTTGGGAAGTTCTATAACAGTTGTTTGAGGTAATGATTTTGACATAAACAGAGTCATTAAACGGATCGTTTTGAAATTTAGTAGGATCAGCAATTAATGAACTTGTATTTAAATCAGAAGCTGTATAGTATTCAAATGTCTCATTTTCATAATCTGAAGAGATAATTAATTGTGATTCGGTCAAATTATGAATTGAAACACCATCATTATTATCATCATCGTCACATTGTTCAATTTTAATTAATGGATTAATTAATATTGGTAATGGAGCTACTTCAATATCAAAAGAAGTAGTAGCTCTGAAGCACTGTAATTTATTATCTAAAACCCTTACATAAATTTTTTCTCCTCCAGCTACTGTATTGGTGTATGGAGAGGTTAGTCCTGTGCTGGTGGTATCGTTCGCGTCTGCTTGACTAATATGGTAGGTAACTGTATAATCATCTGGGCTCTGATCACCAAGAATGATGGTAGTTTGAGACGATAGATCAAAAGAAGAAATAATTCCGTCTTTATCATCTCCAACAGAATCATCATCACATTTTAAAATAGTATTTACTTCGTTAGCTTTTGGAAGAATATTTATTTTTATATCAAAAGAATTTTCTGTATTAATACATTTAGTAGTGTTGTTTAGTACTCTTATATATATTTTCTCTCCACCTTTTATGTTATTGGTATATGGGGATACTAATCCAGATTTGGTTGTGTCATCTGCATCCTCCTTAGAAAGGTGATATGAAACTGTAAAATCTTCAGAGGATTGATTAACACCTAAAATGGTGGCGTTTTGACTTTCTAAATCAATTGTTTCAATAAAACCGTTGGAGTCATCGCCATCCGAGCTATCATCGCAATAAATTAAATTATTTACTGAATTTGAAATAGGGTTTGGATTAACAGTAACAGTATACTCAGTTCTACATAGTACATCATCAATAGTAACCTCTAAAAAATATACAGTTGTTTTTGTTGGAGATACTGTCAGACTACTACTAGTTTCATCAAATGTTTCAAATTCTGTTTTATCGTCATTTGTATATTTTCCCCAGACAACAGACGTTGTTCCATTAAATTCAAAAACTGGCCATGAATTTCCACTTTCCTGAACATTAGTCATGTCGTTCCACTTTTTTGCAACACCTCCAAAATCAAATTGACCATAATTCTCTTCTCCATCCTCAACATCGTTTGTTGTACAACAATCGTTAGGTTCACCGGTTGCCCAATTAGCAAGTTCATCAGTTAGAGGTCGACCATCTAACCAATACCATCCTTGGTCTACTTCATTATCTGGATTTAACTCCTCGGTGTTGTATTGTTTTAATCCCATCCAAAAATGATTGTTTGGTGAAGTTCCAGCATTAGCAAAACCTAGTTCTGCAAGTTTATCATAAACAGCATCCTCTTCTTCTTTTGAATTGATTTGATACATCGAAGCTCCTGATCCATAACTTTGAATCAAATCATAAGCTGATTCCCAAGGCATAGCTTCTTCTTTTAAAAAATAATTCGAACCTCCAAAAGTCAAAAATAAATTTAATTCGGGATGATCTTTTATAAAATCTTGAGCAGTTTGCGGAACACCTGTGACTGATATTGTAGTGGATTCATTTAAACAAACTTCTTGATTTGTGGATGTTATAACAGGATTAGAAATAAAAGCTTTTGTTTCAGTTCTAGATGTACTCACACAACCATTACTATTTGTGACTTGAGCATAATATTTTTTTTCGTGAATTAAAATTGTTGAAGGATCTATTGCATTACCACCATTTTCTGTTTCATACCATTCAACTGAAAGTGAAGTGTCCGCATCATTAATCGTGAGCTGAGAAACTTTAGGTTGATTTGATTCGTCAAAACAGTAAATCTGAATCGGATCTATAATTGGTTTTGAAGGAGTTGCAATAACATTTAAACTTACCTCATCTGAATCGATTCCACATAAAAATTCATTAGTTGAAACATTTACCCTAAATTTATTTCCACTCATTGATAGAGTAATAGATGATATATCAAGTTTTTTGGTAGTAGAACCTGAATATGTTCCGTCATCAATAATATTATTCCAAACTAAATTTTGAGAATCATAGATTTGCCATTGATAGGTAATTATTGATTCCGCAGGCTCAGGACTCCCTGGAATCACTTCAAAACTTGCATTACTACTTTCACATTCTTCTGTTGTTGATGGCTGATTGGTTATTGATATTGGAGTGCCAGCTTTTTGAAATAAGTATTTTTCACCTGCTATATCTTTTAATGGATCAGGGTAGGTGTGATCTTTATATTTTCCACGAATATCAATTTTACCATTATCAAAGGTTGCTGGTCCAGTTCCCATAATACCATCACCATCTGGATCTTTATCCTCAAAACCAGCTTCAGTAAGGTCATTACAAGAATCATCATCACTATCTAAATCTAAAAAATCATATAGAAAATTACTGTCATTATCTGTATTTAAATTATAATTTATTGTCTCAATAAACCCAGAATATGAAGAGGCAGCATCTTTGTTAATATTTCTATGAATAAATATTATTGATTTACATTCTGATGCAAAAAATTCATAGGGGGTTTCACCTGTGGGGTTAGGATTTGTTTTAAAATGAATTTCAGAACCAGTAAAGGAGGTAACTCCAGTTTCATAGGCACCATCATAATTCGTATCAATTAATAACCTGTCGTCGGGATCCCAGACTGTTATATTTTTATTTTCAGGAAGAACTCTCCAAATAAAGTTTTCTCCATCTATTCTGTCATGAACCACGTTTGGATCTTTTGTAGCGTGAAAAAAAAGTAATTCATCTTGTCCTTGAACAGCTTTCGAGGTAGAACTAATTGTATAGGTATTTGTTCCAGATTCTGCTGCTGAGACATCAGATTTGAAAGTTCCTGTAGCAGTTGCTGAAAAAGTATTAGTGACAGGATCTACAGTACTTTCTTTAGTTAAATCTCCACTCAGTGTTACAGTATTTTCTTTTCCATTTGTTAATGTAAATGTTGGAGAATTAGGATCGCTTATATTTATTATTCCGGTTCCTAAAGATTCAATAGAATTTAATATTCCATCGTTATCATTATCTAAATCTAAATTATCCACAATTCCATCGTCATCAAAATCTGTCGGACATATACTTATAGGAATATCGCTAGATTTATATGTTGCACCAGTACATGTTATTGTCCCTCTTACTGCATAGGTTCCAATTTCCGTGGGCTTGTAAGTAATATTAGTTTCACCATCAATATCAGTATAAGTGTTAGTTCCAGGATTTTTTTTAACCCATTGTAATGTATCATAACTCCCCGAATTACTGACTTCAAAGGTTACGTTAGAAGCTCCTTCAGCAGAAATACATGAGCCTAAAGCCGAAGCAACTAAGTTCAAAGATACATTTGGATTAGATGGAAATCCTGCATAAAAACTTCCTGAGGTAGCAGCACCATTTTGATTATAATATGCAGAATATAGCTCATCTGAACTACTTACAGTGACATTTTCAGAAAGTCCAGTAACTTTGTAGGTAACGTATTCATTCTTCCCAGTAACAGTCGATGGCCCCTGAACGGTTATTCCCGCTGGTTGACTTCCAATATCTATATTATTAATTAACACTGTCGCGATAGCTTTTGTAACAATTGTGATTCCCCCAGTTAATGTATTATCACCAATCTCATCAATAAATGCTATGTTATTTACATCTCCTCTACTTTCACAACTCAATGGTGGAACAAAAAACATTCCTTGATTTGCCTCACTTGCTCCTCCTATACCTTGATAAGCAAAAACATCTTCAGATGTGGATACATACATATTCCCGTCAGTAAATTTGTCTCCTTCAATTATATAATAATCTCCTTTGTTAATTGTTGCTTCTGTAGATTCTTCATTTATTTTAATATTGGTATTGTCATAATGTGCAACAATTAATACGTTCTCATAAGAATCATTCCCCTCTCCCTTTACAAAGATGTATTCTTTTCCAACTTTATCTAGACCAACGATTTGATCAATTCCATAGTCTCTAGCCCCACCATTACCAAAACTACCATTAGCTGAACCAGAATTTACAACAACAGGTTTGTCAGAGCTTACTAATGCACCAATTAACCCATCTCTATTACCATTTGAGTCTGGAACTTTCAATGCTACTGTATAGCTTTCTCCTTTATTGAGTATGATATTTTCTATTGGAAATTGTCCTGAATAATTTTGAATAACCAGTCCAGTGATATTATTACTAGTTAAATTAACTGTTGTTTGATCCTCAGTTGCCATTACTGAAAAGAAATTCATATAATTATTTCCTGGGTTTCCTTTATTATCATAGGTTCCAATTCTAAAAAGTTTTCCTAACGCATTTTCTCCTTTACTAACTAAAGCTCCTGCTTGGGCATTTCCACCAGCATTCATTCTAATGGAAACATATATTACATCTTGAGATTCTATTATATATCCCTTATTGTTAGTTACAGAACTTGTAGTGGCAGGATCTTGAAATAGTTGCGAATAACCCTCACTTGCGATCTCAATTTTTTTTGGATTCAAATTATTTACTATATAAGATATTTCTTGATCTGCTGTCCCTCCAACAGGCTTAATTTTAAAAGATACATCTCCGTTAATTGGAGTTGATATGTAAAACCATTGATCCAAAGGATCGGCATTTGAGGGACCACTTGTTAGAGGTGGGATATAATGTATTTTACTAAGTTGAGCAAAACCGCTAAATACAAAAACTAATAAAAATAATGTAGTAAGAATTTTTCTGATCACCATTGTTGCGATTTGACAAAAAACAAAGATAAAAGTTTAATATATTTTTTAAACTTTTTTATTATTTAAAAATATTTGTCAATTGTATTTTTGAATTAATTGTTTGGTTAATTCTATTCCATCTATTTCAGAAAGTTGATCACCCTCAAATTCAATCCCTAGAAATCCTTTATAACCAAACTCTTTTACAATATCCATCATTTTTTTGAAATCGATTGTTGTTTCGTTACCAAACTCATCAAAATCATATGATTTTGCACTAACAGCTTTAGCATAAGGCATTAAATCTTTCATTCCAGTATACTTATCGTATTCAATTCCACATGGACCGTTGTAAATAGATCCATCTTTTCTTCTAACACAAAAGTTTCCAAAGTCAGGAAGAGTTCCACAATTTTCTAAATTAACAGATTTGATTACATCAGCTAATTCGTTTCCAATTGAACTATTGCCTCCATGGTTCTCTACTATAATATTGATATTAAAGTTACTTGCGTAATCACAAAGAAGAGTCAAACCATTAATTGAATTTTCCTTCCATTTTTCAAGATTAGCTTCACCAGATAAGTTAACTCTAATGGAGTGGCAACCTAATTCACTAGCCATTTTAACCCATTTTTTGTGTTTATCTACAGCATTATTTATTTCTTTTAGATCGCTAGAAGATAAATCACCTTCGTCATCAACCATTATTAGTAGATTTTTCACACCATATAGTTCTGATTTTTCTTTTAATATGGCAGTTAATTCATTAATGGAAATATTTTTTAGTTCTGGTCTATATAGAGTAGACACATATTCAATAGCATTGAAACCAAGTTCATTTGCTTTTTGTGCAAAATCTAAAGGGTTTAATGTCATATCCTCCCTTATCATTTTGTTTAATGACCATTGAGCTAATGAAATGCCATTTTTATTAAAATTATTACAAGAGTATGAACTTGTAAAAATAGCTCCAGATGATGCTACTGTGAATAGTTTGTTAAATTGTCTTCTTTTCATATTACAGGACTTCTTCTATTATTTTTTTTCTATTGTCTTCTGAGTTTGTATCAATTAATTTATTGTATGGATCAATTCCAACCTCAACAGGTTCTTCATCTAAAATTATTGAAATTTTATTGTATATTGAATTAATCTTGTGTTTTTTTAGGTATAATTCAATCTCGTTTTCTTCACTGTCTTTACCAAAAATTCCTATGTCAATATAGTCAGCTAAAAATACGGAATACTCAGTTTTCTTCATTTCTTCTGTTTTATATGAAATAGAGTCTCTTTTTTCATTCCCATAGAAAATCTTTCCTTTTTCATCATTTCTATATTTACTCACTTTGAATTCTATATCCACTTGGTATTTACCGTTATCTAATTTTTTAGATTCAGAGGATACAACTCTGTTTT
This sequence comes from Cryomorphaceae bacterium, assembly GCA_003331265.1. Lineage (GTDB taxonomy): Bacteria > Bacteroidota > Bacteroidia > Flavobacteriales > Flavobacteriaceae > MAG-121220-bin8. The sequence continues at coordinate 31,674 of QOPV01000011.1, read as the reverse complement.
GATATAAAGTTATTGTTTCAAACATATCTTTGATCAAGTAATTTAATGAATCTGGTGTAACTTCTTTCACATGATTTAAAAGGTCTATTGAAGTTGTATAAGGAGGCTCTTGAAAAGCTACTTTTTTTACATATTTACTTAAAGCTTTGTTAAGTGTTTTTTCCCCAATGTAATCACTTAATGCATAAAAAATTAAAGAACCTTTTTGGTAATGAATATAACCTTGACCATCATTGTACATAAGTGCATTTTCTCTTTTACTCTCAAACGTTCTAGAAGTTAAATATGTATCCAATGATCTCTTTAAGAATTTACGCATTTTCTTTTTTCCATTAACCTGTTCAATGACTTTAAGAGAAACGTATTCAGATAAACTTTCTGAAAGCATTGTAGCACCAAGTACGTCTGCTCCAATGACCTGATGTGCCCACCATTGATGAGCTACCTCGTGAACAGAAACAAAAAAAGCATAATCATTTCCCCCTTCGTCAGAATCATCAACATCTGCAATAAAGCCTATACTTTCAGAAAATGGAATTGTATTTGGGAAAGATTGAGCAAATCCCCCACTAGTTTTTGGAAACTCAATAATTCTTAACTGCTTATGCTGATACGGACTAAAGTTTTCAGTGCAGTAATCCAAAGCTGCTTTCATTCCTTTCATCATTCTATCTAAGTTGTATTCGTGACCCTTATGATAATATATTTCAAGATTTACATTATTCCATTTATCTTTTTTAATTTCATACTTAGCTGAATTAAAAGCATAAAAATTTAATATTTTACTATCCATTTTATAGTGAAAGTATCTTCTGTCACCATCAATCCATTCTTTTTGTAAATAACCAGGAGCTATAGCTATTTGATCTTTTGATGTGCTAACTGTAGCTTCAAAATCTATCCAATCCGCATCTTTAGCGATGTAAGTATTTCCTAGTGCTGTTGAATCCGAAGGATGAGGTTTTAATTTGTTTTTAGGTAATCCGTATTTTTTCCTTGTTTTATCGTCTCTTAATTCACCTAGTTGGTATCCAAGAGATGGAAAAATACTACTGTTAATAAACGTTCCATTAGAAATTACACTTGAATTATTTCTAAGAATTGTATTGGGTTTGTTTTTAATACTAAATTCAAGTTTTAAACTATCTCCCGGTTTTAAAGCGGATTTTAGTTTATAAATGTCAAGATTATATATAGTGTCTTCTAAAACTAGGTTGTTTTCCTTGTTGAATTTAAAAGTACTAATAAGAGAATTATGATCTAAAAAAATACTATCAATAGATTCTTGGGTTTTATTAATCATCAAATATTCTCCAGATGCGCTTAAATCTCTGGTTTTAGGAGATATATCAACATCAACATTTACTGAGACTATTCTAGGTTGAGCATATGCTTCGTATTTTTTATATTTCTTTTCTCCCTCAACTGTTTGTAATTCACTTTCTTTTGATGAAGTTCTTTTATTTAAAATGTTATTCGTATAATAAATATAGGTTCCTGATGATAAAAAAATGAGTGTAAAAAGTGAGATAAAAAACGGGTATTTCCCATTAAATCTACTTTTAGCAATAAGAACTCTTTCCTTAAAATTACTAGGAAGTCCTCTAAAATAAAATAAGGATGTTAAAATAAAGAATACAATTCCAAGAGAAAACCAATACGTTTTATATATAAAATATCTGTTAAGAGTATCTCCATATCCGTTCATGTCAGAATATGAAAAACCAGGTCCTTGAGTGTATTTAAAAATAGATTGCTCTATTCCTGCCAAACCAAGCAGAGGAATTCCTATTAAAAGAACTATCATGACAAATAGCCCAACGTATGGACTGCTAATTAGGGTTTGTACCAAAAAGGCCAGAAATGACCATAAAATAAAGTAAATAAGGTTTAAAACAATTAATTCATAAAGGTAAAGTGATATCTCATAATCATAAAACCCTTTGTAAGTTTGAAAAATTAGCCCAGTAATCATTATTAATGAGGACAAGGCTATTTGCATTTTGAAAATTGCAAGAAATTTTGACCCAAATAACACCCAGTTCTTAGTTGGACTTACATCAATAAGTTGATTAATATTAGCAATTCTTGATCTATGAATTAATATACCTGCGTACAAAAATGTACAAATATTAATTGCTAATGTAAATGTTGAGCCTGCTTCAAGCATTCTCCAAGTTCTTGGGAGAGTAGAGGTTCCAAAAACATTTCCGAGCTCAGAAAGCCCAATTAAATTTATTAATAAACCTACTAAAACAATGCATATAAAAGGCCAGCTTTTTACAATAACAAAAAAATCAACTGTTGATAATTTCCAAAGTGTTTTTAATTCATTTTTAAATGAAAAATCAAAACTTATTTTAGGTAAATTAATTTTTATAATCCCTCCAAAATTTGATTTAGTTATTCTTTTGGATTCTTTAGATTTAAACGAAAAACTAAACGCGTTTTGACTAAAACTAAAAATTTTATAAATCGCTCCAAACAATATAATTCCTAATGCGCCCCATAATAACCTATTATATATCAAAACCTCTCTGATTGGAAGATACAATTCATTTTGTTCAGAAACTGTCCAATATCTGGTATAATATTGAATTGCAGAATCTCCAAATGGATCTAAAATAGCAGCAATTAATCTTTTTTCTGGATCGTCAAAAAGGCTTACCAAAAACCCTTGTGAGATTAATAATATAAGAACCGTTATAAATCCTGCAGAAATATTTCTTGTGAAAGTGACTATTCCAAAAACTATCGCACCAATGAACAACATGTTAGGAAGGATGTATATTAAATAGACATCCGAATAAGATTTAAAATCAAAACTTTGTACGATTTCTTGATTTGTTCCAGGGAGAACAAATCCAATTCCAATTCCTAATGCTACAATTAAAACGATAATGTTAACTACAAAAATTCCACTAAAAAACTTAGCTAATAAATATTGAAGTTTTGTAAAAGGGTAGGAATAGAGTATAGTGTGCATTTCACTCTTGTAATCTCTATAAACGGTAACACCAATGATTGAAGGATATAGAAAAATAAGAAGTCCAGATAAGCCTCCAAATAAACCTGTTATACCCAGAGGAGAGTTAACTATTTTTGAGGAACCCGTTGTAACTGTTAAAAAGTCGAAAAGACCAGCAGAGGAACCTGACATCAAAAGGGCAATAAAAAGAAATATAACCGAATATATGTAGAAAGCTGGTTTTCCAAACCAATGCTTTAGTTCATTATAAAAAATTGTAAGAAACATTGATATGAATGGTTTATGAATTAATTAAATTTTCTTGATCTTCTTTGAGAGCAATAAAATAGACATCGTCCAGCTGAGGTTCAGCCTTTTTAAATTCTTTTGAAAGTTTTTCTTCAGAATAAACTCTTATTGTCAATGTATTATCAACATTGTAATTGGAAGATAAAATATTATAATCAATTTCTGCTTGCTCCAGTTCATCTCTCAAAACTGTTTTAGTCCAAATTTTATTGTTGATTTCTTTTGTAGCTTCAATAGGCTTCACATGCTTTAAAATTTTACCACCATTTAATATGGCCATGTCATTACATAACTCTTTAACATCATCAACAATGTGAGTTGAGAATATTACGGTACTACTTGTACCAACTTCTCTTAAAACATTTAAAAAACGTTGTCTTTCGGCAGGATCTAAGCCAGCAGTTGGTTCATCAACAATAATTAATTTAGGATTGTTAAGTAGCAATTGCGCTATACCAAAACGTTGTTTCATTCCACCTGAATACCCATCAACATTTTTTTTCTTTACATCTTGTAGATTAGTAATGTCGAGTAGTTCGTTAACTAGTTTATCCCTTTCTTGATTATTAGAAATACCTTTAAGAAGGGCAAAATAATTCAATAATTCCTCAGCTGACATTTTGGGATACACTCCAAAAGATTGAGGAAGGTAGCCAAGAACTTTTCTGAGAGATAATTGATCATTAAGCACATCAATATCATTAAAATTAATATTTCCTGAATCAGGGGATTGTAAGGTCGCTATAGTTCTCATTAATGTTGATTTTCCTGCCCCATTAGGACCCAAAAGACCGAACATTCCTTTTCCAATTTCTAAAGATATATTATCTAAAGCTTTGACTTTGTTACTATAGGTTTTTGTTAGGTTATTTATTGATAATTTCATATTGTATTTGGAAAAAAATTAAAGAATGGCTCAAGATATAAATAATATTTATTCTATAATAATTTCAAGTGATAATTAATTAAAGTAATTAATTTTTAAATTGTAATTTAGGAATATGGTTGAGTCTTATAAAAGAAAAATTGATTTTGAAGATAATTATGATGCTATTATTATAGGATCAGGTATGGGTAGTTTGACAGCGGCAGCATTACTTTCTAAGGAGGGTAAGAAAGTCTTAGTATTTGAAAGACATTATGTTGCCGGAGGTTTTACTCATGTTTTTAAAAGAAAAGGATATGAATGGGATGTAGGAATTCATTACATAGGAGAGGTTCAAAATTTAAATAGTCCAATAAGAAAAATGTTTGACTACGTTAGTGATGGAAATCTTAAGTGGGAGGATATGGGCGAGGTTTATGACAGAGTTATAATTGGAGATAAGAAATATGATTTTGTGAAAGGTGTAGAGAATTTCAAAAAAAAACTTATTTCATATTTTCCTAATGAATCAGATGCAATCGAAAGCTATGTACAAATGATATTTGATTGCAATAAGACTATGAAGAAATTTTATATTGAAAAAGCTCTTCCCAGCTACATTAGTTTATTCCTTAGTTCATTTTTTAGAAAAAAATATTTAAAATATTCTTCAAAAACTACACAGGAAGTATTGAGTTCTTTAACTCAAAATAAAGAACTTATCAAAGTTTTAACAGCTCAATATGGAGATTACGGCTTACCACCAAAACAAAGTAGTTTTGCTATGCATGCTTCAGTTGTTAAACACTATTTTAAGGGTGGGAGTTTTCCAATTGGAGGTTCCTCTGAAATATTAAAAACAATTAATCCAGTGATTGAAAAATCAAAAGGTAAAATTGTTGTTAAAGCTGAAGTAAAAGAAATTATTGTAAAAAACAATAAGGCTATTGGTGTCTTAATGGAAGATGGAAAAAGGTTTTATTCCAGACTTATAATAAGCGGAGTAGGTGTGTTCAATACTTTTGACAAACTCATTAGTGATGAGTTGAGTCAAAAATATGGATTTAAAGCTAACTTAAAATCTGTAAAACCCTCTGTTGCTCATGGTTGTTTATATATTGGGTTAAATGGAAATGCGACTGATCTTAAATTACCTAAACATAATTTATGGATTTACCCAGATAATATTGATCATGATACTGCAGTTGCTAATTATTTAAAAAATCAAGATTCTGATTTTCCTTTGATTTATGTGTCTTTTCCCTCAGCAAAGGATCCTTCTTGGGACTCAAGATACCCCAATAGAAGTACTATAGATGTAATTACTTTGCTTCCCTATGAATCTTTTGCTAAGTGGGAAGGTTCTTCGTGGAAAAAAAGAGATGAATCATACGAGAAATTGAAAGAATCTATTTCTAAAAGATTACTAGACCATTTATTTGATCAACTTCCTCAACTAAAAGGTTGTGTTGATCATTATGAATTATCTAGTCCATTAACAACAAAAAATTTCGTTAACTATCAAAAAGGCGAATTGTACGGATTAGATCATACACCAAATAGATTTAGCCAGAAATTCTTAAGACCTAAAACTCCTATAAAGGGTTTGTATTTAACAGGTCAAGATATTGTTAGTGCTGGTGTAGGTGGGGCATTATTCTCTGGTTTAATTACTGCTACAGCAATTACCGGTATAAATTTTATGAAAAAAATATACAATTAGATATAAATTTAAATCTACTATGAATGAAAAAACCCTCTTAAAAGAAGGTTTTTCTGTTATTTAGGGAGTTTGTTTAAAGTAAGTCCTTGAAATAAAATAGTAAACAACACTACAATGTAAGTTAGAAAAAGTATAAGATTTTTACCTTCTCCAATTTGATCAGGCAAGTTTAATGCTAAAGCAATACTTAACCCACCTCTTAATCCTCCCCAGGTTATTATTAAAGACGTACTCTTTTCAAATTTTTTGTAAAAAGACAGAATTTTAATCGGAATAGAAACTCCAATTCCTCTTGAGGTGACTACCAAAACAATTGTTAATAATGATATTAATAAATAAGCAGGTACAAAATTTTGGAAAATCGGGATAATTTCTAGTCCTATTAAAATAAACAATATCGCATTTAAAGTTTCGTCTAGTAAGTGCCAAAATTTGTACACGTATTCACCCATAGCTTTTTGAACTCCATCTACAATTTTATCTGAATCTATGTTCCGGTTTAAAAATAATCCCATCATAACAACTCCTAAGGGACCTGAAAAATGAAACTTATGAGAAACAACAGAAACAAGAAGAACTAGTGATAGAGTGATTAAAACTTCAAGCTCGACATGTTCATTTTCTATATATTTAACTAATTTGAGTCCTAAGTATCCTAAAATTGAACCTAAAATCACCCCTCCAATTACTTCAGTTGCAAACAACATGGTAACTCCCTCTGGAGTTACATTTTCAACACCTAGTATTTTTACTTTTAATAGAGTTAGGAATATTACTACACCAATCCCATCATTGAAAAGTGACTCACCTGCAATTCTAGTTTCTGTAACAGGAGATAAATTCATTTTTTTTACTATTGAAAGAACTGCAATGGGGTCAGTAGGTGCAATTAATGCACCAAACAATAGGCAATCTACATAAGACAACCCTAATTCGTTCAACCCAAAAACTGGTTGTTCTATTAGCCAAAAAACTCCACTTCCAACAGCAAATGTTGAAAATACAACTCCAAAACTTGCAAGAAATAGTATTGTTACTTTATCTTTCAATAATTCGTGAACATTAACACTTATTGCTCCAGCAAACAATAAAAAAGGGAGCATTACATCAAGTAGTAATACGCTAAAGTCTAAACTTTTGGTCAGAGTTGTAATGAGTACTAAAAATTCTGGAAAAATTATTCCAACTATTAAAACAATTACAGATAAACATATTGCTAAAATCATTAAGCCAATAGTTTGGGGAAGTTTCAGTAATCTTAAATTGATAATTGAAAAGAAAGATGCTAAAAGAAGTAAAACAGTGGTGATTTCTAAAAAATTCATTGAAAAGTATTAATTATTTAAAGCTATTCTAGCAACAAAAGAAAAGCCAGTTACGTATAAATATTTCTCATCTGAATCAAAGGCGCAATTAGTTAACATATCTTTAAAAGCAATGTTCGCTAATAGTTTACCTTCACTAGATAAAATTAATATTCCGTTGGGACCAGTAGTGAAAATATTCCCAGATGAATGAATTTTAAGGCCATCAAAATTTCCAGGGTTGGCTTCAGCAAGTTCTGTTCCATCGAAAAATATTTCTGATTTATTATCATTTTCTAAATCAATTCTTAAAATTACTGGTTTTTCAGTAGAATCAGAACTGTTAACATAAAGATGCTTTTCGTCATTTGATAAAGCGATTCCGTTGGGGAAATTAAGCTCTGTTGATATTAATTCTAATTCTGATTCTGATTCTGATTCAAAGCTGTACTTGTATACTCCGCTAAAACTCAATTCTTTTACTGATTCATCAAAAGACCAATCACTTAAATTCATAAAACCATAAGTTGGATCTGTAAAATAGATGTCCCCTGACGATGATAGCGCCATATCATTGGGGCTATTGAACCTTTTTCCGTCATATTTATCCACTATTGTTTCAAAATTTGGATTATTAGATGCTGAATTTTTTATTTTGGCTAACCTTCTGTCACCATGCTGAGCAATGATTAAATCACCATTTTTATCAAATGATAACCCATTTGCTCCTGACAAACCAACGTTTGGAATAACTGGGGCATAATTTGTGAAACCAGAGGGTAAGATATATGTATCTAAACCTTCAGATTCGTTCCATTTATATATTGTGTTTTTTGGAACCTGAGTAAATAGTAAAGAAGATGAATTTTTATCCCATAAGGGACCTTCAGCTACACTTACAGAGTCAACTATGTATTCAATTTCAGCTGTTTTATCAATAATATTTAAGATTGAATCGTCAAAAATAATTATCGATTCATTGTCTTTAACCACATTAGAACAAGAAAGAATTTGAAAAATTAAAATGGTACTCAATATTTTTTTCATTTTATTAATTTATAAGTTTTTATTGATTTCGAATAATTTTAAAGGTATGATTTATTATTGTATCTGATCTCAAAGATGCTCCAACTGAACAATATTTATTTATTGAAAGGGAGATAAAACGTTTTGCCTCCTCTTTTGTTAGGTCAGAGGAATAAATTTGATATTCTATATTAATTGATTTAAAATATCTGGGAGGATTTTTTGCTCTTACACTACTAGTAAGAGCTTTCAAATCCTTGAAATCTCTTCTTCTTTTTTTTATCATGGAAACTATTTCAACAGCTGCACAAGAAGTTAAGCCACATAATAAAAGTTCCATTGGAGAGTGGTTTTTTTTTTGGTCAGGTTTATACATGTCTACCAAAACAGAATTATTCGAACTGTTTTTAAATTCAAATTTTTCATCATCCACATAAGACATTGATACCTTTAATTCCATATTTATTTTATAAATGTATTAAATTAATTGGCATCTAATTAAGAATATTCAAATATTTATATTCATTTTGTTGATGGGTTCTTAATTTAAATACTTAAATAATAATTAGTTATATTTAGTTATTGTAAAACATATAAAATGACAAAAAAATTAGCTTTTATATTAATTTTTAGTTTTGGTCTTTCTTTTTCCCAAAACAATGCTCCAGTAGCTGAAAACCAGACTGTTAATACTGATAAAAATACAGAGGTAGATATTACTCTTGTAGCAACTGACTTAGATGGAGATATATTAACATACATTATTAAATCACTACCAGTTAATGGTACTTTAAAAAATAATTCTTCTATTATAACTCAAGATCAACTTCCAATTGCCGTATCAGCTAGTCAGATTAAATACACTCCTGATACAAACTTTTCTGGATCAGATTCATTTACTTTTGTTGCCAGAGACCTCTCCATAGCATCTTTTGCTGCTACAAATGGTTTGACCCTGATTACTAAAAATGGAATTCCTATAACGTCTGATAAGCCAGCCGGTAAGACTTATTATTTAACAGAGAGCTCACCTAAAAGAATGGATTGGCCAGATGCTAAAACTTTAACAGATTCCTTTGAAGGAGCTCAAATGTTCGTTCCATTCAATAAATCAATGGATCAAGCTGTTTATGATGCACTTAAATCAATGGGTAGATTGGATGGTCCTTTCTGGTATGGTCTTTCACAAGATAGAAATGCTAGTGATTATTCTGAGCCTGCTGGTGGATGGTATTGGGTTGATGGTGTTAAATTAGGATCCACTGAGCGTCCATATACTAATTGGCATTCTGGTGAACCAAATAATGCTGGCGGCAACGAAGATTATGCTCAATTTAATCGTTTCATCGGAGGCTTTACTTGGAATGATATGCAAGTTGGAAATACTCAATCCTATGCATTATTTGAATTTTCTTTAAAAGATGATGGCAGTGAAAGTAATCTAGCGACTGTTACAATAAATATATCTACTGACGGATTTAGTATTCAAGATGACAATAATAAAATTACTGTAGGAAGTTGTACTTGTAATGGAAAAAATGACGGCTCTCTTGCTTTATCTGTTGAAGATGTTAGATATAATTACACAATTACAGTTAGTGGTGTTACAGAACCAATTACTATTAAAGGAACAAATAAAACAGCTAATGTAACAGGGTTAGCAAAAGGAACATATACAGTATGTTTTAAAGTGGATGAAAACCCTGTTTATGAGCAATGTTTCGAGGCGGTTATAAGTGAACCAAACTCATTATAATAATTAACAGACAATTAAAAATATAAATATGAAAAGCACATTTAAATATATTAGTTTACTTTTTTTTACATTAACCTTTATAGTTAGTTGTAGTGAAGAATGTTGTGATTACGAAGATGCCGCAACAACTGGATCTTCTAGTGGACCTGTTACTGGATCGCCAGGTTCAGCAAACCTTACTGCTCCTCTTAATAACAAAAATTGCGAAATAGGTACTCTTGTCGATGTATTCACAAGTGAAGTCACATTTAATTGGACATCTGTTACAGGTGCTGATTCTTATAATCTTACTTACACTGACCTATTAACAAATGATACAAAAACAAAAACTAATATAACATCAACTTCAACTAAAATAGTTTTGTTTAGAGGTCGTATATACGCTTGGAGTGTTCAAGGAATTAGTTCCAATTCTAATAGAGGACCAAGTAGCGGGACAGCTAAGTTTTACTTGCAAGGAAACCCTAATTTCAATAAAGTCCCTCTAGCTGCAGTATTAGCTAGCCCCTCTAATTCAGGAAATGATGTAACATTTTCTTGGACAGGAAAAGACCCAGATGCAAATGACACACTTACTTATTCTATTTATGTTGACAAAGTTGACGGGAAACAATCTCCTGTCTCAAGCGGATTAACATCTACTTCTACTAAAATTACATTAGAAACTGGTTCAACTTATTATTGGAGAATTAAATCTACGGATCAAAACAATAACAGTAGTTATTCCTTAGTGTCAAAGTTTAGTCTTTAAATCTAATTTTATTATAATATTTATGAAAAAATTTTTATTGTTAGGTTTTTTAGCAAGTTCTTTTCTGTTTTATGCCCAAGATGATCCTTGTTCAAATACTTCAACATTAAGTGTAACTGGAGATTTTAATGTTGAGGCGTCAGGAACATATCCTATGATAATTCCACCTCAAAATATTTCAGGTTCAGGCTCAGGTTCACAGGTTTTTAGAAAAAACGTAGATATTAAACTTTCTCTGGGAAGTGGTGATGTTTTTGAAAGTTGCATTGTTAAATTAGATTTACAGGATTTTGATGATGGTTTACAATTTGATATCGACGGAACAAATCTTTTAAATTTTCAACAAAAACATTGGGATAATACTTTTGGAGCAAATACAACTGAATTTAATGGGGAAGGAAGATTTGTTACATCAGGAGGAATGTGGACACCATGGTCTGGTCAAGGAAATCCAAAATTAGAAATTTCAACTGGAAAAGTTCAATTAATGGTTGACACTAAAAATGGAGGAAGAGAGGATGCTTTACCTTTTATGGATAGTACAGTTGCAGATTGGAAATTAATTTCAACTTTCACATATGATTGTTTAAAAGGTTTTAATTTACTTATTGGAAATCAAAATGGCGGGGGAGGTCCCTCAGGAATTAATGCTAAACTGACTGTTGAAGCTTACGTTGGTCCATGCAACACTAATACAAGTTTTTCACTTCAAGATGATAATAACAAAATCACAGTAGGTAGTTGTACCTGTAACGCTAAAAATGATGGGTCTTTGGCGTTATCAATTGAGGACACTAAATATAATTACACCATTTCAGTGAGCGGAGTATCAGATCCAATAAAAATCTCTGGAACAAATAAAACAGCTAATGTAACTGGGCTGGCAAAAGGAACATACACAGTATGTTTTAAAGTTGATGAAAACCCTGATTACGAGCAATGCTTTGAAGCGGTTATAACAGAACCAATCTCATTATAAATTTATTGTTTATTTTAAAATGAACTCAAAAATATTATTGTTATTTCTAAGTCTTTTGCTAGGAATAAACAATTTTGGTCAAGAAATTAATTTTGATATCTCGCCTGAAGATTATCAGCTTTTTCCAAGAGACTTAAATAATTTAGCCTCAGTAATATTTTCTGGAATTATAAGCGATGAAACAGAATTAAAACGATTAAAATTAAAAGTTTTTAAAGATGATGTTTTAATTGATGAGAAATTTTTAAAAATAGCAGATAAAAAATTTAAAATCACATCAAAAATAGAAGCCGGATTATTTCAATATAGGTTTGAATTATATAATTACGAACTAAATAATGAGATTTTGATTTATATGGCAGACAACATAGTTTGTGGAGATGCCTATATAATTACTGGTCAGTCCAATTCTCACGCAAGTAATAAAAAATCTACCTACTCAAGTCCATATGCAAGAAGTTTTGGTGTTAAGACAGGCTATGAAACGTATGATGATAAAGATAAAGAAACCAGATGGGGGTTAGCAACAGGAAATTGTAAGACTTGTAAGGGTAAAGGTTGGGAAGCAGGTTATGATGGGGGATGGTTTACTAAAATTCCTCTTGGAGTGGGGGTTTGGGGAATGGAACTGGCAAGATTATTAATTGAGAAACATGAAATTCCAGTATGTATTATTAATGGAGGAAGTGGATCTTCAACAATTGAAGAGAATATGCTTTACCCCGAAAAAATATCATTAGAAACTAGTTTTGGTAGATTAGCATATCGAGTGGATCAAGCAAATTTAAAAAACGATATTAAAGCTATTTTTTATCATCAGGGCGAATCAGATTCTCATAAACAATTTTCGCTTTCATATCTTAAAAACTTTGATATAATAAATACAGATTGGAAACGTGTTTATCAGGGAATTGATAAAATATATCTTTTTCAAATCCATCCTGGTTGTGGGGGAGATTATCAATCCGAAATTCGTGAAATTCAAAATGAGATTTCAAAAAAATATGAATATGTGGAAATCATGTCAACGACTGGAGTTGTTGGTCATGATGGTTGTCATTTTTCTTATGAGGGATATAAAGAATTTGCAAGTAGAATATTACCTTTAGTTTCAAGAGATTTTTTTGATGAAAAACAAAATTCTGTAATTACTCCTCCTCAATTATTAAAGAGTATTTATAGTAAAAAAAGAGAAATTACCTTAGTTTTTGATCAACCTATAAAAGTTGATGATTTTTTAATCTTAAATGAAATTAAACATTTTATAAAGAATCAATTTTTCTTTACTACAACAGATAATCCTAATTTATTAGAGTATCAAGTTAAAAATTTATCTGTGAACAAAAACAAGATTACTCTAAAATTAAAAAATGAGGAAAAATATAACTCTATATCATGGATACCAAACAAAGAATACCCAAATACCAATCAGATTTATAATGGTCCATGGATAAAAGGAAAAGATAATGAGATTGGAGCGCTAACTTTTAGTAAAAGAGAGTTAGTTAATGATTTATAAAACTTCAATAATTAGATTTTTTTTTCCTTTAAATTCAAATATTCCCCCTACTTTTTTATTCAACAGTAATAAACCTATTGGACTTTTACTTGAAATACAATAAAAGGTTTTAGATCCATAATTTAATGGAGTGGAGGATACAGCCAAATAATATTGATTTTCTTGAGTATAAATTACAGAACCTAATCCTATAACATTGCTGTATGATTTATTCTGACTAATTTTTGTAAGCAATTTATAGTCTTTTTCTACTTTTTTTATTTGCTCACCTATTTTTTCTCTTTCCAATTGAATTACAGCTCTTGCCGTTTCGTGTTTATCTCCTGCACTGCTTTTAGTTTCTAAACTTAAAGAATCATAAAGTGAGTCAGAAAGATTTTTATAATTGCTTAATCTTGACTCAAGATGGGATTTACAATGATCGTATAATAATTTTTTTATTTTACTATTCATATTTTTAAATATAAATAGAATAATAAATCTAGTTTGGTAAAATTACTTTATCAATTACGTGTATAACTCCATTGTTGGCTTGAATATCTACACTAATAATTTTACTAACCCTATTATTACCATCTGTTAAAGTTGGTCCTCCTGTTACATTGGCTGTAATAGGCCCACCTAACGTATTAATCTGTAAATTATCAGATAAATCAGTCGATAAAGCATTAGCTTCTCCAACAACATGATATGTTAATGTTGCCTTTAAAGTTGGCTCATCAATATCATTCAGAGATTGAGCACCAAGTTCTACTAATAGATCTATGAACGCTTGGTCAGTGGGTGCGAAAACTGTAAATGGAGCAGGAGCAGTTCCAACATTTGTACTTAATATTGAAGCAAAATCAGAAGTTAAGTCTGATCTTGTTAATGCAATAAGCAAATTTGAAAGTCCTTTATCTGCTTTTGCAAAAGTTACAATTGATGGAATAGGAACTACTTTGTCAATAGCGTGAATGACTCCATTTGTAGCATATACATTTCCTTGGGTAATTCTAGACTCTCCATTTAAAGTAACTCTCATATTAACTTGTTCAATATGAATAGAAAGTGGAGTGCCTGTGGCAGTACTAGTAGCAGCTGATTTAAAATAACCAGTTTCAAAATCACGATACTGGATTTGTCCAACCATTACATGATTTAGGAGAATTTGTTTTAAAAGTTGAGTTGGGACCTGATCTAAATTACTAAAGCCATTATCCATTAGAAAACGACCTAAAGCCATGTTGTTTGGGGCATATAGGGTATATTTTTCTGATCCATTTAAAACGGATGTTAGATTTGTTTTTTCTAAAGCATATGATAAGTATGAGTATCCATTGCTTGAATCAATTATTTCTGCAATTGAATTAAGTTCCATAACAAATTCGTCATCGTTATTAGAACAGGATTGGACGGAGAAAATGATTAAAAATGCTATAATTAATTTTGATATATTTTTCATACTTATTGTTTTTGCAAATAAAGTGCCAAAAATTTAAATATACTTAATTTAAGTATTCTTAAATCTAATATAATTATAAGTATAGTTTATAACTATTTTTAGATTATATTTTATATAACTAATTTATAGATAATATTTTAGAATAGTAATTGATAAAATATATTTAATCAAACTATAAATCTTAGTATTTATGAAAAAAATTATTTTAATTGGGGTTTTAATAGAATTTTTTATTCTACTATATTTTTATTTTTATTTTATTGATTTGAGTGAAGTGTTTAGGTACTCTGCAAGATACTCTGGAAGATTATCCCTTTTTGTTTATTTATTATGTTTTTATCTCTTTTCACTTGAATATAAACAAGGTGTATTTAATTTTACTAAAAAAGCAACTTTAGTTTTTGCAATTTTACATTTAATTCATTTTGTGTATTTGTCACTTTCTGTTTTTTTAAATGATCTTCCGATAGTTCCTTATAAACTTTTAGGTGGCTTTATTGCTTATTTACTTATTATTATTTACCCTTTAATTATTGATAAGATAAGCAATTCAATATTTCATATAATATACTTTTATTACGTTGGTATTGTAATGGCTATGACCTACATAGCAAGGATTAAAGGAGAATTTATAGGTGCCCCAACAGAATTATTTCATTATGTTGGATTGAGTTTAGTATTATTATCTTTTATAATTTATGGATATAAATTATTTAAAATCAAAAAAGAATAGATCGAACTTAAATATTAGAAATTATCTTTTTCAAATTCTTCTAAGCTCCAAATAACCTCAGGTTTGTCTATATAATCAGGCTCTAATCCTACGGCTTTAGCGTGAATGTCAATATCAGTTTCGTTTACCCTAACTATCCAATAATCGATTTCATTAATTCTAGAAATTCCCTCAATTAATTCTGCGTCAATATTGTGATTTTTTTTAAGAAAATGGGAAAAAAAATAACAGCTTTTCCAGCTTTGATTTTCTTTTGGCTTAAAACTTTGAAGGAATTCATCAATTAATTTTTGGTCTTTCATAAAATTAAAATTTTTTCAAAAATACATATAATAGTAATTGTCTTATAATTTATCTTTATAAATACCCTCAACTAACATTATCTCTAAATTAAAACTGCCTTCTTGTTTGTCAGAAATTAAAAAACCTATAGATCTCATGTTTTCAATCTTTAATCTAGGAGCTCTGGAGGAATAATAACCCATAAATGTAGGTTCCAATTTTTCCAAGGGAATATTAATTTCCACCCATTTTTCTTTTATGGTTTTAAAGTTTGAAGAATAATTTATCGAGCTATACCTTTCACTTACTCTAAATTTATAAGTATTACCATCTCCTTTTACTCTTATCTTAAAAGAACTAATACCCTCTAAATTTACATTATCGATTGCTAACCTACATGAAGCAAATCCTCCATTATTATCTAATGAAACATCACCGCTAAAAATTAAATTACCAGATTTGTTAAGATATAAAGTAGATTTAGAAACTCCTCCCATTACATTATCGTTTACAATCCTCCAGTTATTTAATCCAATTTCTTTTTCTGGATTTATAATATCAATTTGTTGAGCTAACAGTGAAGTAGAAAATAATAGTTGAAAGATTATAATATATTTTTTCATAACTCAAATCAGATTTTAAGTAAAATTAAACTATTTTAAAATTAATTTTATTTGATTGCCTTAGCTAATTTTTTAGGACCAAAACGAATAACATCTGTTACTGGAAGGTTTGTTTGTGCTTCCCAATAATCAATTTCTTTTAGAGCTTCCTTGTCACTTAAACCTTCGGTATTTAATGATATTCCAATGACTTTAGCACTCATAAAAGTTCCGCATGCATTTAATAATGACTCATTTAATTCTATTACATTTTTAAGGTTAGGAATTTTTATGTGTTCAGCGGGTGGACCTAGATGAGTCATATTGGCTCGGTGACATAAAATTAGATGAGTAGCACAGCTTCCTCTCATTAATGGTAATGTAGCGGTACTTCCTGGGTGAAGTAATGAACCTTGACCCTCAATAAAGACCCAATCACTTTTAGACTCTTTTAAAACCATTTGTTCCACTGCACCACATGCATGATCTACTTTATAGGCGTCAAGAGGGATTCCTTTTCCCGTAACTGTAATTCCTATTTGGCCAGTTGCTATAAAACTACTTTTAATTTTATTTTCTTTAGCCCATTTATAAAGTTCAAGCCCTGTAGTCATTTTTCCACATGCCATATCCGTTCCAACACACAAGATTCTTTTATTATTTGTTTTTAAAGCTCTAGCCGCTGCTATTCTCGGTGTAAATTGTGGAATTCGAACATCCCATATCCACTGGTTAATAGATAACGAATCTTTAAACTTCATTTCTAATTCATCGTGAAGTCCATTAATAATTGATAAACCTTTGAATATTGCTCTGTCAATAATTGGAAGCCAAGATTCAGGTATTTTACCTCCAGAGCTAGCTATTCCTAAAAGAAGAACTTCTGCACCATTGGAAATAGCTGTATCAATATCTTTTACAATAGGAACACTTTTGTCAATAGGAAAACAATCTTTTATATTTTTTCCTGAATTTTCTGAATCAATTACTGCAACTATTTCATTAGACAAGTATCTGAGCGCACCATGTCCCATTTTTCCATAATCTGTAAACAAATGTCCCTGCATGTATATTGCGACCTTAGATGAATTGTTTAGCATTAAATTTGGTTTAATTTGTTAGAAACGCTCCGTGGCCTGGTGATAATCTTGGCATAGTTATACCATCAATCATTTCTGCTCCATACGCAGGATCAGGTTTTAAATTATAATGGGAATCTAGATCAATATGGTCAATATGGCCAGAAATTGATGCAGCAGCAGAAATAGAAATAGAAGATTCACTCATGCATCCAATCATCGTTTTTAATCCATAAGCTTTAGCAGTTGCTAAAACTTTTAATCCTTCAGTTATACCTCCACTCTTCATTAATTTTAAATTTACCCCATCTACCCATTCAGAGTATTCAATAATATCTTGTGAAAATTGACATGATTCATCAACAAATATTGGAAGAAGTCTATTTTCATATAATGTTTTAAGATTTTTTTCCATTCCCTGTTCTATAGGTTGCTCAACATAATCACATTTTCTTTTGGATAACCATTCTATCATATATTTTGCTTCTTCAGTATTCCATCCTCCATTTGCATCTACTCTTAGCCCAAGATTATATTTTTTCGAACTCTCTAATACTTGCTCATACATTAACTTGTCAGTATCAATTCCATCTGGAGATCCTAATTTGACCTTAAGATACTTCGCTGTGCTGTTTTGAAACAAAAGAGGAATTCTTTCTTTAACAGATTCTGGACTCATTATTCCAATAGTTAAAGAGGTTTTAGTTTTAGGAATTGGCAAACCTAAAAGTGCATGTAGTGGCATGTTTGCTTTTTTAGCTTTCCAGTCCCATAAAGCAATGTCTAATCCTGCATATGAGCAAGGCGAAATTTTTAGTTCACGACTGATTTGTTCAATTTCAGAAATAGATTTATTGCTAATATTGGTTTTAATAAGCTTTTCTAATTCAGTTATGATCTCATCGGCAGTTTTAGCCCCTTTTTCGGCAGGAGCGGATTCTCCCCATCCGATGATTCCATCTTTTTCAACTTTAATAAAGACGTTGTAGCATGAAGAAGAAACAAATCTGCTGATTTTTAAAGGGAATCTTTTATTTAATAAAACTTTTTGAAAACTAATTTTCATATACACTTTTAAAAATATAAATAATTACTCAAATTATTTTGAATATTTTAATTAAGTCAAACAAATAATCGAGAATAAAAAATTTATAACTTTATAAATATATTCTTGCTTAAAAAGATATTCTTAAAGTTCTGTAGATTAGTATTCTTAAGCAAACTAATTTAATAGTTGTTAGTATTTAAGATATGAACGAGCCTTTGGCAGAGCGACTCCGACCTAAAAAACTCGAAGATTACATTAGTCAATCTCATTTGGTTGGTAAAAAAGGAATTTTAACACAACATATAAAAAGAGGTTTAATTCCTTCAATTATTTTTTGGGGACCACCAGGAATTGGAAAGACTACACTTGCGAATATTATAGCTTTAGAATCCGAAAGACCTTTTTACACTCTTAGTGCAATTAATTCTGGAGTTAAAGACATTAGAGATGTTATTAATAAAGCCAAACAAAGTGTTGGATTATTTACTGCAAAAAATCCTATATTATTTATAGATGAAATTCACAGGTTTAGCAAGTCTCAACAAGATTCGCTTCTTCAGGCTGTTGAAAAAGGTTGGGTAACATTAATTGGAGCTACGACTGAAAATCCGAGTTTTGAAGTTATTTCAGCTTTATTATCCAGATGTCAGGTTTATACTTTGAACTCTTTTAATAAAAACGACTTGGAAAGCCTTTTAAGGCGTGCAATTTCTAAAGATGAACATTTATCTAAGAAATCGATCAAACTTCAAGAGACTAATGCGTTGTTAAGGTTTTCAGGCGGTGACGCCCGCAAACTTCTAAATATTTTTGAATTAATAGTTAATTCTTTCGTTAATAAGGAGATTATAATAACAGATGATATTGTATTAGAAATGATTCAAAATGATACAATTCGTTATGATAAATCAGGTGATCAACATTATGATATTATATCAGCATTTATAAAATCTATAAGAGGAAGTGATCCTAATGCTTCTGTATATTGGCTTGCTAGAATGATCCAAGGTGGAGAAGATGTTAAGTTTATTGCTAGAAGAATGATTATTCTTGCAAGCGAAGATATTGGAAATGCTAATCCTACTGCGCTTGTAATAGCTAACAACACATTTCAGGCCGTTAGCTGTGTTGGAAATCCTGAATCAAGAATTATATTAAGTCAATGTGCTATTTATTTGGCTTGTTCAGAAAAGAGTAATTCGGCATATATTGCTATAAATAAGGCTCAACAAAAAGTTGAAGAAACTGGAAACCTGTCTGTTCCTCTAAAAATAAGAAATGCTTCTACTAAACTTATGAAAGAGTTAGGTTATGGAGAGAATTATAAGTATGCTCATAACTTTAATAATAATTTTGCGGACCAAGAATTTATGCCAGAATCGATAAAGGGATTAAAGTTCTATAAACCTGGGAATAATTCAAGGGAGAATGTTCAAAGAGAATTTTTAAAAAAAAACTGGAAAGACAAATATAATTATTGAAGTTTTTTACCACTTTGTAAAACATGACCTTAGAGTGCCTATTACATGATTAATTGAGCCATATTTTCCTAACATTTTATTATTAATTTTCATCTATGAAAAATACAATTATAAAGCTTCTTTTTGTTTTTTTGTTTATAAATTGTTCAAGTGGTTCTGACGAATCAACTGTTATAGATAAAGATCCAGATCCAGATCCAAATTCTGGAAAAATTACTGATAGTTTTAAAAAAATCATGTCAGATGAGTATAATACAGATACTTTTAAATTCGGAGCTACATTAAATTTTTATCAGTTTAGTTCTAATGTTGAAGATTTATTTTTAAAAGAATTTGATTACGTGGTGGCTGAAAATTCATTCAAACAAACCATAGTTCACCCAGAACCTGACCAATGGAATTGGGAAAGGGTAGATGCCTTTTTAGATTTTGCTAATAAAAACAATCTTCAAATGCGTGTTCATGGTCCAATAGGACCTCAATCTTCAACTTGGGCAAAAACTGATTCTAGAACAAATGAGGAGCTTATTAAAAATTATGAAGAATTTTTGACGGAACTTTGTAAAAAAATAAATAATGAGAATAATGTTAAATGGATGGATGTAGTTAATGAAACAATAGATAAGAATGCAAATTGGACTATTGAAAAAGCTGGTACTGGTTATCAAAACCCATGGACTCAAATTGGAGAAAATGAAGATGGTATTCCATTATACATAATTAGATCTTTTGAGATTGCAAAAGAACATGCTCCTAATATTAGTTTAGTTTTTAATCAACATCAGGGCATGCAACCAGTAATGTGGGATAAAGTAAAAGAAACTATTTTATATTTAAAAAATAAGGGACTGAGAATTGACGGATTGGGATGGCAAGCACATTTAAGAGATAATGTTATTCTTTCTTTAAACAAAGAACAGTTTGATTATTTATTGTCTTTAATTGATTGGGCACATGAAAATGATTTGGATTTTCATATAACAGAAATTGATTACAGAATGACTGGAGACCCTCCTAATAATTCAGAGTATGAAAGACAAGCTAACGGATATGCTAACATTGCTAAGGCATTAATTGCTAAAAGGAATAATGGCGTTGTAACTTTTAATACATGGGGAGTGTATGATAAAAATGAAGTATCTGATCATGAGTACAAATATATTTATGACTCGAATCTAAACCCAAAAAAGGCTGTAGATTTACTAAAAAGTTCTTTAAAAAATAAAGACATCACTCCCAAGTTTTTTGATAATTAAATATTGTTATTTTAAAGTTTATGAAAAAATTAGTTTTATTACTCATTGCATTGTGTTTTTTTTCTTGCAAGACTAATGATACATTAAAAAGCCCAAACTTTATTTTAATACTTAGTGATGACCAAGGGTGGAATGGGACATCTTATAAAATGATGTCTAGTGAAAAGTATTCAAAAAGTGATTATTACGAAACAACTAATATTGAAAATTTAGCAAAATCAGGAATGGTTTTTTCTCGTGCATATTCACCAGGACCTACTTGTTCTCCAACGCGTTATGCTATTCAATTTGGACAAACTCCTGCAAGATTAAAACATATTAGAGTTTCAATGAATGTTGATCATATAGATCACCTCGGAATGATTACTATTCCCAGAGCTTTAAAAGAAATTAATAATAAATATGTAGCAGGTCATTTTGGTAAATTTGGAATGTATTCTGAACCAATAAACTTTGGATATGACTATAGTGATGGAATGACAGGGAATGTAGATGGTAATATTGACGGAACTGTACAAACAAAATGGCTCCCACAACATTATGAAGATCCCAAGCAAATTTTTGGCATTACAAATAGATCTTTATCATTTATGGAAAAACAGGTCATGAATAAGAAACCATTTTTCCTGCAAATTTCTCATTATGCTGTTCATTCAGATCTAGTCTCAAGAAAAGAGATATTTGATAAGTATAAAGATAAAAATAGAGGAGTATATCACGAAAACCCCTCTATTGCTGCAATGACAGAGGATCTAGATTTAAGTGTAGGGGAAATATTAAAAAAAGTTAAAGAATTGGGAATTCAAGACAATACATATGTAATTTATATGTCAGACAATGGGGCGGTAGAACAAATTTTAGGAAGTAAAAAAACAAATAAAAAAAACAAAGGATATAATTACCCCCTGCGACATGGAAAAGGAACTTTATACGAGGGTGGGATAAGAGTACCTTTTATAATTTCAGGACCTGATATTAAACCGGGAAGCAGCTCATCTGTTCCAATTTCAGGTGTTGATATTTTACCTACCATTCAAGATTTAGCCAGTAAATTAGAGCTTACTAAAACAATGGATGGAGGAAGTTTTAAAAATAATTTATTAGTTGATGTAAATTCAGAGATTATTAGAAATAATGATTTTCTTGTTTTTCACTTACCTTTTAGAAGAGGTAGTTTTAATCCTCATTCAGCCATAATAAAAGAAGAATATAAGCTAATAAAGTTTTCTAATTCAAATAAACTATTATTGTTCAATTTAGATGAAGATATAAATGAAAAAAATGACATTTCTAAACAATTTCCAGATATAACAAGTGATCTTAATTTTTTATTAGAGGGTTATTTAAAAGAGGTTAATGCACCTAAATGGAAAAAAGGTATAAATTGGCGCCCCTTCAAAAAAACCCTTGAAGAGTTTAATTCTTTTTATTGATCTGTAAAAAAAAACATTATTATTCATAATTATATTACATTTAATAATGATTTTTTTAAATGATTAATACTAGTTTATGAGGGTTTTTGAAGAAGAGATTACAGTTTCTAAAAATGATTTAGATGAATTAAATCATGTGAATAATGTAATCTACATTCATTGGGTACAAGAAATTGCGAAAAATCATTGGAAAAGTCTTGTTTCAAAAGAAATAATAAATAATTATTATTGGGTTTTATTAGAACATCATATAAAATATATTAATCCTGCATTGTTGGACGATAAAATTAGACTAAAAACATACATTGAGAAAACGGAAGGATTAAAATCGAGTAGGGTAGTAGAGATTTACAATGTCCACAATAATAAATTACTAGTTAATTCTAAAACTTTGTGGTGTTTGATCAATGCTACAACAAATAAGCCTTGTAGGATTACTAGTGAAATAAGAAACGCCTTTGACCAATAATTTGTAAATGATATGTTATGAAAAAATTATTATGCTATTTATGTATTTTATTGAGCTTTAACTTAGATGCACAAAAAAAAATATTAGATCATCCTGACTTCGATATTTGGAATTCAATACAGGGTTCTAACATAAGTGGAACAGGAGATTTTGTAATTTATTCTCTTGTGAAGGGGGAAAAGGATAGTCAGTTAAAAATAAAAAACAATAAAGGTGATTTTATATTTAAATATAACAGAACAAAAAAAAGTAGTTTCACTTATGATTCAAAATTTGTTGTTTTTAGTATAAATGCTTGGAAAGATAGTATACTAGAAATGAAAAGAAGAAAGGTGAAAAAAGATATGATGCCTAAAGACTCTTTAGGGATATATAATTTAGAAAATAATATTCTACAAAAGATTCCAAATATAAAATCATACAAAATTCCAGAGAAGTGGTCAGGTTTTTTGGCCTATGATTATGATTTAGAAGTAAAAAAATCAAAAAAAAATAATGACAGTACAAAATCAAAAAATAAAATAAAGAAACCAGGAAAAGTAAATGGCTATCCTCTAGTAATAAGAGATTTGTATTCCTCAGAGGAGGATACAATTCATTTCGTTACCAATTATGTTTTTGCAAAAAAATCAAAAACTTTAGCATATACAACAACTGGCTTAAAGGATAAAAATAAGCCTGGAGTTTATGTTTTAGATTTAAAAACAAATGAAAAAAAACTAGTTTTTGAATCTCATAAAAAAACAAAATACTTTAAACTAAAATTAAGTGATTCGGGAAAGAGTTTAGGATTTATAGTTGATTCTGATTCCACTAAAGTTCAACGAAGACCATATGAATTATATTCCTGGAATTTTAAAGATAATATGGCAAAATTACTAATAAATGAACAAAATTCCCCCAAAGGATTCAAAGTGTCTTCCAACGGATCTATTACATTTTCAAAAGATGATAGTAGACTATATTTTGGTTTAGCAACACCTCAAATTATTCAGGATACATTACTCTTAGATGAAGAAATTGTTAATGTTGAGGTTTGGACTTATGATGAACCCAGACTATATACTGTTCAGGAAAAACAGGTTAAAAATGATAAAAATAAATCATTCCAAGCTGTTTACCATTTAAAAGAAAATAAATTAATACAAATCGAATCAGAAGAATTTCCAAATTCAGTATTATCAGACGAAGGAAATGGTAATTACGCATTAATTAGTAATAGAAAACCTTACCAGCTTAGTTCACAATGGACAGGCCAATTTTCTGCAAATGACTTAGCTGTTTTAAATATTGAAAATGGTTATTCAAAAATGGCAATCAAAGGTCTTCCAAGTTTAGCAAGATTTAGTCCTAAAGGGATTTATGCGTATGGATACAATGAAATTGATACAACTTGGTACACCTATAATGTTAAAACGGAAAATTATACAGAATTAACAAAAGGCAAACAATTTTATAATGAGCTTAATGATACTCCAAATTATCCTAGATCGTATGGCTTAGCTGGTTGGACAAAAAATGACAAAAGAATATTAATATATGATCGGTATGATGTTTGGGAATTTGATCCGGAAAATATAACCTACAAAAAACTAACTAATGGACGTAATAGTAAAACTCGCTACAGGATTATTAACTTGGACTCTGAAAAAAAGTTTATCGACACTAATCAAAAAATTCTTATGTCGACATATAATGAGATTTCTAAAAACTCTGGTTATTATGAATATAATTATAGAAAAAAGAGTGGTTCACAATTATTAGATGAACCATATAGCTTCTCTTATCCAAAAAAAGCAAGACTTAACGATAAAATAATTTTTACAAAACAATCATTTAAAGATTTCCCTAATGTTAGAATTTCTGATTTAAGTTTTAACTCACAGGTTGTAATAAGTGATGCAAACCCACAACAAAAAGATTATAATTGGGGAACCGCAGAACTTGTAAATTGGTCTTCATTAGATGGTTTTGATTTAACAGGAATGCTAATTAAGCCTGAAAACTTTGATCCCAATAAAAAGTATCCAATGATTGTTAACTTTTATGAAAGAAGTTCAAATTCATTACACACACATAGAGCTCCAAATCCTGGGAGGTCTTCAATTAATTATAGTTTTTACACAAGCAGAGGATATTTGATTTTTAATCCAGATGTACATTACAGGGTTGGATATCCTGGTGAAAGTGCGTTTAATTGTGTGATTCCTGGCATTACATCATTAATTGAAAAAGGTTTTGTAGATGAAAAAAACATTGGTGTTCAAGGGCATAGCTGGGGAGGTTATCAAATTGCATATTTAGTTACAAAAACTAATATATTTAAGGCAGCAGAATCTGGTGCTCCAGTCGTTAATATGATTAGTGCCTTTGGAGGAATTCGCTGGGATACAGGTTTAAGTAGACAATTTCAATATGAACATACCCAAAGCAGAATTGGAGGGACTCCATGGGAATATCCACAACGTTATTTTGAAAACTCTCCAATTTACAATATTGATAAAATAAATACTCCATTATTAATTATGCATAATGATGCAGATGGACACGTACCATGGTATCAGGGTATTGAGTTTTTCGTAAGCTTAAGAAGATTGGGAAAACCATCTTGGTTGTTGAACTATAATGGAGCTAGGCATTGGCCACTTAAAATGCAAAACAGAAAAGATTTTAACATTAGGATGCAACAGTTTTTTGACCATTATTTAAAGGGAGCCCCTAAACCAATGTGGATGATCAAAGGTGTCCCTGCAATTGAAAAAGGGATAAACCAGGGATACGAACTAAGTAATTGATTAAATAATATGAATAAATTAATTTTTGTATTTCTCTTTATTCATTTTATTTCCTCTAGTCAAAATAATTTTATTGGTTCTATTGAAAGGTTGTCAGTTGAAATAGATAAGTTTATTGAAAAAGATTCTAAAATTGAAATTATCGCCAAAGGTTTTGATTGGTCTGAAGGTCCAGTGTGGTCAAATAAATTAAATGCTCTTCTTTTTTCAGATGTTCCCAATAATATTATTTATAAATGGGATGAAATAAATGGTTTGGAGATTTTTTTACAAAATATTGGATATTCAGGAATTGTACCTAATTCAAAGCAATCTGGAACAAATGGTTTAACAATTGATTCAGAGGGGAACTTGATAATTTGTATGCACGGCGATAGGAGAATTGTAAAACTTAGTGATTGGCAAAGTAATATAGTTTCACCTTTAGTTACTTCTTACAATAATAAACTATTTAATAGTCCTAACGATTTAATTTATAATAGTAAAAACGAGTTATTTTTTACTGACCCACCCTATGGATTAAAAAAAGGTGATTTTGATGAATTAAAGCAATTGAAGTTTAATGGAGTGTTCAGACTAAGTCCAAATGGAAAAATAAAGCTCATAATTAATAATTTATTGCGTCCTAATGGTATTGCTATTTCTAATAATGAAAAAATACTTTATGTTGCTAATTCTAATTCAAAAAACCCTGTGATTATGAAATATCAAATAACAAAGGAAGAAGTAATAAATCCTGAAATATTTTTTGATGGTTCCATGTTGTCTAAAAAAGATATAGGTGTATTTGATGGTTTAAAAGTCCATCCCTCAGGAACTATTTTTGCTACGGGTCCTGGTGGAGTTTTATTGATTAATAGTGAAGGAAAACATATTGGTACAATTCGAACAGAAGTAAGAACTGCAAATTGTGCTTTTGATGATAAATTTGAATATATTTATATGACCTCACATCAGTATCTAACTAGATTGAAAATTAATAGATTAGATCCTTAAAGAGCTTGTTAAAAATTAATCTTTGATATTATTAACTAACTGATTAAATTAATTAAACATTATAAATTTATTATGAAAAAAGTTTCCATTTTATTATTGTTTTTCATCGGTTTTCTATACCCATATGAATGCATAGGACAAAACTCAAGTAATAATAAAAAATATACTTTTAAAAGAGGAGATAAGAATGGAATTGGTAAGTGGTACATGGGAAGAGAAATAGCCCATGTTATGGGGTTTCAAGGAATTGGTTGGCTAGAAAGATCTGAAAGAGAAAAAGAGGAAGACGTTTCTACTTTAATTCAAAACATGAAAATTAAATCTAATGAAACTATTGCGGATATTGGAGCTGGTTCCGGTTATCATGTGTTTAGAATAGCTCCTTTAGCTAATAATGGTCTGGTTTATGCTGTAGATATTCAAGTTGAAATGATCATGGCTATTGAAAATATTAAAGAGTCAAGTAAAATTAGAAATATCGAAACAATTCTGGGAAGTGAAAAAAGTATTCATTTACCCAAGAACTCAGTAGATAAAATTTTAATGGTTGATGTATATCATGAATTTAATTTCCCTATGGAAATGATGTCTTCTGTCAAAACAGCATTGAAGCCTAATGGACAGTTATACTTAATTGAATATAGAGCTGAAGACCCGAATGTCCCTATAAAAAAAATACATAAAATGACTGAAAATCAAGCTGTAAAAGAAATGAAAGCTGCAGGTTTTAAATTAAAAGGAAATATTAACAATCTGCCTTGGCAACATTGTATGGTGTTTGTAAAAGACAACTATTAAGTTCTTTGGTATTTTATTTAATTTAGTGAGGGTTTAATATTTTGATATATGAACGAATCTTATGACTATATTATAATTGGAGCTGGTTCTGCTGGCTGTGTATTAGCAAATCGTTTATCAAAAGATCCAAATAATTCAGTTTTACTATTAGAAGCAGGAGGTCCTGACACAAATATGAATATTCATATTCCAGGAGCGTATTTAAAAATTCATAAAAGCAAACAAGACTGGGGTTTTTGGACTGAAAAACAGACAAATGTTTTAAATAGAAAAATTTATTTACCAAGAGGTAAAACATTAGGTGGAAGTAGTTCTACGAACGCTATGGCTTATGTAAGAGGAAATGCTAAAGATTATGATGGATGGGCAAAACTTGGTAACGAAGGATGGGGATATGATGATGTACTTCCTTTCTTTAAAAAATCAGAAAATCATCAACAAATTAATGAGTTAGATTCTGATTATCACGGTGATTCTGGTGAGTTAAATGTTACATTACCTACAAGATTTAAAACACCTTATGTAGATGGATTTATAACAGCTTGTAAAAACAATGGTATCAATGAAAATCGTGATTATAATGGTTCCACACAGTATGGGGTTGGTTTAGTTCATAGTACTATTAAAGATGGAAAACGTCATAGTGCAGCAGCAGCATTTTTAAAACCTGTTTTAAATAGATCAAATTTAAATGTTATTACTCATGCTAAAGTTTGTAAGATCATTTTAAAGGATAAAAAAGCCGTAGGAGTAGAGTACACCAGAGGGTCAAAAAAAATTCAGGTTAATTCAGAAAAGGAGGTAATTCTTTCTGCAGGTGCTTTTCAATCACCACAATTACTAATGTTATCTGGACTTGGAGATTCTTTAGAATTAAAAAAGCACGGTATTGATTGTTTACACGAACTAAAAGGGGTGGGTAAGAACTTACAAGATCATTTATTTTATCCAATATGTGTTAAGTCAAAAACTCAAGATGGTATCAATCATTACATATCACCATTTAACCAACTTAAAGCAACCTGGGATTATTTTATAAACAAAAAAGGTGTTTTTTGTGTTGGCCCTTTAGAGGGAATGGCTTTTTTTGACCTTAAACAAAACGATGGTAATGTAAACTTTCAATTACACTTTTCTCCAATATGCATTGACGATAAATACGGCTATGATGCATACGATTTATATGATTTTCCAAGATCGGATGGATTTACTATTCTACCCACTTTATTACATCCCAAAAGTAGGGGTGTGGTAAGCCTTTCTTCATCAAACCCTAATGATATTCCAATAATTCAACCTAATTTTTTTCAAAGAAAAGAAGATCTTGATCAATTGGTGAAAGGTGGGAGGTTTGTGTTTAAGTTGATGAATGATAAAGCTTTAAAAAACCATAAATTAAGAGATGGACTTCCATTGGATCGTGTTTCGGAAGATTTCCTTATTGAACATATAAAAAAAACATTAGAAACTGTTTATCATCCTGTGGGAACTTGTAAGATGGGAAATGATAGTTTGGCTGTAGTTAATCCCCTATTGAAAGTCCATGGGATTTCTAATTTAAGAGTAGTTGATGCTTCAATTATGCCGAAAATTATTTCTGGAAATACAAATGCTTGTGTTTATATGATAGCTGAAAAAGCAGCATACATGATTTTAAATAAATAATAACTCTAATAGTTACATTATTTTAGCAATATATAATATTCCTATTAACTAAAAATATCATAGTTAGTTTAGAATATACTGATATTTTATAACGGAAATCCACGATCTCTCATTAACGCTTCAATTTTGGCATCCCTTCCTCTAAATAGACGATAAGCCTCTGCAGGATCAATTGAATTTCTCGGTGAAAACAAGTAATCAACTAATTTTTTAGCAAGATCTTTATCATAAAAACCCCCAGGAGATTCTGCAAATGCCTCTGAAGCATCAGCAGTTAGTACATCTGCCCACATGTATCCGTAATATGCCGTTGCGTATCCTTCTCCTGAGAAAACATGACTAAAGTGCGGCGTTCTATGTCTCATTGGTAGTTCAGAGGGCATTTTTAGATCTGCTAATGTTTCTCTTTCAAACTTATCTACATCAATATATGATGGATCTGCTAAATGAAATTTCATATCCATAATTGCAGAAGCTAAATATTCAGTTGTTTCAAAACCTTGATTAAATGTAGAAGCTTGTTTTATTTTAGCCACTAGTTCTTTGGGCATTGGCTGTCCTGTCTTATTATGAACTAAAAACTGATTTATCACTCTATCTGTGGATAACCATCTTTCTAAAAGTTGAGATTGAAACTCGGTGTAATCTCTTACTCCACCATTTAGGGTTGGGTATTTAACATTAGATGAGAAAAAGTGTAATGCATGTCCAAATTCATGAAAGAAAGTTGTGGCGTCATCCCAAGAAACTAATAATGCTTCGCCTGGAGCTGGTTTAATAAAATTAGAATTATTTGATGCTAAAACATTTGTTTTCCCATCCATTGTTGTATGACTTCGATAGGTTGTAGCCCAGGCTCCAGATCTTTTACCTTGTCTAGCGTATGGATCTAAGTACCATAACCCAATATGTTCATCAGTTGATTTATCTACAACTTCCCAAACATTAACATCTTCATGAAATACGGGAATTTTCCCTTTTTCTAAAGCAGTAAACTTATAATTAAATAATTCCCCTGCAACGTAAAACATAGCCTCTGT
Source organism: Cryomorphaceae bacterium (assembly GCA_003331265.1). Taxonomy (GTDB): domain Bacteria; phylum Bacteroidota; class Bacteroidia; order Flavobacteriales; family Flavobacteriaceae; genus MAG-121220-bin8. The sequence continues at coordinate 1,353 of QOPV01000011.1, read as the reverse complement.
TAATTTATCTAATTGTAAATATTGTTTGACTTCATCAGAATCTAAATCATATTTTATTTTTCTAACCTTTTCTGCATAGAATCTGTAGTCCCAAGGTTGAATTCTGATTTTAGCATTAGTAAGCTCATCAGCTACTTTTTGCATATCAGCAACTTCCTCAGCAACTCTGGCTATTGCAGCAGGCCATACTGCTTCCATTAATGCCATAGCATTTTCAGGCTTTTTAGCCATTCTATCTTGTAATCTCCACTCAGCATAATTATCATGACCTAACAAACCAACTCGTTCCTTTCTTAATTTTAATATTTCAGCTATAATTTGATTATTATCAAACTCACCTCCATTATCTCCTCTAGAATAATAATTTTTCCATACAACTTCTCTAATTTCCCTTTCAGTAGAATAGGTTAAAAAAGGATCCATTGAGGATCTTGTATTAGTTATTGCAAATTTATCTTCAAAACCTTTGTCTTGTGCAATTTTTTTAGCTGACTTAATAAATCCGTCTGATAAACCAGTTAATTGAGATTGATTTAAATAAGTAACATAATTTTCTTCATCGTTTAATACATTGTTAGAAAAATCATTATAAAGTTTAGAAAGCTCAAGATTGATTTCTGCATATCTTTTTTTCTTATTCCTATCTAAAGCGGCTCCGTTCATAACAAAACTCTTGAACCTTAAATCCAAAACTCTCTGTTGGTCATTTTCTAAAGGATTAGTTTTAGAATCCTCATAAATAGCACTTACTCTTTTAAACAATTTTTCATTTTGACTGATTAATGATGAGTATTCAGATAATTTAGGTGCTAATTCACTTTGTATTTTTCTAAATTCTGGACTAGACATGTTACTAGATAATATTCCATAGTATGAATAAACATCATTTAAAAGTTTTCCAGACCTTTCCATTTCTTCAATAGTGTTTTCAAATGTTGGGTAATCTAAATTGTTTGCAATTTTATCAATATCCTTAAGGCTTATTTCCATTCCTTTTAGCATTGCTTCTTTAACTAATTCAGGGGACATTTTATCAAATGCGGGAACTCCTCCAAACAAAGAGCTTTTATCTGACCATTGTGTCATTATAGGGTTAGAATTATTACAGTTTACTAAAAATAAAGAAGTCATAATAATTGTTAATAAATTTTTCATATTGGACATTTGTTAGTTTTAATTTAAAGATAACTTAAATATTTTTTTTAAAACACATTACTGTATAATACATCATTGTATAAACACCTCTCATCAAAAGAAAACCGATATTATTTGAGTAGGGTAGTACCAATTAAAAAATACTATTGAAATTTAATTAAATTAAAAGATGTAACTACAATTAACTATTTTGATTGT
>QOPV01000010.1 GCA_003331265.1 Cryomorphaceae bacterium | reverse complement strand
ATATAGAACATATTTCAGATCAAATAAACAGATCTGTAAATTATGATACAAAAAATAAAATATTAATAACTGGTGGAGGAGCTTACAATCAGACCTTAATTAATGCAATAAAAATAAAAGTAAAATCTGAAATAATAATTCCAGAAAAAAAAATAGTTGATTTTAAGGAAGCAATGATTTTTGCTTATATGGGTCTACTTAGAAGCAAAGGTGAGGTTAACTGTCTGAAAAGCGTAACTGGGGCATTAAAAGATCATTCTTCAGGGGAGATGTTTAAAAATTAAAATATTTTTTCAGATTTTTTAAATTCATGTATTTTAATATTTTTCCATTTTACTTTAATTCCTCCTCCGTCATGAATTTGCAGTGCTATTCTTCCATTTGCCTGACCTATTTTATCATCTGAATAAGTGATCATTTGTTTTCCGTTAAGAAAAGTAGTTACAGAACCACCATAAACCTTGATAGTTAATTTATTCCACTCCCCCATTTTTAAAGATGAGTCTTTACCATCATCTGGCTTTATTAGCCATCCTCTACCATAAGATTCGTAAATTCCGCCAGTAAATGATCCTGGGGGTGCCACTTCAACTTGCCAACCACTCACTTTAGTTCCCTCGACAGTAGATCTAAAAAATACTCCACTGTTTCCATTTGCTTCTTGCATAAACTCAAGGTTTAATATGAAATTTTTATAATATTTTTCAGTTCCTAAATAACCATATTGAGCGTCAGGACCGCTCTCACAAACTAGAAGTCCATCCTCTATATACCATTTTTCTGTACCGTAAACAATCCAACCACTCAAATCCTTTCCATTAAACAGTTCTTTAAAATCTAATTTAGTTCCACTTATTTGCGATTTACTATCCACTAAGGTTTCATTATTTGAATAATAATGATTATCGGTTTGAGGTGAGAATATTTTTAATGATGTGCATGAATTTAGTGTTATAAAACATATGAATAAATATGAGAATAAAAAATTTTTCATCTTTTTTAAATAATTTAATTACGTTAAAATAATTAATTTTTCATAATTTAAGTAAGAATAAGAAGACAAATAATTTTAAGATGAATATTAAAATAATCCCAATATTATCATTATGCATTCTTTCATGTTTTACAAATTATGCCCAATTTAAAGCTGGTTTATTAAATAGTTTACAAGAAGTTTATCCAGATCATAATAATTTAGAGTTTAAAAAGAGTTTTAGGACTGATATTGCTACAAATTCTTATGCAGAAGTTCACATTATAATAGAGTCTAGTATTGGAAATAAAATTTCAATAGATACTAAATCAAAAAATATTAGTTCTATTAATTTGGAAATTATTGAGCCTGTTCCTGTGGAAGAAAATACAGGTTTAGATAGTAGAACGGAACAATTTCAGGGAAAAATTAATCCATATGTCATAAGAAGAGCTCCATTTGATGTTTTTGAGATCATTTACCCATTAAATGAGAAAAGTTTCATAACCAAACATAAGTATTCATTATTACGGCTTTCTATAAATTCGAATAATCTTATAAATAAAAAAAATTATTTAATTGAAATCTCACTAAAAGATAATTCAAAAGAAATACAAAATCTTAATTTTAAAATTAAGGTTCATCATGCGTCAATTCCAAAACTAATTGACAGTAATTTCTTTTATACTAATTGGTTTAACATTAATAAGATGGAAGAAAAACATAGACTAACCAGATGGGATGATAAATGGTACGAAATGTTGGAAAAGTATGCTAAAATTATGGCTGACGGAAGACAAAATTGTGTTATTATTCCCGGTGATCTTATTAGCCTTAAAGATAATAGGATTCATTTAGATGAAGAAAAAATGATTTCATTTATTGATGTATTTAGAAAAAATGGATTCAAATACTTTGAATCTCCTCATCTTTTGGGTAGAGGGAAAAATGATGACTGGGGAAGTCCCGAGTTGATTACTAATTTGAGAGGAAGAGGTTATTTTAGTGAAGAAGCAAAAAAAGATATTGATACGATTATTAGAAAAATCAAAAAATTCACAAAAAAACACAATTTAACCAACCAATGGCTTCAACACATCGCAGATGAACCAACAAATAATAATGCTGAATGCTATAAACAAGTTTCTAAACAAATAAAAGCTATTTATCCTGAAATTAAAATTATGGAAGCTACTAATGCTAAAGAATCTTTAAACGGTGCTATTGATTTTTGGTGTCCAATTATAAATGATTTTCAAGAAAATGAAGAATTTTTTAGATCCAGAGAAAAAATAGGTGAAAAAGTACTTATATATACCTGTCTGGTTCCAGGTGGGAAATGGTTGAATAGAACTCTTGATATGGAAAGAATTAGACAAGTCTATTTTGGATGGGCTGGATCAAAATATAATACTTTTGGGTATCTCCATTGGGGATTAAATCAATACAAAGCAGATCCTTTTAAACAAAGCGTTGTAAAACATCCCTCTCCTATTGCATCTCCAACAAATTACCTTCCTGCTGGAGATACACACATTATATATCCAGGAAAAGATGGTCCGTTATCATCATTAAGATTTGAAGCACATCGAAAAGGAGTTGAGGACTATGAACTTCTTGAAATTTTAAAATCAAAAAATAAAATAAAACATTCTAAAATTGTAAAAAAATTATTTTCAGATTATCAGAATTATTCAATATCAATTAGTAAATATAGTAGAGTAAAAAGAAAATTGTTAAAATCCCTTTAAATAAAATATTATGAGACAAATTATATCTATATTATTGATCATAGCATCCTTAAACTCTTACTCGCAAAAAAGAAAAGTGTTTTTTAAAAGTCCCGCGGGGGTATACTTTATTTCCTCAGATTTACATATTCATAGTGTATTTTCAGATGGGGCTGTGTGGCCTACAGTTAGAGTAGATGAGGCTATTAAAGATAGCTTAGATTTAATATCTCTCACTGAACATTTAGAATATCAATCGCATATTTCTGATATTCCTCATACAAATAGAAATAGATCATTTCAAATTGCAGGTGGTTATGTACAGAAAAGGCCACTTGCGGTTGTACACGGAACAGAGATTACAAAACCAATGCCACCAGGCCACTTTAATGCTATTTTTGTTAAGGATGCCAATAAATTTTTTGATAAAAACAAAGAGCCTTTAAATTTCATAAAAGGAATTAAGGAAGCCAATAATCAAGGAGCATTTGTTTTTTGGAATCATCCAATGTGGGAAGCAAACAGAAGTGACGGAATAGCTAAACTTGACCCAATTCACAAAGAAGTTATTAATAAAAAATTATTACATGGTATTGAGGTTGTAAACTTCGATACATTCTCTGAGGAAGCAATGCAAATCGCTCTAGACTACGAATTAACTATGATGGGTACAAGTGATGTTCATATATTAATAGAATGGGATTTTAATATAGAAAAGGAAAGTTTTCACAGACCTATAACTTTTATTATGTCAAAAAACCGAACAATAAAATCCATTAGAGATGCTTTATTTAATGGCGATACATTTATTTGGTATAGAGATTTAATTATTGGTAAATCAAACAATTTAAAACAAGTTATCGAAAATAATTTAGAAGTTATTTCCAAAGGTTATGGATTCAAAGGTAGAAAAGTAGAAATATTACAATTAGAACTAAGAAATAAATCTGTAGCTCCAATTAGTCTAAACTATATTGGAGAATATACATTTCATAATGACTATAAATTTATTGAACTTGAACCAAGGTCAAGTAAAATTATATATGTCAAAACAAAAAAAATTAAAGAAGCTATTGACCTTGAATTCGAAATTTTAAATTATGTAATTGCACCAAAAACAAACCTTAAAACGATAAAAACTATAACTATAGATTAAAATGATGTGGTACTGTATCCAATTAATGAAAAAAAATTTAAGAATTTTGTTAATAATTTCACTTTTTAATAATCAATCTTGTAATATGAAAAATGACATTAAACTATTAAATAAAAGTGATTTTCAAAAAAATATTGAAGGTAAAACAACTGATTTATTTATTCTTAAAAATAAGCATAACGTAATTACTGAAATCACAAATTATGGAGGAAGAGTTGTTTCCTTATGGACGCCAGATTCTAATGGAAATTTTGAAGATATTGTTTTAGGATTTGATAATATTGATGACTATATCAATGCAGATGAGAAATATTTTGGTGCTACAATAGGAAGATATGGAAATAGAATTAAAGATGGTAAATTCATTATTAATAATAAAGAATATTATTTAGAAAAGAACAATGGTCCAAATCATCTTCATGGAGGGCAAAGAGGGTTTAGTGATGTTATATGGGATGCGAAACAAATTGACAATCAAACTTTAGAGCTTAAGTACTATTCTAAGAATATGGAGGAGGGATATCCTGGTAATTTAAATATTAGGGTTGTTTATAATTTAAACGACTCTAATGAATTAAAAATAGAATATTTTGCAAATACAGATCAATCTACCCATCTTAATCTAACACATCATTCTTTCTTTAATTTACTAGGTGCTGGAGAAGAAACAATTAATGATCATTTACTCTACATAAATGCAAATTCGTTTACGCCTGTAGATGAAACATTAATCCCCACCGGAGAAATAAAATTAGTGTCAGATACGCCATTCGATTTTAATTTACCAACAAAAATAGGAAATAGGGTTGATCAAGATTATAATCAATTAAACTTTGGAAAAGGATACGATCATAATTACGTGCTCAACAATTCACAATCAAAAGAAATAATTGCAGCAAAAGTAATTGAAAAGGAATTTGGAAGAATATTGGAGGTCTACACAAATGAACCTGGGATGCAGTTTTACGGAGGAAATTTTTTAAGTGGAACAATTGGAAAACACGATAAAACTTATAAAAAGAGATCCGCATTTTGTCTTGAAACTCAACATTTTCCAAATAGTCCTAACCAGGATAATTTTCCTAGTACACTTTTAAAGCCTAATGAAGAATATTATTCAATTTGTATATATAAATTTTCAACAAATTAGTTAGTAGTTTATTTTTCATCAGGTAAAAAGAGTTTTTCGATGGATATTTTGAATAGTTTAGCCATTTTAAAAGCAGTAGGTAAACTTGGGTCAAATTTTTCTTTTTCAATTGCATTTATTGCCTGGCGAGATATACCTATTAACGCAGCCAATTCCTCCTGTGTTATTTTTCTTTTACCTCTTAATTCTTTAACTCTATTTTTCATTTATATCTTCTAGAATTAAGTAAAGTTGAAACTATATAACAAATGCTAATAAAAAATACTAAATACTCACCTTCAGGTTCTGAGTTAATAATACCAAAATCAAAAGAAACTTCATATGAAATACCAACAATTACTGTTAATCCTAAGGTAAGTGCCAATGCTTCCAAATGAATTTTCTTTTGTAGTTCATCATAATGGTCAAATAAATTTTTGTTTGCAATAATCATTCCTATTCCAATAGAAAAATTTATTAAAAGACCTATTTTAGTTATTAATAAACTATCCCACAGGGTGTTTTCTGCACCTGTTAAAAAAGCTAAACTTCCAACCCAAGCAACTGTCCAAATAGCTAGTTTTTTAGTATATTTCTTTAATATTTTTTTCATTTTATTTTATATTTTGTAATGTTTACCTTACTTTTTAATAAAAAATTAAAAAAAACCTCACAAAGTAAGTGAGGCTTATATAGTGACCCAGGGAGGATTCGAACCCCCAACCCTCAGAGCCGAAATCTGATATTCTATCCAGTTGAACTACTGGGCCATTTATTTTATGATAATTTAGCCCGGACTATATTGGAAATAGTTTTTCCATCTGCCATCCCTGATAATTGTTTGGATGCCATCCCCATAATCTTGCCCATGTCTTTCATTCCAGATGCTCCAGTTTTATTTATTAAATCTGATATAATTTTTTCAACCTCATCTACACTCATTTGTTTAGGTAAAAAACGTTCTATTATTTTGTATTGATTAATCTCAACTTCAGCAAGTTCAGCACGGTTTTGAGAAATATAAATCTCTGCACTTTCTTTTCTTTGCTTTACCAATTTTTGTAAAATTTTAATTTCTTCTTCCACAGAAATTCCTGAGGGATTACCTTTTTGAGTCTGAGCTAAAAGCAAAGCTGATTTAATTGCTCTTAGAGACTCCAAGGATACTGTATCTTTTTCCTTCATTGAAGCTTTTATTGCTTCTGAAATTTTATCTATTAATGCCATCTATTTTTTTTCAAATTTAACTTAAAAATGACTAATCAACATTATCATGTAAAAATGAGTTATTCGTTCTCAAATTAATTTCTCCATTTGAGTCTTCACTAATACTGGTCCTAGAAGTTTTGACAGATTCTACATCCTCTAAACTAACACCTGCTCTTTTAAATGCAGGTTCTTTTTCCATATCGGAGATTCTTTTAGCTTTAGAAAAATTATAGTTATACTCTTTAAGTTTTATTTTCCTGTCTTCAGTTCTTTTTGCTAAACCCTCTGCTATTGAACTATTAATAGGGTTGAAAACTTTATTATTTTCTTTTAAATTAGAAGAATTTGTCTCCTCTTTCAATTTAGAATAATCATCCACACCAGATTTTTTAATTTCAGAACCATCTACTTCACTAACTGGAATAATATGTATAGGATCGTTTACAATAATTTCATTTACATCCTCAATTAGTTCATGAACTATTTTATCAGAATAATCTTTATTGTTTTTAATTGGCATGTCAAAATCTAAAGAAACTTGATCGGCTGGATCGACTATTTCAGGATCAACAACTTCGAAATCATTTAATTTTAAAGAAATATCTTCAATTTCTATTTCATCTTCTTTTATAAAATCTAAACTAATCTCTTCATAAGAAACCTCCATTTCATTAACGTTAACTTCAGGTTTTGAATCAGATTCCTCACCCAAGAAATCTGATTTTACTTTATTTTCTAAATTAGAGTCTAATGAGAGATCCGTATTTTTAAAATCTATAGAATCAGATGAAAAATCAAATTGTAAAGGAATTTTTTCATTAATATTATTATCAAAATTTTGGACAATTTCATTATTGTCGTCTAAACTGTGAATAATTTTTTTAGGATCTGCATGAATAATTTCTTGTTGTTGACTCGGATCAAAACCTGTTGCAATTACAGTCACAGAAATAGAGCTTTCTAGTGAATCGTCTTCTCCAACGCCCATAATTATATTAGCACCATGGCCAGCTCTTTCCTGTATATAATCGTTTATCAATCCAATTTCATCGATTGTAATTTCCTCTCTTCCAGAAACAATTAAAAGCAATACATTTTTAGCTCCAGTTATTCTATTGTCATTTAACAGAGGAGAATCTAAAGCAGAAGAAATCGCTTCAATTGATCTTTTAGATCCTGAAGCAACGGCTGAGCCCATTATTGCATTTCCACTATTGTACAATACAGTTCTAGCATCTTTTAAATCTATATTTTGAGTGTAATGATGAGTAATAACTTCTGCAATTCCCTTAGAAGCAGTAGCTAATACTTCATCAGCTTTAGCAAATCCTTCCTTGAAACCTAAATTTCCATAAATATCTCTTAATTTATTATTATTTATAACTATCAATGCATCGACTTGTTTTCTTAATTTATCAACACCAATTTTAGCTTGATCAGATCTAATTTTACCCTCAAATTGAAAAGGCATTGTTACAATTCCTACAGTCAAGATATCCATTTCTTTCGCCAGCTTTGAAATAATTGGAGCTGCTCCAGTACCAGTTCCTCCTCCCATTCCTGCTGTAATGAAAACCATTTTTGTATTGGTTTCAAACATTTTTCTAATATCATCAAAACTTTCTACAGCTGCTTGTTCACCAATTTCGGGATTAGCGCCTGCTCCTAGACCCTCAGTTAAAGTTATTCCTAGTTGAATTTTGTTTTCAACTGGGCTATTTTCTAAAGCCTGAGAATCTGTATTACAAACTACAAAATCAACACCCTTAATTCCCTTAGAGTGCATGTAATTAATAGCATTACTTCCTCCGCCACCAACACCAATTACTTTAATTACGTTACTCTGATTTTTTGGTAAATCAAATGGAAGATTGTTAATTTCTGGATTTAATTGCATAATTATTGTTTTTATTCAGCGTTATCTAAAAAAGTCTTGAGTGATTGAGTGAATCTTTCAAAAATGGTTGTTCTTTCAACAGTATCGCTCTTACTTTCACTTTTATTGTTACTATTTGGTTCAATATTTTCTTCTATTTCTTCTTTATCATTAATCTTTTTAACTTTAGTTGAATTCATAACTAGTCCAACAGCTGTTGCGTACATTGGACTTGAAATTTCAATTGAATTATTACCAGCTAAATGTTCACTTGGATAACCTAATCTTGTGTCCATTCCTGTAATGTATTCTACTAATTGTTTTAGATGATTTAGTTGACTTCCTCCACCTGTCAATACGATTCCTCCAATCAACTTTTTTTTCTGTTCTTCATGTCCATAATTTTTAATCTCTATATAAACCTGCTCTATAATCTCGACAACCCTAGCATGAATTATTTTAGATAAATTTTTCAGAGTTATCTCCTTTGGTTCTCTTCCACGAAGTCCGGGTATAGAAACAATTTCATTTTCTTTATTTTCACCAGGCCAAGCTGAACCGAATTTAACTTTTAATAATTCGGCTTGTTTCTCAATTATAGAACACCCTTCTTTAATATCATCAGTTATCACATTACCTCCAAATGGTATTACGGATGTATGTCTAATTATTCCATCCTTAAAAATAGCTAAGTCTGTTGTTCCGCCACCAATGTCAATTAAAGCTACACCTGCCTCTTTTTCTTCTTGACTTAGAACTGCATCAGCAGAAGCTATAGGTTCTAAAGTAATTCCTTCGAAATCAATTCCAGCACTTTTGATACATCTAGCAATATTTTTAATTGATGAAACTTGACCAACAACAACGTGGAAGTTCGCTTCTAATCTTCCTCCAAACATTCCAATAGGTTCTTTAATCTCTCCTTGACCATCGACTTTATATTCCTGAGGAAGTACATGAATAATCTCCTCGCCTGGTAACATAACTAGTTTATAAACTTGATTAATCAAACTCTCAAGATCATCCTGATCTATAACTTGATCAGAATTTGTTCTTGTTATATAGTCGCTATGCTGTAAACTTCTTATATGCTGTCCAGCAATTCCAACAATTACTTTTTGAATTTTTTCGGAGGAATCTGCTTCAGCTTCGCTAATAGCAGCTTGAATCGATTGAATGGTTTGAGTAATATTATTAACTACGCCACGATGAACTCCGAGGCTTTTAGACTTTCCTATTCCAATAATTTTCAATTTACTGTACTCGTTCAATGAACCAATCATTGCTACAATTTTAGTGGTACCAATATCCAATCCAACAAATAAGTTATTTTCTTTCATATTATTTTTTTTGAACAATTACTTGATTTTTAAAATTCAAATTAATTGAACTTATTTTACCTAAAATACTGTCATTTAAAACAGCCTTATAAAATATTTTATAATTATTAAACCGATTTTTATATCCGTTTAAATCTTTCATTTTAATCAAATATGAAAAATTATTTATGTGAAAAATATATTCATCTTTAATTATTTCTAAACCTATTATATGATCATTTAAAAAATTATCTTTTTTAAAATAAGTACCTAATAAACCTAAATCCTCTAATTCAGCAGAATCAACCTTGCTCATAATTAGAGGAACTCTCTGAGAATAATTTTTAGATAATGGCATTTTATTTCCATTTAAATCAACATAATAATTGCCATTTAAAACTCTAAAAACTGGTTCTTTTTCAACAATCTCAACTCCTATTTGCCCATCTAATCTTAAAGAAATTTCAGCAGAGTCAATAAATGCATTTTCATTAATTATTCTTTCTAAACTTTTCAAATTTAAATCTCTTTTTATAAGCTTTAAAGAAATAGAATCACTTTGTTTTAACAATTTATTAACCGATTCCTCAGATATAAACTTAAAATTGGAATCAAGGTAATTAATACTGTTAAAATCAATTTTTCTTTCTCCATTTTTAACCATACTAAAAGCTGTTAAAAAAATAACTAAAAAAAACATTATCAATAATTTAAATACTCGCAATTTCATTTTAATTCAATATTGCATTTTTAATATTATCTACTTCTTTTGATATATCACCAGCACCCATCACCACTATTACTTCTGTTTCTGATTTAACAATATAATCTGTCAAATCAACTCTTTCAACTAATTTTTTTTTATTATTATGAATCTTATTTAATAATTCTTTAGAACTGACTCCTTTAATGGGTTTTTCTCGTGCAGGATAAATATCTATTAGTACTATTTCATTAAACTTTGACAACTCACTTGCAAACTCGTCCATAAAATCCTTTGTTCTTGAAAATAAATGAGGCTGAAAAATTGCCATAATTTTTTTATTAGGATATAAAGAATAAACTGAATCATAAATAGCTCTAATTTCATTTGGGTGGTGAGCATAATCATCAATCAGTATCTTAGGGGTTTTTAAAACATAACTAAATCTTCTTTTAACTCCTTTAAATGTCCCAAGTGATTTCACCAAATCATCATCTTGAATTTTTAAATTCTTACAAATTGCAAAAGCAGCTAAAGCATTGCATACATTATGTTTCCCTGGCATTTTAAACTTGACATCTTTACAGATTGAATTTTGATATTTAATATCAAAATAAGCGCAGTCATTTTCAGATCTATAATTTTCTATAGAATATTTGGCTTTAGAATCAAAGCCATAATCAACTCCATCAATTGGTAAATCAAAACTTTTGAAAAGCACACCATTTTCTTTTAAATTTCCAGCAAACTCCTTGAAAGATTCTTCTAATTCTTTTTCAGAACTATATATGTCTAAATGATCTGGATCAATGGAGGTTATACATGCAATATTTGGCTTCAAAGTTAAAAAAGACCTATCAAATTCATCAGCTTCAACTAAGATAATTTCTTGACCATTTTCTATCAAATTACTATTGTAATTTTCTGAAATACCCCCAATAAATGAAGTAAAACTTACATTATTTTCATATAGTAAATGTGATAAAATAGTTGAGGTTGTCGTTTTACCATGAGTTCCTGCTATGGCAATACAAAATTTATTTTTTGAAATAACACCCAATATTTGAGATCTTTTCAAAATATTAAAACCATTTTTTATAAAATAGTCTAATTGAATATTATCTTTTGAAATAGCAGGGGTGTAAACTACCAATGTATTTTTTTTATCTTTAAACTGGTCTGGAATAATATTAGAATTTAATTCATAATTAATTATAGCACCTTTTTTTGACAAGCTTAAAGTTAGATCTGTTTTTGTTTTGTCATAACCGCCAACTAATTTTCCTCCATTTAAAAAATACAATGCAATTGAAGACATTCCTATTCCTCCAATACCAATAAAATATACTTTACTATAATTTATTTTCATTTTTTAATCTTGACTTAATTTGTTCAATAATTTTAATTGTTGCTTTGGGCTTTGCTAATAACTTTATAGCTTTAGAGAGTTCATTACTATAAGATTTATCATTAATTAATTTTTTGAAAACACTAAAAAATTTATCATTTAAATCTTTTTCTTTTACCATAACTGCCGCATTTTTATTAACGATATTTAAAGCGTTTTTTGTTTGATGATCCTCTGCCAAATTTGGAGATGGAATGAAAACAACTGGTTTTCCAACAATACATAGTTCAGAAATTACACTAGCACCAGATCTTGAAATAATATAATCTGCCGAGCAATATGCTTTATTCATATCCTTTATAAATGGAAATACTTTAATTTTTTTTGAGTTAAATTTTTTATATGAATCATAATACATGTTGCCACATTGCCAAATAATTTCAATTTTATTATTATCAAAAAAATCTAAATTTTTTGAAATAAATTCATTTATATTTTTAGCTCCCAAACTTCCTCCCAATACTAATAAGACCTTACTAGATCTATTGATTTTAAAAAAATCATCTGATTCTTTTTTAGAAACTTTTGATTCAAATATTTCATTTCTAACAGGATTTCCAGTAAATAAAATTTTATTTACTGGGAAATACTTATTCATATTATCGTAAGCTACACAAATTGTTTCAACAGAATTTGATAATATTTTATTTGTAAGTCCAGCATAAGAATTCTGTTCCTGAATAAGAGTTGGGAGTCTTAATTTTGAGGCTATATATAAAATGGGGCCACTAGCAAAACCTCCTGTTCCAATTACAAAATCAGGATTGAATCTTTTAATAATTAAATAAGATTTAATTAAACTGTGTAATATTTTAAATGGAATTAATAAATTAGAAAAATAAACCTTTCTTTTAATTCCGCTAATCCATAAACCTATAATATCGTAACCACGTTCAGGAACTTTTTTCATCTCCATTCTATGTTTAGAACCAACGAATAAAATTTCTGAAGAAATAAAGCTTTTAGATAATTCATCTGCAATAGAAATAGCAGGGTAGATATGTCCACCCGTTCCTCCACCTGAGATTAAAAATTTATATTTCTTCACTTAAAACATTTAAAGGATTACTATTATCTGTTTTTTCTCCATTTTTTTTATTCACACTAACACTTAAAACTATTCCTACTGCCATAAATGTCATCCAAATTGAAGTTCCTCCAGTACTTATTAAAGGAAGTGGTTGACCAGTTACTGGTAAAAGCTGTACAGCTACACCCATGTTTATATAAGCTTGAAAAATAATTGGTAATCCAACACCTAGCGCAAGTAATTGTCCAAAAATAGTTTCAGATTTATATGAGACTATTATAAATCTAAATAAAAGCCAAGTATATAATAATAATATAGAAATAGCACCTATTGTACCATATTCTTCAGTAATTATAGCATAAATAAAATCTGAAGTACTTTGTGGAAGTAGATTTTTCATTGAACTTTTTCCAGCTCCAACTCCAAATACTGAACCATTGGCAATAGCTGATTTAGCTCTAATTATTTGATAATTTGCTTGTCCTTCTTGGGAACCCAAATAATTTTCAATACGATTGGTCCAAGTATCTATTCTGTTTGGCATCATTTCAGGATAACTCTTGGCCAAAAGAATGAAAAATGTTAGGAAAAATATTCCTGAAAAAATTATTCCAATTAAATATTTAATTGGATATCGACCAATAAATATCAGAGTCAAAATCATTAAAAATATCATTGCAGCAGTAGAAAAATTTGAAGGCAAAATCAATAAAATAATAATTGATATTGGTAACCATAATGGTAGAATTGATTTGCTAAATTTTATTTCTTGGCTATAGTTTTTTGATAAATAAGAAGCTGTATATACCATTAAAATTACAATTGCCATTGATGAGGGTTGAAAGGACAAACCAACAACTGGTAGCTTAATCCATCTGCTTGCATTAGCACCATCAATTAAATTCCCTTGTAGGGCAGTTAGTAATAATAAAATAATTATAACAGGTAAACCAATAATAGATAAACCTTTAAAATATCTATAAGGAATTAAATGAGTAGCATACATAATTAACATTCCAATAAAAACTATTGCTACATGCTTTATCATATTTGAAAAAATAAGATCATTTCCAAAATTTGAACTAGCACTATAAACTGGTAAAAAAGAAAAAATAGCAAGTAAAGACACGATGGTCCATATTATTTTGTCACCTTTTATTTTTTCTACAATTTTCCTCATTAAAGTTTTCTTACGCATTCTTTAAATTGATTTCCTCTGTCCTCATAATCTTCAAATAAATCAAAACTTGAGCAAGCAGGTGATAATAATACCGCATCGTTTGGCTTTGCAATTTTATATGCAAAATTAACAGCCTCAGACATACTTGTGGTTTCTAAAATTAAATCTGAAATAGAAGAAAAGGTCTCGATAATTTTTTTGTTGTCAAGACCTAAACAAATAATAGCTTTTACCTTCTCTCTTACCAGAGGTAATAATTCATTATAATCATTTCCTTTGTCGACTCCACCAACTATCCAAACTGTAGAATTTTTCATTGAATCTAAAGCATAATAAACAGCGTTCACATTAGTAGCTTTAGAGTCATTTATATATTTAACTTTTTGAATAGTAAGCACATTTTCCATTCGATGATTGATAGAATGAAAATTACTTAAGGATTCTTTTATGTCTTGATTTGTAATCTTTAGAAGATGAGCAACGGTTGCTGCTGCCATACTATTTTGAAGATTATGTTTTCCTTTTAGGGATAAATTTTCTAATGATATCATAAATTGATTTTTATTTATTTCCGATTTTAAACTATTTTTTTCTATGTAAGTTTGATTAGACAAACGACCTTTTACAAGTGAAAAAGGTATTTTAGATGAGCTTATTTTCCTCGATTTTAACTCATTATCTATTGTAGTATCTTGAGAATTATAAATTAGATAATCAGAACTTGTTTGATTATTAACTATATTAAATTTAGCATCTACATATTTTTCAAAACTGTAGTCGTATCTTTCTAAATGATCTGGAGATAGATTAGTTATTACTGCTATAGAGGGTTTGAATTTATTTATCCCCTCCAATTGAAAACTACTTAATTCTAAAACGATATAATCAAACTTATTCTTTGCAATTAAGAAAGCTAAACTATTACCTATATTACCTCCAATACCAACATTTAAACCTGACGTTTTTAAAATATGATATATTAAACTTACAGTTGTAGTTTTTCCATTTGATCCAGTAACTCCAATTATTTTTGCATTAGTGAATCTACTAGCAAATTCGATTTCTGAAATGATAGGAATGTTCTTTTTTATAATATCATTTATTAAAACAGAATCATTAGGAATTCCTGGGCTTTTAACTATTTCGCTTGCTTTTAAAACTTTATCTATACTGTGCGATCCCTCTTCAAACTCTATACCATTATCTATCAATATTTCTTTGTATTTCAATTCAATTAAATTTTTATCAGATAAAAAAACCGAAATTCCATTTTGACTTGCTAAATAAGCAGCTCCAACCCCACTTTCTCCTCCACCCAATACAATCAAATTATCATTCATTCTATCTAATTTTTAATGTTATTAGTGAAAGAATAGCCATTAATATTCCTATAATCCAAAATCTAACTGCAATTTTACTTTCATGATAACCTAGTTTTTGAAAATGATGATGAATTGGCGACATTAAGAATATTCTTTTTCCGACGCCTGATCTATTTTTTGAGTACTTAAAATAACTTACTTGAATTATTACTGAAAGAGTTTCAATTAGAAAAATTCCACAAATTATTGGTAGAAGAAGTTCTTTTCTAACAATAATTGCTATTACAGCTATTACTCCTCCAATAGTCAAACTTCCAGTATCTCCCATAAAAATTTGTGCGGGAAAAGTATTATACCATAAAAAACCTATTAATCCCCCAATAAAAGCTGAAATAAAAATAACTATCTCACTTATTCTTGGGATATACATCACGTTCAAGTATTCAGAAAATATTATGTTACCCGAAACCCAAGCAAAGATGCCAAGTGTAAGAGTGATTATCACAGAAGAACCAGCTGCTAATCCGTCTACTCCGTCAGTTAAATTAGCTCCATTTGAAACAGCACTAACTATTAAAATGACAAAAAACACAAAAACAATTACACTAAACTTTTTTGATTCGTTTCCTGTCCATGAAATTAAATATGAATAATCTAATTCATTATCTTTCAAAAAAGGAACTGTTGTTTTAGTTGATTTATATTCGATTTTTTTTTGAATTTCATCAACCCCATATTGATCTTTAATAGTAACGTCAGGATGATAGAATAAAGTCAAGCCTATAATTAGACCTAAAGAAATTTGACCTATTAATTTAAATTTACCCTTGAGACCTGCCTTATTTTTTTTAAAAATCTTTATGTAATCATCTGCAAATCCAATAAAGCCTAACCACAAAGTGGTAAAAATTAATATTATTATATAAATATTTTTAAAATTTGATAAAAGCAGAACAGGTATTATTGTTGCCATAATTATTATTAAACCACCCATTGTAGGAGTTCCTGTTTTTTCTTTTTGTCCGCTTAAACCTAAGTCTCTTATTGTTTCTCCTATTTGTTTTTTTCTTAGAAAATTAATTATATTTTTTCCGTATTTTACGGAGAGCATTAGTGAAAAAATAAATGCTAATGCAGATCTAAATGACAAGTATTGAAATAAACTTGCACCAGGCAATTGATATTTTAATTCTAAGTATTCAAATAAAAAATATAACATATCATTTCTGTTTTTTTAAAAATTCTTGAAGTATTTTCTTGTCATCAAATTCTGTTTTAACATCTCCCAGTATCTGAAATTTTTCATGACCTTTTCCTGCAACTAATATGACATCATTTCCATAGTTTATTTCACAAGCATACTTTATAGCTTTTTTTCTATCTATAATATTAGAAACCTTGTGAAGATCTTTTTTATCAACACCAGATTGTATTTGATCAAGAATTAATTTTGGATCTTCAAACCTTGGATTATCTGATGTAAAAATAACTTTATCGCTTAATGAAGCTGCAATTTTCCCCATTATAGGTCTTTTATCTTTATCTCTGTCTCCACCACAACCAATCACTGTTATTAGAGATTCATCATTTGATTTTAATTCAATTAATGTTTCCAATATTTTTTGAACTGAGTCTGGACTATGTGCATAATCTACAATTCCAATTTTATTTATACTTCTACTTATAATTTTATCAAATCTGCCATCAACTGTATTTAATGCACTAATTTTATTTAATATCTTTTCCTCGTCTAACTCAAAGCATTTGGCTAAGCTATACGTTGCCAAAATATTATAGGCATTAAATTCTCCTATTAATTTTGTCCAAATTTCCGATCCATTTATTAACATCTTCATTCCATTAAAGTCTTTTTCAAAAATTTTGAGGGAAAAATCTGCTCTAGATTTTAAAGCATATTTATAAATTTTTGCGCAAGAGTTTTGAGTCATGTAATTACCATTCTTATCATCTATGTTTACAATAGCAAATGCATTGTTATTTAAAGAATCAAAAAACATCTTTTTAACATCTCTATATTCACTAAATGTTTTGTGATAATCTAAATGGTCATGAGAAAGATTAGTAAAAACTCCCGCATTAAAATTTAATCCAGAAATTCTTTTTTGCTGAATTGAATGTGATGAAACCTCCATAAAACAAAATTGAATTTTAGATTCTACCATTTGTTTTAAAACCTTATTAAGAGTTATTGGATCAGGTGTTGTTAAATTTGATTCGATTTTTTTGTCCCCAATTTTAATTTTATTGGTTGAAATTAAACCAACTTTATAATTAAACATTCTAAATAACTGAAACATTAAATTTGCAGTAGTAGTTTTACCATTAGTTCCTGTTATTCCGATAAGTTTTAATTTTTTTGACGGATTATCATAAAAATTATTACATATTAAAGACAATGATTCTCTAACATCTTTAACTTTTATGTATGTTACATGTTTTACTATTTCTTTAGGTAATAATTCGCATAAAATAACTTTAGCTCCTTTTTCAATTACTTGTGAAATAAATTGATGGCCATTTATTTGATTTCCAGAAATTGCAACAAACAAATCATTATTATCTATTTTTAAAGAATTGAATTCTATTTTATTAATACTTATTTCTGTTGATCCTATCACAGAATCAATATTCACTTTATATAGTATGTCTCTTAAAATTTTCATGACAATTCTAAAATGATTTTTTTATAATTTGAATTTTTAATAATGTTATACTTTTTAATAATCAATCCGTTACCTTGGTGTTCCACATTAAATCCTAGATTTTCTAAAAAAGGCAAAACCTCATTAAAGTTTTTTCCTTTTATATTTTCAAGTTCTCCATTTTTAATCTCTATTTTAGACTGACTGTTGTCTAATTTATTTTGATTAATCTCCTCCCAAGTAAATTCAGATTTAATTTGAGGAGTTATAGAATGTAGTTTTTCTGCTATTTTTTTAAACACTGGTGCTGCTACTGTTGAACCATAATATCCTTTGTTTTTATTAGGTTTGTGAATAACAACTATACATGAATACTTTGGCTTATCGGCAGGAAAGTAACCAACGAAAGTAGAAATATATTGTACATTTTCTGTATTATAATCTACCTGACAAGTGCCAGTTTTTCCAGCAATTTTAACTTCATCAGATTTTATGTTATGAGCAGTTCCCCCTTCTTCATTTACAACACTTTCCATCATCAATTTTACTTTTTTTAAAGTTTCTTTAGAACATATAGAAGGGTTTAATACAGTTTTCTTAAAAATATTATTTGATTTAAAATCTGAACTTAACCTATTTATAAATACAGGCTTTAATAATTCCCCGTCATTCGCAACAGCATTATAAAATGATAATATTTGAAGAGGGGTGAGAGAAACACCATATCCATATGCCATCCATGGTAATGAAAGCCCATTCCAGTTTTTATCTTTTGGATGAGGAATTTTAGGTTCACCCTCTCCCTTTATAGATAAATCAAGAATAGAATTTAAACCCATATTATACAATCTATCTGAAAATTTTTTAGGATTTTCTGCGTAACCTTTAGTTATTATATCTACAATTCCTGTATTAGATGAAAACTTAAACACATCATTTACTGTTATTTTACCATACCCACCTTTTTTAGAATCTCTAACTTTATTTCCGTAAAATGATAGTATTCCGTCTTTGGTGTCAATTATAGTTGAAGAATCTATTATCTTGTCTTCAAGAGCAGCTATCATTGCCATTAATTTAAAAGTTGATCCTGGTTCATGAGATTCCCCAACTGCATAATTTAATTTTTCATAATATTTACCTTCTGAGGTTCTGCCTAAATTTGAAATAGCTTTAATAGCTCCAGTATTAGTTTCCATAATTACAACAGAGCCATGATCTGCTTCGAAGTTTTCTAGTTGAGATAAAAGTGAATGATGAGCAATATCTTGAAAACCAACATTTATTGTACTTACAATATCAAGACCTGCTTTGGGTTCTATTTCGCCTAAACTCTCAATAGGTTTCCATTTACCATTTGATATCTTTTGCATCAATTGAGACCCCTCTTTTCCTCTTAATATTTCTCCAAATGCATGTTCTAATCCAACCCCAACATACTTGTCATTATTTTTTCTTTCATAACCAATTGTTCTTTCTGCTATTTTACCCAAAGGATATTCTCTAAAAATTTTTTGTTCAATTATCAACCCCCCTCTCACTCCGCCCATTTTAAACAAAGGCATTTTCTTAATATCATTTAAAAGGTTTATTGAAACATTTCTAGCTATTAAATGATACCTCTTATTTGTTTTTTTTGCATTAACTAAAGAGTTTTTAAAAAAAGCTGGTGGTTTGTTAAATTTTTTAGATAACGAATTAGAAAGAGGATTAATAAAAAGATCAAAATTTTTATTAGATACAGTTACTGCATCAAAATATATATCATAATTTGTGGATGAAGAAGCTAACAAACTTCCATCATCAGAATAAATATTTCCTCTTTTAGGGGTAATAATTAAATTTTGAATTGTTTTTTCCTTAGCTAAGTTTCTAAATCTTTCTCCTTCGATAAATTGAATCTGGAAAATTTTATAACCAATACCAAAACCTAAGACAACCAGAATACTAGCAACAAAATATAGTCTGTATAAAAATTGTTTTTGGTTTGTTAGCATTAATTTATAATTATTTTTTTTGGGGGATTAATCGAACTCTTTATTTTTCTTTCTTTCATAAATGATCTGACATTTGATTCCATTTTTAGATTCATAACTCTTTTTCTGTTATCTAAAAATTCACTCTCTAAAACAGAAATTTCATATTTTAAATCAGCGATTGATATAATTTTATTATCTATTGAATGTGAAGAAAAGATCATTATAACTGCCATTATGAATAAGAATATTATAAATTTCCAGTTTTTAAAAGAACCTTCTTCAATTAAAAAATTTCCAAGAATTATTTTATTTATTTTACTCATAATTTTTCAGCTGATCTTAACTTTGCACTTCTTGATCTGCTGTTTTTTTTTATCTCTTTTAAACTTGGTGATTTGAACTTAAAAGACTTTTTAAATGGCAAATTATATTTGCCAAAATCATCTTTTATTGGTTCAGTCTCAAAACAACCGTTTTGAATAAATCTTTTTACAATTCTATCTTCAACCGAATGGTAGGTTATTATCACTATTTTTCCTCCCTTTTTTAAAACATCTGGCAATTGAACTAATAACTGTTTTAAGGCTTCAATTTCGTCATTGACTTCAATTCTTAGTGCTTGATATACTTTAGCTAAAGTTTTATTTTCATACCCTTTTGATAGAAATGGACTTAGGATTTTATTAAATTGTTCTGTGTAAAGTATCTTATTTTCATTTCTTTTTTGAACAATTAGTTTTGCAATTGATTTTGAATTTCTTAAATCAGAATATTCGTGAAAAATATTTGATAATTCGACTTCAGAATAGTTATTTAATATTTCCGATGCACTCAACTCTCCGTTCTTATTCATTCTCATATCTAACTTAGATTCATGTCTAATAGAAAAACCCCTTTCAGGTTTGTCAAATTGATAAGATGAAACTCCAAGGTCTGCAAGTACACCATCGACCATAGTATATCCATGATAATTTAAGTTTTGTTTTAAAAACTTGAAATTTTGGTTAATTACCAGAAGTCTATTGTCAGATATTTTATTTTCTATTGCATCTTCATCATGATCAAAAGCTAATAACTTTCCTTTATGACTTAAATCATTTAAGATAGCTTTTGAATGCCCGCCCCCCCCATATGTTAAATCCACATAAACTCCATCTTTCTTAATCTCTAAACAATCAATAGTTTCATTAAGCATTACAGGTTTATGATACATTGTTTTCTTGATTTCCCATTACTTGTTCAGATAAATCGGCAAAATCTATATCTGAACTATTTATAACTTTTTCGTAAGACTCTTTGTCCCAGATTTCAATCATATTTATTGCGGAAGTTAAAACAACATTGTTTTTTGAAAAATGTGATTTTAATAGATCCTTAGGAATTAGAATTCTACCACTGCTGTCCAAATCAACAAGCCTAACCCCAGCAGTATACATTCTAATAAAATCATTATTTTTTTTTAAAAACCTATTAAGCTTATTAACCTTGTCCATTGTTAACTTCCATTCTCCATATGGGTGTAGTTCTAAACATGGCTGAAATACCGATCTTTTAAGAATAAAACTTTCGTTAATTTGATCACCTAATTGCCTCTTTAAAGTTACAGGTAACATAAGACGACCTTTAACATCTGCCTTACACTCATAAGTTCCAATTAAATTAATCATCTGTAATTTTTATGAATAAACTCAAATATATTGAAATTTTACCACTTTTTACCACTTTTTACCACTTTGTTAATAAAAAAATTGTCTCAACATTCATTAAACGTAAATAATTGATTATCACATATTTAATTGTAAATTATAAGTTTAAAAAGCTTGAAAGCGATTTAAAAATTATAAATCCTAATTAGCTATATTTGCTGCTAAGTATATTTTTTTATGATTAAAAAGAAACGTATTGAAAAAGGAGGGTTCAAATACTTGACTAGCGGAAAAGGTAAGCCTATAGTAATACTTCATGGTTTAATGGGTGGTTTAGGTAATTTTGAAGGATTTATTTCTCATTTTCCAAAATTGGGATATCAACTTTTTATGCCAGAATTACCAATATACACTGCCTCTCTTCTCAATACTAATGTCAAATATTTTTCAAAATTCATTAATAATTTTATAAAGTTTTTAGAACTAGATAAAGTTATTTTAGTTGGGAATTCTTTAGGAGGACATGTAGGACTTCTACACGCCAAACTTTTTCCTGAGTTTACTAAAGCCCTAGTACTTACTGGCAGCTCTGGATTGTATGAAAACGCAATGGGGGACACCTATCCTAAAAGAGGAGATTATGACTTTATTAAAAAGAAAACTGAAAATGTTTTCTACTCACCCAAAATCGCAACTAAAGAAGTTGTTGACGAAGTGTTTGAGTCCGTAAACGACAGAAATAAAGTGATTAGAATTTTAGCTATGGCAAAAAGTGCAATTAGACATAATATGGCAAAAGACCTTCCTAAAATTAAAATACCAACTGCTCTGATATGGGGAGAAAATGATAAAGTTACCCCGCCTGAAGTAGCAGAAGAATTTAATAATTTACTGCCCGATTCAAAACTCTTTTGGATAAAACAATGTGGGCATGCTCCTATGATGGAACATCCCGATAAGTTCAATAGTATCATAAAAAAATGGTTTGCTGAAAAAAAATTCTAGCCATGATAATAAAGTCTAGTGATTTTATTAAAAGTAGTTCAAAATCTATTGAATGTCCAAAAAATGATATTCCTGAGTTTGCTTTTATAGGTAGGTCTAATGTCGGAAAGTCGTCATTAATTAATATGCTGACTCAAAACAAAAAACTTGCTAAAATTTCAGGTAATCCTGGTAAAACCTTACTTATTAATCATTTTTTAATAAATAAAAACTGGTTTTTAGTAGATCTTCCCGGATATGGTTATGCTAAAATTTCAAAAAAAGAAAAAAAGAAAATCGAAAATATTATAATTGATTATTTTACCCAAAGAGTTAATATTTCTTTAACTTTTGTATTGATAGACATTAGACTCAAACCCCAACTAATTGATATCGAATTTATGAACTGGTTAAGTAACAATAACATAAGGTTTAAAATTATTTTTACGAAAGAAGATAAATTGAAATTAAATCAAAAGAATGAAAATGCTTCAAAATATATTAATGAAGTTTTTCAAAAGTTAAAAATATACCCAGAATTTGTTGTTAGTTCATCCAAAACTAAGAAAGGAAGAAATGAAATTTCTAATTTAATTTTATCTGAAATTTAATTAGGGGGTGATTGTAACTTTAAATTTTCAGCAAAATATTCACAAAACTGTTTAAAAGCATCTGTCATTTTTTCATTTTGGGTTGATTTAAAAAATGTCTCACTCATACTAACTAAAGTTTGATGAAAAAAAACATTCATTTGATCTAAGGGCATATCTTTTGTCCATAAATCAATTTTTAAAGTTTCTTGTTTATTGTCATCCCAAACAGATAAAAATACAGCTTTAGATTTCTCATTCGAGACTCCTCCGTCTGGTGCTGACCAAGTAATCTTCTCTGGAACCTTGTTTTCATCTAATTCCACATCAAATGATATACGAGTCTTTTTCATTATTTTTTTGGTTTATATTTAGAGTTTATGTAAATCTGATAATAATCTTCATTTAAAAGATCATTGATATCCACGTTGTTAAATTTCATATACGAATTTACAATTTTGTATCCTATCCATCTACCAATACTACCTGGAGATTTTTGGTCAATTTCTAGGTTAAACTTTGAAAAAGGAGCAAAAGAAATAAATCTAGATTTTAAATCGTTCCTTGTGTCAAATAATAGATCGTTTTCTACAAAATAAGCCCATATGTTATATTCATTTTCTTCAGCCCATTTAATCTTACTAACACTTGAATGAAAAATTAAATAATCATTATTGAAAGGAGTTAAATATTTATTAAAATATAAAATTTTTCCATAATATATCATCTCGCCCAATAGTGTCCTGTCGTTTGGTTTTTTAATAAATTTTTGAACTATTTGTTCAGAAATATCATTTACAATATATTCTTTTGACATATTTAAAGAAATATAGTCAGGTAAATCTGGGTAAAAATCGTAACCAAGATAAGAGTCTAGTGAAACTAACAATAAGGAATCTGCATATATAATTCGATTTTCATACCCAGATTGAGAGTTTAAAGTAATCACTTTAGGTCTTGTAAAATCTGGAAAGATTATTTCTAAGTTCTGAAATACTTTTAAAATATTTTTAGAGATATTACTAAAATCTTTAAAAACTTTTTTACTTTCTTTATAAACACTAAGCCTAGTAGAATCTTTTAAAAATGATTTCCAACTATCGATTGGGAATTCATTGGGGAACAAATAAGGGTATTTCTTCATCAACAAGTGAAGATTCTCCTCATTAGATTTATAAAATTCATTTTCAAAACGATATATATTTAAATCTTCTGAAATAGCTTTTGATTCACAACCAAAAAATATTACTAAAAATAAATACAAAAAAGCTCTGGAAATTTTACAATCAATCATAAAACCATTAATTTTACACTTCTTAAAGATTTAGTATCAAACTTAATATAAACTAACTCAATAATTTCAATTACTCAAAAAAAATTAATATGAACACAAAAAAAATTATTGATAATATAACAGATTGGTTGAAAAATTATTCAGTGAAATCCAAAACAAACGGTTTTGTCGTTGGGATTTCTGGTGGTATTGATTCCGCGGTTACCTCCACTCTTTGTGCAGAAACCGGTTTACCCGTTCTATGTCTAGATTTACCAATAATACAGAACAAAAATGAACACAACAGGGCTACTAAACATATAAAGTGGTTAGAAAAAAAATACCCTAATGTTTCTTTTAAATCGATTGATTTAAGTAAAACTTTTTCTTCTTTTAAAGATTCTGTTGAAATAAGTTCTAGTAACAATAATTTATTATCCCTAGCAAATTCTAGATCAAGATTAAGAATGTCTACATTATATTATTATGCTGGAATTCAATCTAGCTTAGTTGTTGGAACTGGAAATAAGGTAGAAGATTTTGGAATTGGCTTTTACACTAAATATGGTGACGGTGGTGTTGACATAAGTCCGATCGCTGACTTATACAAAACAGAAGTTTTTAAAATTGCTGAGGAATTAGAAATAATTGATGATATAATTGTAGCTAAACCTACCGATGGTTTATGGGATGACGATAGAACTGATGAAGACCAAATTGGAGCAACTTATAAAGAGCTGGAATGGGCCATGAGAGAAAAAGATTTTGGTAAAACATCTTTAGATTATAAAGGTAGAAAAAAAGAGGTTTTTGAGATACTTAATAAATTTAATAAACAAAATCTCCACAAAATGAATCCTATTCCAATATATATAGTTCCGGAAGATTTAAGGTAATTACAATACTCTATTAAGCTTTTTAGACAATAAAGACTTCAATTTATAATAATCTGTTATTTCTTCCAGTATTTCATTATTATTATCTTCGGGATTTTTTTGAGTTTTTTCCTGTAATTCTTTCACTTTTTCATTAATTAAATAAGTTCTTAAACTAAGAATTGTTTCAGAAACTAATTGAGATATTACCTTTTTTTTACCTTTTACAACAATATCTTTACTAAACCAATCGTGAAGCTGATATCTATCCTCGTTCATTAAAATTGAAGTCACTTGATTTGAAAGTTCGGCATCTAAATCATTTAAAAAAATGTCTAAAACTAATTTCCCGTTTTTTTGAAGCTCATTTATTATAGTTTTATATAAAGATTTAAAAGATTCATTAGCAAAATCTACTTCGTCCTGTTGTAAATCCAAAAATATTTTTTCATAAACTAAAGACTCAACTGTAGTTGGTTCCATTAAAACTTCACCATTTTTATCTTTTTTCAGAATAACTTCCTCAAACTTTTCTTTTTTACTTCCATAAAGCAATAAAATTTCAATAATTTTTTTCTCTAATTCAAATAATACATCAACTTTTATATTTTTGGGAGTCTTATGAACTTTAGCAACCTTTCTTCTTGAGAAATATGATCCCTCACTTTTATTTTGTTGAGCTAACGAATTAAATAAAACATCTTCAGAAACATCCATTATTTTAGAACAATGTTTTACATACAGCTCTTGTTTAATTCTATCTGGAATTGTTGATATGCTAGTAACTATTTCATTAATTGTTTTAGCTTTTAAAATTGGATTGTTTACAGTTTGACTAGAAAGGAAAGAAGCCTTAAACTGAATAAAATCTTTAGAGTTGTCCTTTAAAAAATCTTCAATTTCTTCTAAGCTACGTTCTTGACTATAACTATCTGGATCTTGACCTTCTGGAAAAGTACAAATACTTACATTCATTCCAGCTGACAAGATCATATCAATTCCTCTTAAAGTCGCATTTATACCAGCTTTATCGCTATCGTACAACATAGTAATATTAGAAGTTAATCTTCTTATCAATGTTATTTGATCATTTGTCAATGATGTTCCAGAGGATGAAACAACGTTTTTAATTCCTTTTTGATGAAGCTGAATCACGTCAGTGTAACCTTCTACTATATAGCAATTATCTAACTTTGCTATTTCTTGTTTTGCATAATAAATTCCATATAGAACTTTACTTTTATTGTATATTAAACTCTCTGGGGAATTTAAATATTTTGCTGTTTTAATTTTATTATCCAGAATCCTTGCTCCAAAACCTAATACTCTTCCTGACATACTTTTAATTGGAAAAATAACTCTGCCTCTGAACCTATCTATAGTTTTGTTTTCATGAAAAATAGAAAGACCTGTTTTATCTAAGAAAATTTTATCATAGCCTTTTTTTAAAGCAACTTCCGAAAAATAATTAATTTCTTTAGGAGAGAAACCTAAATCAAAATTTTCGATTGTTTGAGTTGAAAAACCCCTTTCCTGAAAATAAGAAAGTCCGATGGATCTACCCTCTTGAGAATCATTTAAAGTTTTTTTAAAAAATTCTTTAGCAAATTCAGAAACGATATATAAACTTTCTCTTTCACTTGCTTTTTCTTTATCTTCATTGTTTAATTGAGTTTCTTCAATTTCAATATTATATTTTCTTGCTAGGTACTTTATTGCTTCAGGGTACGTAAAATGTTCGTGCTCCATTAAAAAAGCGACTGAGTTTCCACCCTTTCCACTACTAAAATCTTTCCAAATTTGCTTTACTGGAGAAACCACAAAACTTGGTGTCTTTTCATTTGAAAACGGACTCAACGCTTTATAATTTGATCCCGCTTTCTTTAATTGAACAAAGTCTCCAACTACTTCTTCAACACGTGATTGCTCAAAGACTTTATCTATGGTGTTTTTAGTAATCAAACTATTAAATTTAATGTGTATTGAATTTAAATAAAAAAAATGTTTTTAAATAAATTATTAAAGAAAATTAATATTCTCTTTCAATTACATAATTGACTAATTCAATTAAGCTTTGTTTATACTGATTATCTGGATAATCATTAAGTGTATCAATTGCTGCCTTTTGGAATGATTTAAGTTTTAAAACTGTATACTCAATCCCTCCAGATTCTTTCACATAATTTATAACTTCTTTAACTACTTTCTTGTCATTATTGTGATTTTTAATACAATTAATTAACCATCTTTTTTTGGATTTAGATGAGTTATTTAAAGTATATATTAAAGGAAGAGTTAATTTTTTTTCTCTTATATCAATACCCGTTGGTTTTCCTATTTTTTTTTCTCCATAATCAAACAAATCATCTTTTAATTGAAAGGCAATACCAATTTTTTCACCAAAATTAGAAAATTGATCAATTTTATCCTTAGAAACTCCAGACGCAGATGCGCCTAAAGCACAACATGAAGAAATTAAAGAAGCTGTTTTTTTTCTTACTATCTCAAAATATGTTTCTTCGTCAATATCCAATCTCCTAGCTTTTTCAATTTGTAAGAGTTCCCCTTGACTCATGTCTTTAACAGACTTTGAAATCAATTTTAAAAGATCGAAATCATCATTATCTATACACAAAAGCATTCCCTTGGATAATAAAAAATCTCCTACTAAAACAGCTATCTTATTTTTCCATAGGGCATTTAATGAAAAAAAACCTCTTCTCATGTAACTTGAATCTACAACATCATCATGCACCAATGTAGCAGTATGAATCAATTCAATTACTGATGCCGCTCTATATACTTTTTCATTAATTACACCATTAGTAATCATTTTAGCAGTTAAAAAAACAAACATAGGTCTCATTTGTTTTCCTTTTCTATTTACCACATAGTGAGTAATTCTATTTAATAAAGGAACATTTGAATTCATCGATTTTAAAAACTTTGCTTCAAAAAGCTCCATTTCCTTTTTTATAGGAAATTTTATTTTTTCGATTTCTTTCATTAATTAAATATACAATTCAAAATAAATATTTATTGATTTATTAATTTATTAGCAAGCTGACCACAAGCCGCATCAATATCTTTCCCTCTTGATTTTCTAATAGTTACAGGAATTCTGTTTTTTTCAAGCTCATAAATATATTTATCAATTATATTATCCTCAGCTGAAACAAAAAGTGAATTTGCAGTTTTATTGTATTGAATTAAATTAACTTTTGATGGAGAAGCTTTGCAATATTTAACAAGAGCATTTATATGTCTTAAATCATCGTTTATTTCCTTCCAAACAATATATTCGTATGTAACAATTTTACCGGTTTTTTTATTCCAATATTTTATTGCGTTTAATAATTCATCTAAGGGAAATTTTACAGAAAATGGCATTATTTTATTTCTCGTTTCTTCAATTGCAGAGTGTAGTGATACGGCTAAATTAAATTTCACTTGACTATCAGCCATTTTAATAATTAATTTAGATATTCCAGATGTTGATACTGTGATACGTTTTGGAGAAAGCCCCAAACCATCCTTACTAGTTATCTTTTCGATTCCAAGAATTAAGTTTTTGTAATTTAATAATGGTTCACCCATACCCATAAAAACTATATTAGAAATTGGACGATTATAATAATGCTTACTTTGTAGATTAATAGTAGAAGCCTGATCAAAAATTTCATCAGCATTTAAATTCCTTATTCTTTTTAATTTTGAAGTAGCACAGAATTCGCAATCTAAACTACAACCTACTTGACTTGAAATACATGCTGTGGTTCTGTTCTTAACAGGAATTAACACCGACTCAACTAAAAGATCATCAAATAATTTTACAGCATTTTTTATAGTTCCATCTTTACTTTTTTGAATATTATCAATTTTAATATGATTAATAACAAACTCTTTTTTGAGTAAATCTCTTAATTGAAGAGAAATATTTGTCATTTCATCAAAAGAAAAAACAGATTTATTCCAAAGCCAATTATATACTTGATTTCCTCTAAAGGATGGGAAATCGTTAGATTCAAAAAAAGAACATAACTCTTTAAGGTTTAAAGAACGTATGTCTTTTTTCATCTTTATTAAACTATATAATTAACATTGCATCACCATAAGAATAAAAATTATATTTTTCTTTAATAGCAACTTGGTAAGCTTCTTTTATAAAATCATGTCCTCCAAAGGCAGCAGCCATCATAAGTAAAGTGGATTTAGGTGTATGAAAATTTGTAATCATAGAATCTGCTAAACTAAAATCATATGGTGGGAAAATAAATTTATGTGTCCAACCTGAATAAGGGTTCAAGGTTTTAAAAGATGATACTGATGATTCCAATGCTCTCATTGATGTAGTTCCTACAGCGCAAATTCGTTTTTTGTGTTTTTTAGCATTGTTAACGATGTCACATGCTTTTTGATCAATAAAAAGTTCTTCAGAATCCATTTTATGTTTAGACAAGTCTTCAACTTCAACAGGATTAAAGGTCCCTAAACCAACATGTAGTGTTATTTCTGCAATATTAATTCCTTTGATTTCAAGTCTTTTTAATAAGTGTCTTGAGAAATGCATTCCCGCAGTCGGAGCTGCAACAGCTCCTTCATGCTTCGCATATATTGTTTGGTATCTTTCTTTATCAAATCCTTCTTCGTCTCTTTCAATATATTTTGGTAAAGGAGTTTGTCCTAGCTCAAAAAGTGCTTTTCTAAATTCTTCATAAGAGCCGTCATATAAAAATCGCAATGTTCTTCCTCTAGAGGTTGTGTTATCAATTACTTCGGCAACTAAACTTTCATCATCTCCAAAATAAAGTTTATTTCCTATTCTTATTTTTCTTGCTGGATCTACTAATACATCCCATAATCTTTGTTCATCACTTAATTCTCTAAGAAGAAAAACTTCAATTCTTGCCCCAGTCTTTTCCTTATTACCCATTAATCTGGCAGGGAAAACTTTAGTATTATTTAATACAAAAGCGTCTCCTTCATTAAAATAACTAACAACATCTTTAAAAGTTTTATGTTCAATAGACTCTTTTTTTCTGTCAAGAACCATTAATCTTGATTCATCACGATGATCAGAGGGATATTCACTTAACAGCTTAGGTGGTAAGTCAAAATTAAAATGGGATAATTTCATATATATAAATTTTAAAGTTGCAAATATACACTCCTGATACTAGCAAAGTCAAGTTTATTCGTATATAATTCTTCTAATACTCTGTTACTTTGAAATTTAATTTTCGTATAAGTCTCCAAAAGGAAGGAAAAGATTTAGAAATAACATCAGGATCATTAATTATTATAGGGCTAATAATCCCTAAAGGCGCAAATGCCATTGCCATTCTGTGATCGCTATATGTGTTTATTTTAATATTTTTTTTTATTTGATTTGATTTTTTCAAATGAAGACTATTTGGGGTTATTTTTACTTCTGCTCCTAATTTTTCAAGCTCTATTTTTAGGGCTAACAACCTGTCTGTTTCTTTAATTTTTAATGTATGTAGTCCGTGTAAATCACATGGTAAACCTAATCCAAAACAGCTTACAGCAATAGTTTGTGCCAAATCTGGCGTATCGTTTAGTCTAAGTTCAAGACTTTGAGGTAAATTAAAATTTTCATCTTTTTTTAGATTTATAATATTGTTTTTAAAAAAAGTTTTTACTCCTAGTTTGTTATAAATTTCAATCAATTTTTTATCACCTTGAATAGAATCTGAAAAATATGTTCCAATTTCTAAGTTTGATTTTTTAGATAATGCCACGATACTAAAAAAATAAGATAATGAGCTCCAATCTGATTCAACATTATAAATACAAGTTTTTTTGTTTTTAATTGGTTTAATTTCAATTCGATTATTTATAAAGGTAGCATTGGCTCCAATTCTTTGTAATAAAGCTATGCTCATTTCTATATAAGGTTTAGATGTTATTTTACCCAATAAATTAATAGATAATCCCTTATCTAAACTGGGACCTATTAAAATTAAAGCTGTTATATATTGACTACTAATATTTGCGTTTAAGGAAACTTCAAATTTATTTATTTTTTTGCCATTTATTTTTAATGGTGGGTATCCTTTTTTGCCAAGATATTTAATATCAGCTCCTAAACTATTTAGAGCATCGACCAATATTTTTATGGGTCTTTCATGCATTCTACTTGAACCTAAGATTTCGTAATATTTATTTTCTTGTGTAGAAAAATATGCTGTTAGAAAGCGCATAGCAGTTCCAGCGTGGTGAACATTTACTGAACCTGAATCTTTTGAAAGGCCTTCTTGTAATACAAGAGTGTCGTCAGAATCCGAAAGATTTTTTATTTCCAAATCATTGAAAAGATGTTTTAAAATAAGTAACCTATTGGATTCACTTTTAGAGCCAGAAATATTAAAAGAGGTTTTTATTTCATTGTTAGAATGTGAAATTAAAAAACTCATTTCTTTTTTTTTAGTTTAGGATTATTTTGATGTCTGATTCGATCTCTGTTTGTTTTTAGCTTTAATTTATCATTAAAAGCAGATTCTAAATCACAATTTGTTTGATTAGCTAAACAAAAAACAACAAATAAAACATCAGACAATTCTTCTGCTAAATCTTTATTTTTGTCAGATTTTTTTTCAGATTGCTCTCCATATCTTCTAGAAATTATTCTTGCGACTTCACCAACTTCCTCAGAAAGCTGGGCCATATTTGTAAGTGGGTCAAAATAACGAACCCCATATTCTTTAATCCATGCATCGACTTCTTTTTGTAATTTTTTT
Organism: Cryomorphaceae bacterium; assembly: GCA_003331265.1. Taxonomy (GTDB): domain Bacteria; phylum Bacteroidota; class Bacteroidia; order Flavobacteriales; family Flavobacteriaceae; genus MAG-121220-bin8. Next base: position 9,704 of record QOPV01000010.1, on the reverse strand, counting down.
AATCCCATTTTTTATTATTCTTTATTTTTTGAATCTATGAAAATAGTGACAGGGCCATCATTTTCAATTTTGACTAGCATCTCAGCCCCAAAAATACCAGACTTCAGCTTATTGTTAATTTTTTCCCCGATATGAATTAAGAATTTTTCATATAATTTCAGTGCAAATTCACTTTTAGCGGCTTTAATATATGAGGGCCTATTTCCTTTTTTAGTTGAAGCGTGAAGTGTAAATTGACTAACAACTATTATTTCACCATTTACATCAATTATTGAATTATTCATTACTTTATTATGATCATTAAAAATTCTTAATCCAGTTATTTTACTGGATATCCAATCAATATCATTTTCATTGTCTTCGTTTTCAATACCTAATAAAACAACAAGTCCCTCATTAATGGAGGAAACAATTGAATTATCAACTTCAACGCTAGCTTTTTTAACTCTTTGAATAATAGCTCTCATTAGTTCCAAAAATCTGTTCTATAATTTTTATCTTCATCAACTAACATGCTCAAATAACTTTTATATCTAGACTTTGAAATCACTCCACTTTTTACAGCTTGCTTTACAGCACAATTTGGTTCATTTTCATGTAGACAATTGTTAAATTTACAATCTCCCTTAAATAATAAAAACTCACTAAAACAATCACCTAATTCTCTTTTTTCGATATCAATTAAACCAAAACCTTTGATGCCAGGACTATCAATGATCTTGGCTCCAAAATTTAAATCAAACATTTCTGCAAATGTAGTGGTATGTTGACCTTGTTCATTTTGCTTTGAAACTTTTGCAGTTTTAAGATTTAAATTAGAATCTAAAAGATTCACTAAACTTGACTTTCCAACTCCACTATGACCTGTAAAGATCGAAGTTTTATTTTTCATTAAATCTTCAACATGATTTATATTAGTTTTTTTTAAAACAGAAATATTTAAACACCTGTATCCTACACTTGAATAAATCTTATTTAATGAATCTATATATTCAATATCAATTTTAGTATATAAATCTATTTTATTAAATAAAATAATTGTTTCTATTCCAAAAGATTTTGTCGCTACCAAAATCCTATCAATAAAAATAGAAGAGGTAATTGGATTATTTGGTGTTACAAATAAAAAACAACAATCAATATTAGAAGCAATTATATGAGACTGTTTTGATAAATTAACTGATTTCCTAACAATATAGTTTTTTCTTGTCTCAATTTCATATATTACACCAGTCAGTTCATTATGATCAATAATTTCAAAATGAACTATATCTCCAACAGCAATTGGGTTGGTACTTTTTATTCCAAAAGATCTAAATTTACCTTTGATATTACATTTATAAATCATATTTAAATCAGTATGTACTAAATACAAATTCCCTGTTGATTTATAAACAATTCCCCTCATTCTTTAACTATTTATAACCTTTTTCTGATGATTTATTGACTCTTGATGTATAGCTTTGAACATTCGTAAAATAAACTCTTCACTCAACCCTTTTTCTTCACCATCTAAAATCATTTTACCTAAAATTTCGTTCCACCTTTTAGTTTGTAAAACAGCCACATTTTTCTTTTTCTTAAGGTTTCCGATTTCAATAGCAACTTTCATTCTTTTTCCTAACGTATCCAGTAGGCCGTGATCAATCACATCTATTTGAGTTCTTAATGTATTTAAACTATTCTTATAATCTATTTCTTCGTTTGTCACTTTTCTCATTTTTAAATCCTCCATCATTTTAACAAGAACTTTTGGTGTAATTTGTTGAGCTGCATCGCTCCAGGCTTTATCAGGGTTTATATGAGTTTCAATCATCAAGCCATCAAAGTTTAAATCCAAAGCAGTTTGTGAGATATCTTGTAAAATATCTCTTCTACCAGCAATGTGAGAGGGATCGCAGATTAAGGGTAAATCTGGAAATCTATTTTGTAACTCAATAGGTAATTGCCACTCAGGATTATTTCTATATTTTGTTTTTTCATATGTTGAAAAACCACGATGAATTACTCCTAAATTTTTAATATTAGCACTATATAGTCTTTCAATTCCACCAAGCCATAGTGATAAATCTGGATTCACAGGATTTTTAACTAAAACAATTTTATTAGTATCCCTTAAAGCATCTGCAATTTCTTGTACAATAAAAGGGCTAACAGTTGATCTTGCCCCAATCCATAAAACATCAATATCGTGCTGCAAAGCTAATTTTACATGACTTGCATTCGCTACCTCGGTTGCAATTAAAAGACCGGTTTCTTTTTTGACTTTTTCTAACCATTTTAATCCTATAGCACCAACTCCTTCAAACATTCCTGGTCTGGTTCTAGGTTTCCATATTCCAGCTCTATAAATTGAAACATCTGTTGTTTTCAATTCATGTGCGATTTTCAAAACTTGATCCTCTGTTTCAGCACTACATGGGCCACCAATTACTAAAGGATGATTTAAATTAAAACCATCTAACCATTTTTTCATCTCTTTCTTATTTTCCATTTTCAATTATTCTATTTGTTAATATTTCTTTTATTCTATTTGTATTATTTAAAATTTCAGATAACCTTAGGTGATTATCTTCTTTGATTATTTCTTTTAGATCATTCAGGTTATAAATATATTCTTCAATTGCTAAAACTAAATTTTTTTTGTTCTGCAGAAAAATTGGAGTCCAGGTTTCAGGTGAACTTTTTGCTAGCCTAACGGTAGATTCAAACCCACTACCCGCTAAATCAAAAATATTTTTTTGATTTTTTTCTTTTTCTATTACGGTTTTTCCTAGCATAAATGAACTTATATGTGACAAGTGTGATACATAGGCGACATGCATGTCGTGAGATTTTGTGTCCATATGTATAATATTCATATTTAATTTTGTAAATATTTTTAATGCTATTTTATAAATTTCTCTATCCGTTTTTTCCATCTCACAAATAATATTAGTTTTATTAATATACAAGCCTTTAACAGCAGCATTTGGACCTGAAAATTCTGTTCCTGCCATTGGATGAACTGGTAAAAAATTTCCTCTTTTTGGATGATTTGTCAATACCTTACAAATAGAGTTTTTAGTGGAGCCAACATCAAAAACTAATGTTTCTCTATTAACTAAATCTAAAACTTTAGGTAAGACTATTAAAGATTTATCAACAGGGATAGAAACTAGGACAACATCAAGCATAGACAACTTTTCAAACTCTATTAATTCATCAACTAAGCCTAAATCAATAGCACGATTTTCATTTTCATTAGAGATATCTAATCCATAAATTTTGGATTTTGGATAGATTGATTTAAAATCTAAAGCAAAAGACCCTCCCATTAAACCCAAACCTACAATACCTAATTTCATTATTTATATCTATTTATAGCTTCCTTAATTTTACTCTCTTCAATGCATAAAGAAAATCTAATATAACCCTCCCCATTACTTCCAAAAATCATTCCAGGCGTAATAAAAATATTTTTCTCCAATAATATATGGTTAATAAATTTCTCAGAATTTTTAATTCCGTCAGGAAGTCTAGCCCAAACAAATAAACCTTTTGCATTTTGATCATAATTACATTTCAAAATAGAGGCAAGTTTCCAGACTAACTCTCTTCTTCTTTTATAAACTTCATTCAAATCATCAAACCATTTTTTTTCCAATTTAAGCGCCTCAATAGCTCCCTTTTGAATACCATAAAACATTCCTGAATCCATATTGCTTTTAACTTTCAAGACTCTAGAGATATTTTTTTTGGAACCTATTAACATTCCCACTCTCCAGCCAGAGAGATTAAATGATTTACTTAAAGAATTTAATTCCATACAGTTATCTTTGGATCCGTTGATTGATAATAAACTAATAAAATCATTATTTAAAATAAAACTATACGGATTATCATTAACCAAAAGAATATTATATTTTTTAGAGAATAAAACTAATTCATTTAATTGTTTTTTATTTGCAGTGGAACCAGTTGGCATATGAGGATAATTAATCCACATAATTTTAACCTTTGATAAGTCTTTTTTTTCTAAAACAGTTAAATCTGGGAACCAATTATTTTTTTTATTTAAGTCATAACTAACCGGTATTGCTTCAACTAGTTTAGTCACAGATGAATATGTAGGGTATCCAGGATTTGGAATTAAAACTTCATCTCCTGGGTTTAAAAATGCCATAGAAATATGCATAATTCCCTCTTTAGAACCCATCAAAGGCAAAACCTCATTGATAGGATTTGATTGAACATTGAAAAATTTTAAATAGAATTTAGAAATTGCCTCACGTAACTCCAACAAGCCCTGATAACTTTGGTATTTATGAGCATTTTGGTCTGTTAAACTATTTTTCAAAACATCAATAATAGATTTAGATGGAAAAAGGTCTGGGCTACCAATTCCCATATTAATAATGGGTTTACCTGACTTAATTAAATTAGCTACCTCTCTCAATTTTTTTGAAAAATAATATTCCTGAACTGTTTTTAATCTGTTTGATCCTTTAATCATTTATATTGTTTTGATATATTCCTAAAACTTTTAGAGATTCCGATTTATCATCAATTAATTTTAATGCTACTTTTAAATTATCATAAAGCTCAAAGGTTGTATCAATAAAAAAAGAGTATTTCCATGGAATCTCAATGATTGGTAAAGATTGAATTTTTGTTAAATTTAAATTACAGTCTTTTAGAATATTTAAAATTGTAGCTAAACTTCCTGTGCGGTGACTTAAAGAAAATTTAATTGAAGCTTTGTTGTTTCCTTTGTCATGATCCTTCGAGTTTTTTGAAATAATAACAAATCGAGTCTCATTATTTTTTATGGTTTGAATATCCTTACATAGAATGTTTAATTCATACAGTTTTGCGGCATTTACACTTGCTATAGCACCCATATTTTTAATCTTGTCTCTTTGAATTCTATAAGCTACCTCTGCTGTGTCTTTGTCCTCAACTAATGTTATTTTAGGATATTTTTTAAAAAAGTTTTTACACTGAAGAAGAGCCATTGGATGTGACGCAACAATTTCTAAATCTTCAAATTTAGATCCAGAAATAGCCATCAATTGGTGGTTTATATTTATATAGTATTCTCCGTTGATATTTAAATTTAATTTATCGATTAGAGCGTAATTAGGAATTATTGAGCCAGCTATTGAATTTTCTATTGCCATAACTCCGAAATCACAATGACTTTGCACAATTGAGTTCGCTACTTCATCAAAGGATAAAAATTCTATTATTTCTATTTCATTTTCAAAATACTCTGTTGCCACCTGATGGTGGTAAGATCCTTTAATCCCTTGAATTGCTACTTTCTTCATTTTGTTTTAAAAAAAAAGTCCTGAAAAATCAGGACTTTGAATTATATATTTTATTAATATCTTATACAAGTGAAAGTCCATTTTTATCTAGGAAATAGAAGTAAAAATAAAATCTTTCAGTGTAATAAGAATGGTTAAAATCAATCATAACGAACGTAAAAGTAATATTACTTATTGAAAAAACAAAAAACGATCCTAAAAATTTAATTTTAAGACTCTACAAGTAGACTGTTTTTACTGAAAATATTTGATAGTAAATTTACCAATTTTGGAAATTCAATTAAAAATGCATCGTGACCGTGATCAGATTTAATAGTTTTAAAAAACACATTATCTTTTACCTTACATAATTTATAAAATGTATTTCTATTTTGAGAATCAGTGAAAAACAAATCTGAATCAACTGAAACGATATAAATATTTCCATTAATCTTCGACGCAATATCCTCAAATTCTTTTTCAGTATCTCTAGTTATATCAATTGTAGACAATAAATGATTCATTAACTTATAAGAACTTAATTGAAATCTTTTTTGCAATTTACTTCCATGATGTAAAAGCCAACTTTCAACATTAAAAATTTTCAAATCTTCATTTAAAGATCTATTAAATTTTTTTTCGAATGATTTTGGAGATCTATAACATAACATGGCATGAATTCTGGCATCATGGATTGGTGACGAAGAATTATTTAAAATTTGATGTTGAAGCCTTGTATTTGCTAAAAGCCAATCTGAAGATTTCCAATCACATGCAATTGGGATTAAATTCTCAGCAATATTTGGAGATAAAGCTGCCATCTCCCAAATTAAACTTCCCCCAATAGAGCCTCCAATTACTGCATATAAAGACTCTATTTTTAATTTCTTCAAGCCGATTAAGAAAATTTTAGCAATATCTCGTAATATTAAATCTTTATAATTCTCAATTGATTTACCCCCATAACCATTACCAGGAAAATTAAAAGCTAATATTGTAAACCTTGTAGTATCAATTAACTTTTTCTCTCCAATTATTGGATTCCACCACCCATTAACTCCAGCTAAATTTGAATTACCTGTCAGGGCATGATTTACCAAAACAATTGGCGCGTCTCCAAGTGGAAGACCGAAAATTTCATAAGTAAGTTCAATATCAAAATTTGTTTTATTAAAAGAAATAAAATTATCAATTTTAATAATTTGTAAATTTTTCATGTTAATTTTTTATACTAAAACTTTTAAATCAATCTTAGAAAAGGCTATTTCAAGATCATTTTTTAAATCTTCTACGTCTTCTAATCCAACTGAAAGTCTTATTAGGTCGGTTGTAACACCTGTAATAGTTTGGTCCTCTTTGCTAAGTTGTTGGTGAGTTGTACTTGCTGGGTGTATTATTAATGATTTTGTATCACCAATATTAGCTACTAATGAAAAAAGTGTGGTTTTATCAGCAACTGTTTTAGCAGATTCGTAACCTCCTTTTACTCCAAAAGTAATAATCCCACTATGTCCTTTGGGAAGATATTTTTTTGCAAGAGTTTTATACTTACTCGAAGCTAAGCCAGGATAATTAACCCATTCTACTTCCTCTCTTTTTTCTAACCATTTAGCCAATTCAAGTGCATTTTCACTATGTTTTTTCATTCTAATGTCTAGTGTTTCCAAACCTTGAATAATTTGAAAAGCATTAAAAGGACTTAACGCACCACCTAAGTCTCTTAAACCCTCTATCCTCACTTTAGCTATAAAAGCTGCCGCACCTAGAGCGTCATGATAGACCAGTCCGTGATATCCTGGTGAAGGCTCAGTAAACTCTGGGAATTTTCCGCTTGACCAATCAAATGTTCCCGAATCAATAATAACACCTCCTAAAGCAGTTCCATTTCCATTAATGTATTTAGTTAAAGAATGAATTACAATATTTGCACCATGTTGAATGGGGTTTAATAATGCTGGAGAAGCTACTGTGTTATCTACAACAAATGGAATTTTTGATGTCTTTGCATGAACAGATATTTCTTTTAAATCTAGAACGTCTAGTTTAGGGTTACCTAACGTCCGCGAAATTTTGTGGGTTTGATGAATCAACGAACGTGGTTGTTATTCCTAATCTTGGTAATGTTACATTTAGTAAATTAAATGTCCCCCCGTAAAGACTACACGAAGCAACAATGTGGTCTCCAGATTTGAGCATAACAAGTAATGCTGTTGATATTGCAGAGGCTCCAGATGCAGTCACCACAGAAGCAATCCCACCCTCTAATGCTGCGAGTCTTTGTTCTAATATATCGTTAGTTGGGTTGTTTAACCTTGTGTAAATATAACCTGGCTCGGCAAGTGCAAATAAATTTGCAGCATGTTCAGAATCATTAAAGACATAAGATGTAGATTGGTAAATTGGCACAGCTCTTGTGCCTTGACTTAGGTTAGTATCTTGTCCCGCATGTAAAGCTTTAGTAGATAATTTTTGTTCACTCATAATAATATTTTTAATTAATAAATTAAATTTATAATTAAAGGGAGATTTGACTGTTTATTTGAGTGAAAGCATCTGCTTTAGCACTTTTTTTAAGAGGTTGCAATCAGTCAAATCGATCCTCTAACAGTAAATTAGAATGCTAAACTAAAGTTTTTTTTTAGATAATAAAAAAAAATTATCTAAAATTTGCAGATAAGCCTGCAGATAAAGTGTTATACTCTTGAAAAGTAAAATCTATAAAAGCACTAAAAATCAAAAATTTAAATTTTGCCCCAAATGTAGTTTGAAAATCTGAAGCTTTAAAATTCATATCAATGGGATCTATTAAAGTTCTTGTGACAGGAAGGTTAGATTGAGTTTCGTATTCTAAGTCATATTTCCCAATCATTTTGAAAGAAGATGTACCTCCGCTTAAACCAAATCCTCCATAAAAATTAACAACTAAAACATCAAAAGATGCTAATAGCAATAAATTGTAATTGTTTAAACTAAATTTTGCTACTTGATCAGAGCCTTTGATAGAACTAAAAGATTGAATATCATAATCAATTTTCATTTTAGAAAGAGAAGCAAATGCCGAAATGTTTAATGGAAATTTATCAACAGGTCCAAAATACTGTAATAAATTATGTTTAATACCAATACCTTTTAATGACATATCAATCCCTCTTCTATGATATTCTGGACTATATCTCAAAATAATTTCTGTATCAAATGGAATACCAATCCCCAATTGCAGAACAGGTGCAGGAACCCCGCCTAAGGGCAGTTTACTTTTAATTCCCCTAGGAGCTTTTATTGTTGTTTTAAGCTCAGGTAAAACACCCTCTTTAGGTATTGTGATTAGTAAATTTTCTTGTCTATTTTCTCCAACAATAGTTGGTAAATTTTTGCTTTCAGATGTAATATATTCTAAATCATTAATAGAAAAAACTTGGTCAGATGGTGGAATAAATGATGTGTTTAATCTCAAACTCAAATCTACACCCAATTTCTTATGAACCTTAGCTGTATTATACCAACCTGAATTAGAACTATAAATAGCGCCCTTCATCAAAGGGTTCATATAACCCTGAAATAATTTTTTAGAATCACTTTCTACAGCTAATAATATGGATTCAAAACCAGATTGAGACCAAACAAAAAAGGGGAAAATTAAAACAATAATTAGGTTGTAAAACTTCACTTTTTAAAATTTGAGTAAAGTTAACACCTTTATGGAAACAAAAGTTTATAAAATTTTATCGACCTCCTCGACCTCCTCGACCTCCTCGACCTCCTTGTCCGCCTCCAGAGGAATTCAAACTAGTTAAATCATATTTAATTCTAAATACTGTATATCTAGGTTGAATAATATAGGATCTTGTTTGATTGAAAAGTTGATTAAAACTATCCCTATTGATGGAAGTATCATCAAATAAATTAGTGACTCCAACTCCAAATTCCCATTTAGAGCCATCTTTGTTATATGATAAGTCTGCTTCTAAAAATCTATATTCATTTAATGTTACATCTTGATTTCTGTAATAGTTATACGAATATTCTGCTGTAAACACAAAACCTTTCCCAAAATAAGCATCTAGCTCTATAAAAGGTGAATCAGTGTAGAAGTTATTTACATTATTACCATTTTCATACTTTCTTTTGTTGTAAGTATAACCAATTTCAATATTTGGTTTGTCCCTAAAATTAGTTGCTAAAGAAGCTCTATATCTTTGTGTAAAATTTATAGATTTTAAAGGATTTCCATTTACAACGTTATTAAAATCACTATAATTAAAGTTCATAGTAAATCCTGCCCTAAAATTTTTAAATCTTTTATCTATTCTCCCAGAAGCTGAGTAAGACTCCCGAGGAATATTTGAGTTTTCCGAAGATCTAACGCTATTGATTCCACTAATTAAAGTTTTATTTTGAATTGAATTACTTCTT
>QOPV01000001.1:44373-140732 GCA_003331265.1 Cryomorphaceae bacterium | reverse complement strand
TTAATGTTTCAGAATCCCTATTTGTATAAAACAAAGTTGTATTGTCATTACCCCAAGCAAAGTTTCCAGATGTATTGTCTATACAATCATTTAAAAACTCTCCGGTTTCTAAGTTTTTAATTTTTATAGTATACAATCTTCTTGAAACTGTATCAATACTGTAGGCAGCTAATTTATTATCTGGGCTGATTTTAATATTTGACAAATTAAAAAAATTATAATTCTTAGCTAAAAAATTGCAATCAAATAATATTTGTTCTTTTGAGTCTAAAGTCTCTTTTTTTCTTACATATATGGGATAATCTTTATCCTTTTTAAATTTCGTAATATACCAATATCCGTTTAAAAAATATGGAACTGATTTATCGTCCTCTTTAATTCTGTTTTTAATTTCTTTAAATATTTTATCTTGAAATTCTTTAGTATGAGAAGTTTTTTTATCGTAATAATCATTTTCTTTCTCTAAATACTTAATTACATCTGGATCATTTCTATTTTTTAACCAATAATAATTATCTACTCTAATTGAATCAAATTTTTTTAGATTTTTTGGTTTTTTTTTTGGAGATGGAGGATAATTTTTTTTCAACTTAATTTCATTTTTATTCATAAAAGCTGGTAAAAATATAACATATAATTATATGTTTCTGAATTAAAGTGGAAATTAAAATTCTAAATTATTTAAAATATCTAAAAATTTATCATGCATCACATTTGTATAATTTAGGTGAGTTACAATTCTGAGTTTATTATCACCCATTGAAATAATCTTAACGTCTCTATCATTCATTTTTTTTAAAAATAATTCAGAAGATATTTTAGAATCTATTTCAAAAATTATAATATTTGTTTCAACAGTTTCAACTTTATAAATAAATGAAAGCTTTTTTAATGTACTCTCAATTTCAAGCGCTTTTTGATGATCGTCAGATAGTCTTGAAATATTATTTTCCAAAGCATAAATTCCACATGCAGCTAAATAACCTACCTGACGCATACCCCCACCCAATACTTTTCTAACTCTTAAGGCTCTTTTTATGAGTTCTTGAGAACCTATTAAAACAGATCCAGCTGGACATCCTAGCCCTTTACTTAAACAAACTGAAATAGAATCAAACAAATATCCAAATTCTTTTGGATTCTGATTATTTTTAATCATTGCATTCCAAATCCGAGCACCATCTAGATGATATGCTAAATTATTTTCTAAACAAGTCTTTTTAATTAATTTCAATTCATTAATATCCCAACATGCTCCCCCTCCTTTATTGGTTGTATTTTCAATACAAACTAATGAAGTTTTAGGACTATGATAAAAATCGGGTGGGTTAATAGATTTCAATAATTGATCATTTTTAAACATTCCTCTTTCACCATCAATTAACTTACATGAGACTCCACTATTAAAACTAACTCCCCCTCCCTCATAATTATAAACATGTGCATATTTATCACAAATCAATTGATCTCCAGGCTCGGTTTGTAATTTAATAGCTGTTTGATTAGTCATAGTTCCTGAGGGAAAAAATAAAGCAGAATCCATTCCAAACATATTGGCTATTTTATTTTCAAGCTCATTTACAGTGGGATCTTCCTTAAATACATCGTCTCCCACCTTAGCATCTATCATTGATTTAAGCATGTCTTTTCCTGGCTTAGTTACTGTGTCGCTAATTAAATTTATTTGCATGATATTTATTGGTTATAATAACAGGTGCCTCCTCCAATTGGAGATCCGTCAGGTATATTGGGAGATATTTGTTTATTATATTTTTCTGGATTTTCCTTAAAATCATTTATTATGTAAGAATATTGATCAAAATATGTATTTAATTTTTTTGATTTAGAAATTAAGTTTTGAATGTAATTAATAGCCATTCTAGCTTCATACTTAACTTGCATAAATGCTTCATCACTTTCAGTTATATTTAGTAGGTAAATTAAGATATTAGTGTTGATTAAATACTGCGTCTCTTTCAAGTAGGTATCTTCATGATTTTTTTTAAATGAATTAGAAATTAATTCATTCAAAACATATCTTATGCTCATTTTAGAGTTGTCTAAAGTATTTTGAATCTTGATTCTATTCAATCTTTTAGGGTTTAACAATAAAGATAATGTCATTTCGCTGGCAGTTGATGCTGCACTAAAAGGATCAAAAGAAATTCCGGTTTTACCATTAAATGACTCTCTAGTTCTGGGAAAACCATAAGCTCTAGGTGGAAATAATTTTAATTTATCTCTAGGAATAATCAAATTTTTTGGATCTAGGGATTGAAATATAGAAACCAGTGCCCTATTTTGTATCTCAAAATCTAAATCTTTTGTAATTATTTGTGAATCGCCTCTTGTTGCATAGTTATAATCCATTCCACCTATCAACTTTGATACAGCCTCTGTTTGATAACGGTGCATAAAATATAGGGGAACAAAAACATCTTCTAAAGTTGAGAAAGTTTGCCCCTTTTTAATATTAAACTCTGAAAAATTTAAAATAGCATTTTCTCTAATTTTAAATATTTCATCTAAACCAGTTATTACGTCATCGCCGTTATCCCATAGGTGAGCAGATACGTGAGCTCCATCTTGAGCTCTTGCGTCGCTATCACTAATGAATCTCAATCCTTTTGAATTCGCTTTTTCTAAAACACTTTCTAACCCTTTTTTCTCATTCTCTAAATTAAAATGAGAATAACTGTACGCAACACTCACTTTATCCCATTCTCCAATACCAGTTGAATAAGCATCAGATAAATCAATCTTATTGTCTGTTAATTTTATTAATGGATGTGGATAATCCATAACTGAAGCCCGTTTATTTACACTGGAAGCAAAATTGTGAGTAAACCCCAAAGTATGCCCTACCTCGTGGGCACTTAGTTGTCTTATTCGAGATAACGCCATTTCCAGCATAGGTTTATAATTTTCATCATTTTCATATGGGTTTTCAATCAAAGATTGGGCTATTAAAAAATCTTGTCTAATTCTTAAACTTCCCAAACTAACATGACCTTTAATAATCTCTCCTGTTCTAGGATCTATTACACTAGCTCCATAACTCCACCCCCTTGTTGACCTATGAACCCATTGGATGACATTATAACGACAATCCATAGGATCAGCATCTTCAGGTAAAACTTTTACCTGAAAAGCATCCTTAAAACCTATTTCCTCAAAAGCCTCATTCCACCAAGATGCTCCTTCCATTAAAGCTGATCTGATTGGTTCAGGTGTGCCAGGATCTAAATAATAAATGATTGGTTCAATAACTTCACTTTTACTTAATCTTGGGTTTTTTTTCTCTAGCCTATGTCTTGTAACATACTTTTTACCTATTTCTTCATAAACAGGAGAAGCGTAATCCATAAATGAGGTGTATATTGCTCCACTTCTTGGATCAAAATCTCTAGGCTTAAAATTATTATCCGGAAGTTTAATAAATGAATGATGTTGAATAACACTAATGATAGAGGGATCAGGCACCACACTAGAAACAAATTTTCCTTGGGGGTTTCCAACGAAAGTTAATAAAGCTTCAAATTCTACATTGTTAGGAAATGCTTTAGTCCTTTTAAGTTCTAATGCACTTTTAGTCAAATCTAAATTATAATTACCTTGATTAAGTGACTTTAACCTTTTTATAACTCCATGAGTATCTTGGAATAAAAAGGGTGTAAAATCAATTAAATAAGAATTTTTCTTTTCTTCAATGATTTTAAATCCAAAAATAACTGAGAATGCAAAAGCTTGTTCAACACTGTTTTTTTCAGCTTCATTATTGGAGATGGCTTTAAAATTTTGATTAGGTTGTATTAATAATAACTTATTCCCATATTTTTTAAATTTTACAATTCTTTCTTCACCCAACTGACCACGATCTAATCCTATATCATTTGAACCTAAACCTGTTGCTAAAGAATTTATATACAGGAAATCTTTATTTAAATCTTCAACTTCTAAAAATATCTTATCAGAACCCTCGTCATAACTAAAATTAAAAAATCCAAAAAATAATTTTTTATTTTCTTTATCGTTTTGAGAAAAAATGGAAAAAGATAATAAAAGAGAAAAAAGTAAAGAAAAGAATCTAATCATTATTAACTATTAATTATTTAAATATAAAATTTATTAAGTTTATTTTGATAGATTTTTAAATGTATTTTTGTGTATTATATTTTTTTATAAAATGATAACAACAGATCAAATTAAGAATCTCCTTGAGCGCACTATCGCACTAAGGAGATATCTTTGACATAGATTCAAAAAAAATAGAAATTTCTAATAAAGAGGAGGTAACGTTTGATCCAGATTTTTGGAATGACTCTAAAAAAGCTCAAAAAGTCATGAAAGAAATTCAATCATTAAAACAGTGGATTAAAGATTATGATAAAGCGCAGACATTGTGTGATGACTTAGAAATTTTATATGACTATTTTAAGTCTAATGAAATTTCCGAAAATGAATTGAATACGCATTTCAAAAAATGTAGTGAACACATTGAATCTGTTGAATTTAAAAACATGTTGTCTAATGAGGGAGATGAAATGAGTGCGGTAATTCAAATTACAGCCGGAGCTGGTGGAACTGAAAGTTGTGATTGGGCTTACATGTTGATGAGAATGTATGTTATGTGGGCTGAAAAAAATAAATTTAAAGTCAAAGAATTAGATTTACAGCAAGGAGATGTAGCGGGTGTAAAATCGGTCACAATAGAGATTGAGGGGGAATATGGATTTGGATGGTTAAAAGGAGAGAATGGAGTTCATAGACTGGTAAGAATATCCCCATTTGACAGTAATGCTAAAAGACATACCTCATTTGCTTCTGTATATGTTTATCCACTCGTTGATGATTCGATTGAAACAAACATAAATCCTTCTGAAATATCTTGGGAAACTATGCGTTCAAGTGGTGCTGGAGGACAAAATGTCAATAAAGTAGAAACCGCAGTTAGATTAAGACACGCGCCCTCAGGAATAGTTATAGAAAATTCAGAAACAAGATCCCAACTTGAAAATAAGCAAAAGGCTATGCAATTACTTAAATCTCAACTATATGAAATTCAATTGAAAGAAAAAATGGTTGAAAGAGAAAAAATAGAATCAAGCAAAATGAAAATTGAATGGGGATCACAAATAAGAAACTATGTTCTTCACCCATACAAACTGATAAAAGATGTCAGAACCTCTCACGAAACGAATAATATTGATGAGGTTTTAAACGGAGGAATAAATCCTTTTTTAAAAGCATTTTTAATGACAAATTAATTATGAAAATAGAAACAATAATTTTTGATTTAGGAGGTGTTCTTGTAGATTGGAATCCTGAGTATGTCTTTTTAAAGGAATTTAATGGGGATAGAGTTAAAATGAAATGGTTTTTTGACAACATATGTACATCTGCATGGAATGAAGAGCAAGATGGTGGTAAGTCAATGAAAGATGCGACAGAAGAAAGAATAAAACTTTTTCCTGAACATAAAAAATTAATAGAGATGTATTATGGAAGATGGGAAGAAATGTTAAAAGATGAAATTAAGGGAACTGTTGAAATATTAAAGAAACTTAAAAATAAAAGATATAGACTAATCGCTTTAACTAATTGGAGTGCAGAAACATTTCCAGTAGCAATTAAAAAATTTGAATTTTTAAAATTGTTTGAAGGTATTGTGGTGTCAGGGGAAATTAAAATGCTAAAACCTTTCAAGGAAATTTATAATTATACTTTGGCTAAGTATAATTTGAATGCTAATAAAAGTGTTTTTATAGACGATAGATTATCAAATATAGATGGGGCAATAAAATGTGGAATTCATGGAATTCAATTTGAATCTCCAGAAAAATTAATTATTAAATTAAAAAATTATGGAGTTGAAATCTAAACAATATAGTTTATTGCATAATCCTAGATGCAAAACATCAAGAGAAGGTCTTGAATTTTTAAAATCTAAAAGAATAGAGTTTGATACTATTTTATATTTAAAGAACAAATTATCAAAAAGAGAAATTGAAATTTTAATTGATAAATCTGGACTAAAACCTATTAATTTAATAAGGAAACAAGAAAAAATTTGGAAAGAATTGTTTGAACCCAAATTATTATCAAAAAATGAAATTATTCAAGCTATATTTGATCATCCTAAATTGATGCAAAGACCCTTTTTCATTTCTAAAACCAAAGCCATATTAGCAAATCCCCCTGAAGAATGTCTTAAAATTTTATTACACTAAACCTTTTTATATTAATACAGTCATAGATTTATATTTTAACATTTGAAAAAACTATTATTTATAATTATTGCATTTATTTCATTTATTCAAAATGCACAACAATCCTCTGTTAATCTATCTGGTATTATTTTAGATAGCGATAGTAGCACCCCTCTTGAATATGCAACTATTTCATTATTTCAAAATAATGATAGTATTGTTAAATACGGAGGGATAAGTGATTCAGAAGGTAAATTTAGTCTTGAAATTTTAAGAGGAAAATATGATATTAAACTAAATTATATTTCATTCAAAGAAATTTTAATTAAAAATATATCTATCTCCAATTCAAAAGACTTAGGAACAATATTAATGTCAATTGATGAAAATGTATTAGAAGAAATTGAGTTAATTGGTGAAAGAACTGAGGTAGAAATCAAGTTAGACAAAACAGTTTATAATATTGGAAAAGATTTAACATTAAGAGGAAGTAGTGTCAGTGATGTCTTAGACAATTTACCCTCTGTTGCAGTTGATATTGATGGAAATGTTTCACTAAGAGGTAATCAAAACGTTAGAATTTTAATTAACGGTAAACCATCTGGTTTAGTTGGTATTAGTAGTAATGATGCGTTAAAACAATTTCCATCTGAAAGTGTTGAAAAAGTTGAAATAATAACTTCACCATCTGCAAGATATAATGCAGAAGGAACTGCAGGAATAATTAATATTGTTTTAAGAAAAAATAAATTAGCTGGTTTAAATGGTTCGATTTCTAGTAATGTAGGGGATCCTAAATCCTACGGATTTTCAGGAAATATTAATTACAGAACTGAAAAAATAAATCTATTTACTAATACTGGTTACAGCTTAAGTAGTTATGAAAATCCTTCGATAAGTGAAACTGAGTATTATACCAGAGGACCTCTTAATAATTTTATTAATGAAAAGAGCTCAAGAAATACTGAAAGAGATTCTTATTATCAGAATACCGGAATTGAATATTTCTTCTCTGACAAAACAAGTTTAGTCATTTCATATTTAACAAGAAATAGTGACGATGAGGACATAACAATTAATAATATTGATCAAAATTTTCAGGAAGAACAAAAGTCTTCAAGAAGAATAGAAGTTGAAAATGAAACGGACAACACCAAGGAGTTTTCATTCAATTTTACTCATGAATTTATTAACAAGGCTAATTTGACAATCGACTATCAAAAAGAAAAATCCAATGAAGTTGAAATTGGAATCATATCAAATACACAGTCAATACCAAATTTTATTGAATATTTAGGAGAAAAAGTTAAAACAGACGAAAATCAAAAAAGTGAACTTTACAAAATTGATTATGTTTTACCAATTGGAGAAGATGGACAATTTGAGATGGGATATAGAAAAAGTAATCAATTTCAAAATACTGATTTCCTAGTAGAAGATGAAAGTTTAAATGGTCAATATATAAAAAATTCTAACCTTAGTAATAATCTTTACTACAGAGAAAAGGTTAATGCTTTTTATACTCAATATGGAAATAAAAAAAATAAAATATCATACCTATTTGGAATAAGAGTCGAAGAATCTCAAACGATTGTTGAACAGTTAGAAAGTAATAGTAACAGCATTAAAAAGTATAATGATATTTTTCCAACGATAAATTTAGCTTATGAATTAAAAGAAAATGAAAGTTTAACATTAGGTTACAATAGAAGAATAAGTAGACCTCGATCTTATTTTATTAACCCTTTTCCTTCAAGAACAAGTGAAACAAGCTTTTTCCAAGGCAACCCTTACTTAAATCCAACCTATTCAAATGGGATTGATTTAGGATATTTAAAAAGACTAAAAAAAACAACACTTAATGGCTCTATTTATTATAAAAAATCTGATGAAATATTTACTTTTATAAACGAAGCAACTGGAAGTTCAGTTCTTGTTAATGATATACTTGTTCCAGTAATTAGAAGATCTCCTGTAAATTTGTCCTCTCAAGAAGAAATTGGAATTGAATTCAATACTAATTATTCGCATTCAAAAAATTGGAGGATTGGTGGTAATATTAACTTTTATCAATCTGAAATAATTGGCAACTATAATGGAATTATTTATGATTCAAAAAATCTTATATGGACAGGGAGATTGAATAATTATTTAAAACTATTTTCATCTATTGATTGGCAAACAAGATTGAGCTATAGAGGGCCTCAAAAAAATGCTATTTCAACCAGAAAAGCCAGTATAAGTACCAATACAGCTTTTAGCAAAGATATATTTAATGATAAAATGACTTTAACTTTTAAAATTAATGACATTTTTGAAACTCAAAAATGGAGACTAGAAACATTTTCTGAAACTTATAAAAACTACACTGAATCTAGTTGGAGAGGAGGAAGAAATTTTAACATAAGTCTTATTTATAGGTTTAATCAAAAAAAGGCTCAAACTAATAATAGACCGAGTTATGAAGATTATGGAGGAGAAGGTTTTGGAGGATAACTTACTTTTTTCTTTTATCTAATAACTCTTTCATTCTTTCAATAAAAGCACCACTGACCCAGTATGGAATAATAAATGTTAATAAAAGTATCATTAACCAAAATCCCATTGTTAAAACTGTTAAAAACAAAATAAAGCCTAAATATTGATCGAATTCCATAGTTTCAGTTGTGAACAACAAATATAATTAAAGATATGTATCATTAAATATTTTTTTTCAACAATTGATAAAAAATTAATATATAAACCTTTTATAGTAAATTTGTAAATTAATTACTTAATATGTCATATAGAATAGAGAAAGATACTATTGGGGAGGTTAAAGTTCCTATTAATTGTTTGTGGGGAGCTCAAACTCAAAGATCTATTAATAATTTTAAAATAGGAAAACGTGGTTCAATGCCAATTGAAATCATCAAAGGCTTTGCATATTTAAAAAAAGCTGCAGCTTACACAAATCATAAATTAGGTGTTTTGAGTAAAATCAAAAGAGATCTTATTTCTTCGGTATGTGATGAAATTATAAATGGTAGTCATGATGATCAGTTTCCGCTTGTTATTTGGCAAACGGGGTCGGGAACCCAAACTAATATGAATATTAATGAAGTGATTTCAAATAAAGCCCATATAAATCAAGGAAAAATATTAGGAAAATCTAAAAAAACATTATCTCCAAACGATGATGTCAATATGTCTCAATCTTCAAATGATACTTTTCCAACAGCAATGCACATTGCTATTTATAAAAAATTAACAGAAAGCACTATTCCAAATTTAGAAGAATTTGAAAAAAATTTATCTATAAAGTCAACTGATTTTATTGACATTATAAAAATTGGACGAACCCATTTAATGGATGCCACTCCTATCACCTTAGGTCAAGAATTTTCTGGTTATAAGTCACAAATTAAACATGGTCTTAGTTCCTTAAAAAACTCACTAAATCACTTATCTGAACTTGCTTTAGGTGCCACTGCAGTTGGAACAGGAATTAATACTCCAAAAAATTACTCCCAAATAGCTGTAGAATTTATTTCAAAATTCACTGGTTTAAATTTTGTTTCGGCTGAAAATAAATTTGAATCTATAGCTGCCCATGATGCTCTAGTAGAAACCCACGGGGCATTAAAACTAATTGCCAATTCTTTAAACAAGATTTCGAATGATATCAGAATGATGGCTAGCGGACCTAGATCTGGAATTGGAGAAATCTCTATTCCAGCCAATGAACCAGGAAGTTCAATTATGCCTGGAAAAGTTAATCCAACTCAATGTGAAGCCCTATCAATGGTATGTGCTCAAGTAATGGGAAATGATGTTTCTGTAACAATTGGTGGAATGCAGGGCCATTATGAATTAAATGTATATAAACCACTAATGGCTTCTAATTTATTAGAATCTTCAACTTTATTAGCAGATGCTGTAAAGAGCTTTAATGATAATTGTTTGATAGGAATAAAACCAAACAGAAAAAGAATTAAAGAACTAGTAACCAATTCTTTAATGTTAGTAACAGCATTAAATAGTAAAATAGGTTATTATAAAGCTGCAGAAATAGCTAATCAAGCTCATAAAAAAGGAACTACATTGAAAGAAGAGGCTATAAAACTAGGATATGCAACTTCGAAAGAATTTGACAAATGGGTAGATGTAAAAAAAATGGTTGGGGATAATAATTAACTAAACTCTTCCCTTCAGTGCATTAAAGGCCCATCCTATTGAAATAAATCCTACTCCAACAACTGAAAAACCAATTGCCATGTCTCGATATTTTAGTACGCCTAATAGTACAAGAGCTATTCCTAAAATAGTTAAGATAAATGATGCCCATGCAAAAATTCCGTTTTTATTTAAAGCCATATTTTAATTGGTTGTTAGTTATGCAATTTGGAAATAATTATACATTAATTATGTTAAAATAATTATAAAGTTAATTAAATCTTCCAGTTAAGTTTTCTTTCCAGTTTTTCCAATTATATTTTTTTGAAAAATAAACTAAAACAATAGAATAAATTATAAATAATGGAACTAGCAGACTAAAAAGTTCTGGCTCACCAATACTAATTAAAACGGAATTCGTTTGCAAAACTGTCCAGTCAGCTGTAACTAGTAAAGCAATTAAAACATTATTTCCAGCGTGGAAACCTAAAGCAAGTTCCATTCCTTTATCCATTAAAGTAACTATTCCTAAAAACAAACCCGTTGTAACATAATGAATTAATAAAAAAGGACCCAGTTTCATAACCTCAGGATTCCAATAATGTAAAAAACCAAATAATAAAGATGTTGTTAAAAGTGGAATCCATTTATTTTTTATGATTCCTCCAATTCCTTGCATTAAATATCCTCTAAAAACATATTCTTCCCAACTGGTCTGAATAGGAATTAAAAAAATCACAATAAGAGATAAAATCAAAAAGGGTTTTAATTTAAAATTATATATATAATTGTCTGGAAACATTAAATAACCTGAGATGGTAGTTATTAAAATAATTAAACAGGCAACTAAAAAAGAATTTATGATTTTTGAAAAGTCTATTTTTTTTCTACTTGTAGTTAATGACAATAATGTTTGGTTATGTATAAATTTTGTTACCAACACAATTCCGATAAAACCAAATAAATATGGAATTAAAAAGTAAAATAAAGTCAAATTACTATCCTCTAAAACAGTCATCATGCTAGTTTGATCAATTTTGGAAGCACCCTCTGCACCAACTTTAGAAAAAATTGCAATTATGAAAGGAATCGAACCTATTTGTGTTCCAATAAAAATCACTAAACAACCAATGAAATACCTCCACCAATCATTTTTAACTTTCAAAACATTTTCTATAAACATTTAATTATTTTTTATTTAAAACCATAGTTGAAAGCTTACAGTGAGATATTAAATTATCATTATCATCTGTAATTTTAATTTCCCAGAGCTGAGTTGTTCTTCCCTTGTGAAGAGGTGTTGCTCTTGCATAAACATATCCTTCTTTAATACTTTTTAAATGATTTGCTGAAATTATTATTCCTCTCACTGTTTGGTTTATATAATCAACAGACATATATGACACTGCGCTACCAACCGATTCTGCCAACGCAACTGTAGCCCCGCCATGTAACACTCCATCAGGCTGATAAACTTTTGAAGTTACTGGCATTTTCGCCACTAAAAAATCTTCACCTATATCAATAAATTCAATATCCAATGTTTCCATTAACGTATCTTTATTTGCCAAGTTAATTCTCTCTAGTATATTTTTTTTATCCATAACTTTAAATATAAAAAAAACGCATCAAAAGTTTTGATACGTTTTTTAATTAATTTTTAATCTTTACTACTTAACCTCTTCAAAATCTACATCCTGAACATCATCAGATGAATCTTTATCATTATTTGGTTGAGAATTTCCAGTAGGGTCAGCTGTAGGATTACCTCCAGCAGATTCAGCTTGAGCTTTATACATCTCTTCAGATGCATTTTTCCAAGCTTCATTAATTCCTTCTAAAGCAGTTTTAATACTATCAATATCTTTAGACTCATGAGCTTTTTTTAAGTTTTCTAAAGAATCTTCGATAGCTTTTTTCTTGTCTGGAGAAAGTTTTTCACCATATTCCTTTAATTGACTTTCAGTCTGAAATATCATGGCGTCAGCACTATTTAAAGTATCTACCTCCTCTTTCACCTTTTTATCAGATTCTGCATTTGCTTCAGCCTCTTTTTTCATTTTTTCAATTTCCTCCTCTGTTAAACCAGATGAAGCTTCAATTCTTATATCCTGAGTTTTGCCGGTGGCTTTATCAGCAGCTGTGACATGAATCAGTCCGTTTGCATCAATGTCAAAAGTAACTTCAATTTGAGGAACTCCTCTTGGTGATGGGGGAATTCCATCTAGGTGAAATCTTCCAATGGTGTTATTGTCTTTAGCCATAGGTCTTTCACCTTGCAATACGTGAATTTCAACTGAGGGTTGATTATCGGCAGCGGTAGAAAAAACTTGTGATTTTTTTGTTGGAATCGTCGTGTTTGATTCAATCAATTTAGTCATGACACTTCCCATCGTTTCAATACCAAGAGATAAAGGAGTTACGTCCAATAATAAAACATCTTTAACATCTCCTGTTAGAACACCACCTTGAATAGCTGCTCCTATTGCAACAACTTCATCAGGGTTAACTCCTTTAGATGGTTTTTTACCAAAAAACTTTTCTACTTTCTCTTGAATAATTGGAATTCTTGTAGATCCTCCAACTAAAATAACTTCATTAATATCTTTAACACTTAATCCTGCATCACTTAATGCCTTTTTAACAGGTTCCATTGATCTTTTAACCAAATCAGATGAAAGTTGTTCAAATTTAGATTTAGTCAAGGTTTTAACTAAATGCTTAGGACCAGACGAAGTAGCAGAAATATAAGGTAAATTAATTTCTGTTTGAGCGGATGAAGAAAGCTCAATTTTAGCTTTTTCAGCAGCTTCTTTTAATCTTTGCAATGCCATTGGATCTTTTCTAAGATCAATATCTTCTTGTTTTGAAAATTCATCTGCTAAAAATTGAATAATCGCATCATCAAAATCATCTCCACCTAATCTAGTATCACCATTTGTTGAAAGAACTTCAAAAACTCCATCACCAAGTTCTAAAATTGAGATATCAAAAGTACCTCCTCCCAAATCATAAACCGCAATTTTTTGATCTTTACCAGATTTGTCTAAACCATATGCTAAAGCAGCTGCAGTAGGTTCATTAATAATTCTCTGAACTTTTAATCCAGCAATTTCACCAGCTTCTTTTGTAGCTTGTCTCTGTGAATCATTGAAATATGCTGGAACAGTTATAACAGCTTCAGTTACCGAATTTCCTAAATAATCCTCAGCAGTTTTTTTCATTTTTTGAAGAGTCATAGCAGACAATTCTTGTGGCGTGTATAATCTTCCATCGATATCGACTCTAGCCGTATCATTGTCTCCTTTGACTACTTTATATGCAGATCTATCGGCATCTTTTTTTGATTCACTATACTTACTACCCATAAATCTCTTAATTGATGCAATAGTTTTTGTTGGATTAGTTACAGCTTGTCTTTTTGCGGGATCTCCTACTTTAATTTCTCCACCCTCAACAAATGCTATAACCGAAGGAGTTGTTCTTTTACCTTCAGCATTAGGTATTACCACCGGTTCGTTACCTTCCATAACAGATACACAAGAGTTAGTTGTTCCTAAATCAATTCCAATTATTTTATTCATTTTTATAATTTTAATAATTAACAATATCATTATTTCAATGATTATGCCATGTTATAATTACTGACATACTGACATGAATTAGCTTTAATCCAAAAAAGAATTAATATTTTATTTGAATTTTAAATTACATTTACAAAAATATTAATATGTCCAATAAAAAATACAAAAGGGTTACTACTCACTCATTATTAGAAATGAAAAATCGGAATGAAAAAATATCCATGTTAACAGGATATGATTTTTCAATGGCTAAAATTATTGATTCATCTGGAATTGATATTATTCTTGTTGGAGATTCTGCATCAAATGTAATGGCAGGACATGAAACTACTTTACCAATTACTTTAGATCAAATGATTTATCATGCATCTTCTGTTGTCAGAGGAGTTAAAAGAGCTTTAGTTGTAGTAGATCTTCCTTTTGGAAGTTATCAATCTGATCCAAACGAAGCATTAAGATCTGCCATTAGAATAATGAAAGAATCAGGGGCTCATGCTGTTAAGATGGAGGGTGGCTCAGAAATAAAAGAATCAATTGTAATGATATTAAATGCTGGTATCCCAGTAATGGGCCACCTTGGTTTAACTCCGCAATCAATATATAAATTTGGAACTTATACTGTCAGAGCTAAAGAAGAAAAAGAAGCAAAAAGATTAATTAAAGATGCTAAACTTTTAGATGAGTTAGGTTGTTTTGGAATTGTATTAGAGAAAATTCCAGCTACTGTTTCAAAAAAAGTTACTAGTTCTGTTAAAGTGCCTGTTATTGGAATTGGAGCAGGAAGTCATGTCGATGGTCAAGTATTAGTAACACATGACTTAGTTGGGTTAAGTACAGAGTTTAATCCCAGATTTCTAAGAAGATATGTAGATCTTGGTGAAATCATGTCTAAAGCAATTAAGAATTACATTAAAGATGTAAAACATATAAACTTTCCAAGTAAAGACGAACAATACTAATTATTTGTGTTAAATATTTTATTCGAGGACAATCATTTAATAGTAGTAAATAAAAATCCTGGTGAATTAACTCAGGGTGATATTACTGGTGATGAGACTTTAGGGGATAAAATAAAAGCCTATTTAAAAAAAAAATATAATAAGCCAGGTAATGTTTATTTAGGTATAGCTCATAGGTTAGATAGACCAACAAGTGGTGTAATTATCTTCACTAAAACATCAAAAGCTCTTTCTAGGTTAAATGAATTATTCAAAAAGAATGAAATAAAAAAAACATATTGGGCAATTGTAAAAAAAATGGAAAATAAAGCTACTGAAAAGTTAGAAAATTTTTTAATTAAAAATCAAAAAAAAAATAAATCTTATGTTACAAAAAACTCGAATAAATATGCTAAAAAAGCAGTTTTAACCTATAAAATTATTTTAGAATTAAAGAATTATTCTCTTTTAAAAATTAATCTAGAAACTGGCAGACATCATCAAATTAGAACACAATTATCACACATAGGATTTCCTATCAAAGGAGATTTAAAATATGGTTATTCAAGATCTAATAATGATGGAAGTATTCATCTACATTCAAGAAAAGTACAGTTTATACACCCAGTTTCTAAAAAAAATATTGAAATTACTGCTAAACTACCTAAAAATAATGTTTGGGACATGTGTGTTAACTCCAAAGAAAAATAGATTTATTTAATCGATTTTATTACTTTTACTTTTATATATTTTTAATATATATCATAATAATATTTATGAGTAAAGAAATAGTTCATATTTTTGATACTACTCTAAGGGATGGTGAACAAGTACCTGGTTGTAAATTAAATACAAAACAAAAAATTGTAATTGCTAAAAGACTAGATGAACTTGGTGTAAATGTAATAGAAGCTGGATTTCCCATTTCTAGCCCTGGTGATTTTAATTCTGTTATGGAAATTTCCAAAATTGTTAAAAATGCTACTGTTTGTGGTTTAACAAGAGCTGTAAAAAAAGATATTGAAGTAGCAGCGGAATCTTTGAAATATGCTGTTTCTCCACGGATTCATACAGGAATAGGAACATCTGATTTTCATATCAAATACAAATTTAATTCAACAAGAGAACAGATTTTGAATAAAGGATTTGAAGCTGTAAAGTATGCTAAAAAATTTGTTAATGATGTTGAGTTTTATGCTGAAGATGCTGGAAGAACTGAAAATGAATTTTTAGCTAAAGTTTGTGAAAAAATGATTGAAGCAGGAGCTACAGTTTTAAATATTCCTGATACTACGGGATACTGTCTACCTGATGAATATGGCGAAAAGATTAAGTTTTTAAAAGAAAATGTAAAAAATATCGATAAAGCAATTATTTCATGTCATTGTCATAATGACTTAGGTTTAGCTACTGCTAACTCCATTTCAGGAGTATTAAATGGAGCAAGACAAATAGAATGTACCATAAATGGAATTGGCGAAAGAGCAGGAAACACTTCATTAGAAGAAGTTGTTATGATAATGAGACAACATCCTAAATTAAATTTAGATACAAATATAAATTCAAAGCTTCTATACGGGACAAGTCAAATGGTTTCTGAAAGCATGGCAATGCCTGTTCAACCTAATAAAGCAATTGTGGGTGCTAACGCTTTTGCTCATAGCTCTGGTATTCACCAAGACGGAGTTATTAAAAATAGAGAAACCTATGAAATAATAAACCCTCATGATGTCGGAGTTAATAAATCTGCTATTGTTCTTACTGCGAGAAGTGGAAGAGCTGCATTAGCTTACAGGGCAAAAAATATTGGTTTTGAATTAACTAAAAATGAATTAGACATTGTATATTCAGAATTTTTAAAATATGCTGATTTAAGAAAAGAAGTTAAGGATGAAGACATACCAATTATAATTAAAAACTCTAATTTAAAACCAATAATTACTTTATAAATCATGAGCAAAACATTATTTGATAAAGTTTGGGATTCCCATGTAATACATCGAATTAAAAATGGTCCAGATGTTTTATTTATTGACAGACACATGGTTCATGAAGTAACAAGCCCAGTAGCTTTTTTAGGATTGAAAAACAGGAATATTAGTGTTTTATTTCCCGAAAAAACTTTTGCAACAGCTGATCACAACACCCCTACAAAAAACCAACATCTTCCTGTCAAAGACCCTTTATCTGCCAATCAACTAAAAGCATTAGAAGAAAACTCTAAATTACATGGTATTTCTTATTGGGGACTTGGGCATGAAAAAAATGGAATCGTTCACGTTGTTGGGCCTGAGTATGGTATCACTCAACCTGGTGCAACAATTGTTTGTGGAGATTCTCATACTTCTACACACGGAGCTTTTGGAGCTATTGCTTTTGGAATAGGAACCTCTGAAGTTGAAATGGTTTTATCTGCTCAATGCATAATGCAGCCTAAGGCAAAAAGAATGAGAATTACTATTGATGGTAAATTAAGTAAAGGAGTAACTCCAAAAGATGTAGCTCTTTTTATAATATCTAAGCTTACTACATCTGGTGCAACTGGATATTTTGTCGAATACGCAGGAAATGTATTTACTGAAATGAGTATGGAAGGAAGAATGACAGTATGTAATCTAAGTATTGAAATGGGAGCTAGAGGCGGAATGATTGCTCCTGATCAAAAAACTTTTGAATATATTAAAGATAGAGAATTTACTCCAAAAGGCGATGATTGGTCAAAAGCAATGAAATATTGGTCAACACTAAAAAGTGATGAAGATGCTCTATTTGATAAAGAATTAGTTTTTGATGGAAACAAAATTCAACCAATGATAACTTACGGAACAAACCCTGGAATGGGAATGAGTATTTCTAACGGAATACCCAGTGCAGAAAGTCAGGATGGGGGAATTAAAACATATCTTAAATCTCTTGAGTACATGAATTATAATGAGGGAGAAAGTATGTTGGGTAAAAAGATTGATTTTGTATTCTTAGGAAGTTGTACTAATGGAAGAATTGAAGATTTTAGAGCATTTACAGAAATAGTAAAAGGAAAAAAGAAAGCAGCTAACGTAACAGCTTGGCTTGTCCCTGGGTCGCACAAGGTCGAAAAAGCTATTAGAGAAGAAGGGTTATTAAAAATTCTTGAAGAAGCTGGCTTTGAGTTAAGGGAGCCAGGATGTTCGGCGTGTCTTGCAATGAATGACGACAAGATTCCTGCTGGTAAATATGCTGTTAGCACATCTAACAGAAATTTTGAAGGAAGGCAAGGACCCGGATCTAGAACCTTATTAGCTAGCCCGTTAGTTGCTGCTGCTGCCGCTTTAACAGGAACTGTTACTGACCCAAGAACTCTTTATTAATTATAAATTATGGCATACGATAAATTTAAAATTTTAGAAAGTACTGCAGTTCCTCTACCAATTGAAAATATTGACACTGATCAGATAATTCCTGCAAGATTTTTAAAAGCTACAGAAAGGGTTGGATTTGGTGATAATTTGTTCAGAGATTGGCGTTACAACTCCAACAATAATCCAAAGAAAGATTTTGTGTTAAACAACCCTAATTATGTTGGAAAAATATTAGTTGGAGGCAAGAACTTTGGCTCTGGCTCATCGAGAGAACATGCGGCGTGGGCTATATATGATTATGGTTTTAGATGTGTTGTTTCAAGTTTTTTTGCAGATATTTTTAGAAACAACTGCTTAAATATAGGTGTACTTCCAGTTCAGGTTTCTCCAAGATTCTTAGAGGATATATTTAATACAATATACAAGAACCCCAAGACTAAGTTAAATGTCGATTTAAATAAACAAATTATTAAAATATTAGAAAATGGTAATTCCGAATCCTTTGAAATTAACGAATATAAGAAAGGAAACATGTTAAATGGATATGACGACATTGATTACTTAATGAATATGAAAGATTCAATAAAAGAATTTGCTAAAAAAACCCCTCTTTAAAATTTAATTCTTCTAAAATAAAGATGAAGAAAAGAACTATTGAAATAATGGATACTACCTTGAGGGATGGAGAACAAACTTCTGGAATGTCGTTTTCAGTATCCGAAAAACTAACTATTTCTAAATTATTAATTGAAGAATTAAAAATTGATAGAATTGAAGTGGCATCAGCTAGAGTTTCAAAAGGTGAGTTTCAAGCAGTAAAAAACATAACTAGTTGGGGGGAATCAAATGGTTATCTAAACAGAATTGAAATATTAACATTTCTTGATAATGGAATTTCTTTAGATTGGCTATTAAAGACTGGTGCAAAAGTTCAAAACCTTCTTACTAAAGGTTCTTTAAATCATTTAACACATCAAATTAAAAAAACACCTAAAGAACATTTTAAAGAAATTAATGAGTCTATTCATTTAGCTGAAAAAGAAGGTATTACTACAAATGTCTATTTAGAAGATTGGAGTAATGGTATGCGAAATTCAAAAGAATATGTATATGACTGTTTAGACTTTTTAACTGAACAACCTATTAAAAGAATTTTATTACCTGACACACTAGGAGTTTTAAGTCCAAATGAAACATTTATTTTTCTTTCTGAAATTATAGAAAAGTATCCTAAAACACATTTTGATTTTCATGCACATAATGATTATGACTTAAGTGTGTCTAACGTAATTGAAAGTTTAAAAGCTGGTTGTCATGGATTACACTTAACAGTAAATGGTATGGGGGAAAGAGCTGGTAATGCTCCAATGGCAAGTGTAGCAGCTGTAATTAGAGACTTTGTTCCAAATATTAAAATTAATTTAAAAGAAGAATCTCTTTATAAAGTAAGTAAATTAGTTTCAACTTTTACTGGATTTAGAATACCTGCAAACAAACCTATTGTTGGTGAAAATGTATTCACACAAACAGCAGGCGTTCACGCTGATGGAGACAGTAAAAAGAACCTTTATCATAATGATTTACTCCCTGAAAGGTTTGGAAGGAAAAGAAAATATGCATTAGGAAAAACATCAGGAAAAGCTAATATTAGAAAAAATTTACAAGAACTAGGGCTACACATAAAGGAAGAAGATTTAAAAAAAGTTACAAAAAGAATAATAGAACTAGGTGACAAAAAAGAAAGAGTGACAGCTGAAGATCTTCCATATATTATTTCAGATGTTTTAAACAGTTCTGATTTTAAAGAAAAAATAATCATCAAATCATACGAACTAAAACATAAAATGGGATCAAACCCCTCGGCAGATGTAGAAATAGAAATTAATGGAATTTTATTTAAAAAAAGTGGTACTGGAGACGGGCAGTTCGATGCATTCATAAATGCTGTGAAAAAAATATACGATATCAATAAATTAAATCTTCCTTTATTAATTGACTATGCTGTAACAATACCTCCAGGAAGTAATTCTGATGCTTTGTGTGAGACATTTATCACCTGGAAAAATAATAATAAAGAATTTATAACAAGAGGATTAGACTCTGATCAAACAGTATCAGCCATAAAGGCTACTGAAAAAATGTTAAATATTATATAAAATGAAATTAAACATAGCTTTGCTTGCCGGAGATGGAATAGGACCAGA
The DNA here is from genome assembly GCA_003331265.1 of Cryomorphaceae bacterium. Lineage (GTDB taxonomy): Bacteria > Bacteroidota > Bacteroidia > Flavobacteriales > Flavobacteriaceae > MAG-121220-bin8. The sequence goes on along the minus strand of QOPV01000001.1, from coordinate 120,304 downwards.
AGTAACAGAACAAGCATTAAGAGTTTCTAATGCTATTGCTACGAAATTTAATCATACTATAAATTGGACTAGAGCGATAACTGGAGCAGATGCAATTGATAAGGTTGGAGATCCATATCCAGATGAAACCCATGAAATATGTATGAATTCTGACGCTATATTATTTGGTGCTATAGGACATCCTAAATTTGATAATGATCCATCTGCCAAAATAAGACCTGAGCAGGGTTTATTAAAAATGAGAAAGAAATTAGGCCTTTTTGCAAATATTAGACCAACTTTTACATTTCCTTCATTAATTGAAAAATCTCCATTAAAAAAAGAAAGAATTAATGGAACTGATTTAATTTTTCTTAGAGAATTAACTAGTGGTATTTACTTTGGAGAAAGGGGAAGAAAAGATAATGGAAACACTGCATTTGATACATGTACTTATAAAAGAGTCGAAATAATAAGATTGGCTAAAAAAGGATTTGAACTGGCAATGAAAAGATCAAAAAAATTGTGTTGTGTAGACAAAGCAAATGTGTTGGAATCATCAAGACTATGGAGAGAAACGGTAAAATCTATGGAGATAGATTACCCTGAAGTTGAAGTGTCATATGAATTTGTTGATGCTGTTGCAATGAGACTTGTACAGTGGCCTAACTCTTACGATGTTTTAATTACGGAAAACCTATTTGGAGATATCTTAACTGACGAAGCTTCAGTAATTTCTGGATCAATGGGGTTAATGCCCTCTGCATCCGTTGGAACAGAAACATCTTTATTTGAGCCAATACATGGGTCATATCCCCAAGCTGCTGGAAAAAATATTGCAAACCCTTTAGCTACTATATTATCTGCAGCAATGATGTTCGAAGATGCTTTTTTATTAAAACAAGAAGCAAATTTAATAAGAGAGGTTGTGAATAATTCCCTTGAAAAATCAATTGTTACTGAAGATTTATCTGAAAGTGGAAAGTCTTACTCAACTAGTGAAGTAGGAGATTGGTTAGTAGATAATATAAAAAAAACATGCATTAAATAATGCATGTTTTTTAAATAAAAAATAAATTTAACAAATCTATTTCTCGTTATCCATTTTCTTTTTAAGATCTGCCAGAACGTCTAAATCTCCTAAAGTAGATTTGTCAGAATCCTTCTTGTTTACTTTTTTAAGAGATTCTTTAACATGCTTTTTTTCGTCTTCTTTAAAAAGAACAGTATGAGACATAACCACTCTTTTAAAGTCTTTATTATATTCGATAACTTTAAAATCAGCAGAGTCCCCTTTTTTAAGCTTATTTCCGTCTTCTTTCAAAAGATGTCTACTTGGAACAAATGCTATAACGTCATCATTAAATTTAATAGTGGAACCTTTATCATTTGAATCTGAAATAGTTCCGTTATGAACAGTTCCTTCAGCAAAAGTTTTATCATAGTTATCCCATGGATTATCCATAGTTTGTTTATGTCCTAAACTTAATTTTCTTTCATCAGAATCAAGTTCTAATACTAAAACATCAATAGAATCACCTGCAGAGAAAAGTTCAGAGGGGTGTTTAACTTTTACTGTCCAAGATAAATCAGAAATATAAACTAAACCATCTATTCCTTCCTCTAATTCAACAAAAATTCCAAAATTTGTAAAGTTTCTAACGATTCCTGTATGTTTTGATCCTACAGGATATTTAGATGTTATATCTGTCCATGGATCTGAAGATAATTGTTTAATTCCCAAAGACATTTTTCTGTCTTCTCTATCTAAAGTTAGAACTACAGCTTCAACCTCGTCACCAACTTTTACAAAATCTTGTGCAGATCTAAGATGAGTAGACCAAGACATTTCAGAAACATGAACTAACCCTTCAACACCATCCTCAACTTCAACAAAAGCTCCATAATCAGCAAGCACAGAAACTTTTCCTTTAATCTTATCACCTTCTTTTAAGTCAGCGTTTAATGCCTCCCATGGATGTGGACTTAATTGTTTAACTCCAAGTTGAATTCTTGATTTATCATCATCAAAGTCAAGAATAACAACATTTATTTTTTGATCTAGTTCTAAAATTTCACTTGGATGATTAATTCTATTCCAAGAAAGATCTGTAATATGAATTAATCCATCTACCCCACCTAAATCTATAAATACTCCATAAGTAGTAATGTTTTTAACAATTCCTTCGAGAACTTGACCTTTTTCTAATTGACCAATAATTTCTTTTTTCTGTTCCTCAATATCAGCTTCAATAAGTGCTTTATGAGAAACTACTACATTTTTAAATTCATGATTTATCTTTACCACCTTAAATTCCATGTTTTTATTTACATATTGATCATAATCTCTTATTGGTTTTACATCAATTTGTGATCCAGGTAAAAAGGCTTCGAGTCCAAAAACATCTACAATCATACCACCTTTTGTTCTACATTTTACAAAACCAGTAACTACTGTGGATTTATCATGGGCTTCATTAACTCTGTCCCAGGCTTTTATAGTTCTAGCTTTCCTGTGGGATAAAATTAATTGGCCTGTTTTATCTTCTTGAACATCAACTAAAACTTCAACTTTATCACCAACTTTTAAATCAGGATTATATCTAAATTCATTAAGTGAAATTACCCCCTCAGACTTAGCATTAATATCTATAATTGCTTCTCTATCAGTTAAATTAATTATTGTTCCTTCAATAACACTATCATTGTAAGTATCAACAAAATTTTCTTTGATAAGATTTTCTAGTTCAACTAATTGTTTTTCATCCACAGTTTCGATTCCTTCTTCGAAATTTTCCCAATCAAAATCTTTTAAAAATTTTTCAGATGAAACTACATTCTCCTCAATAACAGCAGGAGTTTCTTCAACAACAGCAGAAGTCTCTTTAACTACAGTTGTAGTTTTTTTTGATACTTTTGGCTTGGACTCTTTCTTTGATTTTGTAATTTTTTTGACAGCTTTTTTTGGTTTGCTATCTTTTTTGACAGCTTTTTTAGGCTTGCTATCTTTTTTAGTTGCAGGCATATTTATAAAATTTGTATTCTAGTTATATTATAGAATTTAAGGAATCAACTAGAAGATGTTATCTAAATTTAAACTTTTGATATTCTATATTAACCAATCAAAAGGATGGCGAAAATAAGGGCATTTTATTCTTTTTACAAGTTTTTTTAAAAGAATTTAACATTACGATGTTATGTGATTTAAAATAATATTTTCAACCTCATCTAAATCTAAAGATTCTGTATCTATAAAAATAGAATCTGAAGCCATTTTTAAAGGAGAGTTTAATCTGTTAATATCATGAGTATCTCTCGATATAATATTGTTATAAACATCTTCGTAGGACACTTTATTGTTATTCTTTTTTAATTCATTAAAGCGTCTTTCAGCTCTTAATTTAGGTGAAGCTTCTAAAAAAAATTTATATTCTGCATTTGGAAAGACAACCGTACCAATATCTCTACCGTCCATCACAACTCCTTTTTTTTCGCCAAGGGAATGTTGAATTTTTACCATAAAAGTTCTAACATCATCTAATTTTGCTAGAATACTAACAAAATCTGAAACCATAATAGTTCTTATTTTATCTTCAACAAAAGCTCCATTTAGATTAATTTCTAAAATATTATTTTTAGGGTTCTTTTTAAAATCAATTTTTATATTGTTAAGTTTTTTTAAAAGAACATCCTTTTTAAAAAATGATTTTGAAATAATCTTTTGCTCCAAACAAAAAAATGTTAATGCTCTGTACATCGCACCAGAATCAATATATGTATAACTTAATTTTCTTGCAATTCTTTTTGCTATTGTACTTTTACCAGTTGAGGAGGTTCCGTCTATTGTTACAATAAATTTTTCCAACATTATAATTTCTTATAGTTTTTAACTTTTTGTTTAGTTAATGATATGTCAATCACTTCTTTCATGTTTGTAACGTAATGAAATGTCAGTCCTTTTAAATAACCCTTATCAATATCTAAAATATTCTTTTTATTTTCTACACTGAGTACAATCTCTTTTATTTTAGCTCTTTTTGCCGCTAAAATTTTTTCCTTTATCCCCCCTACTGGCAATACTTTTCCTCTTAATGTAATTTCCCCTGTCATTGCTAATTTATTTTTAACTTTCTTTTGGGTTAAAAGAGACACTAATGAGGTTAACATAGTAATTCCAGCACTTGGACCGTCCTTAGGAGTTGCTCCCTCAGGAACATGAATATGTAAATTATAGTTTAATAATTTTTCAACATTTATTTGTAATTCATCTGCATGAGATTTTATGTACTCTAGAGCTATGGTAGCGGATTCTTTCATTACTTTTCCAAGATTTCCTGTAATAGATAAGCTGCCTTTACCTTTAGACAATGCAGATTCAATAAATAAAATATCTCCTCCAAATTGAGTCCATGCTAAACCTGTAACAACTCCTGCAGTATCATTATTTTCATATTTATCTTTGGAGATAGAAAGTCCTAAAATTTCTTGTAATTCATTGATTGAAATATTATTAGGAAATTTTTCATTTAAAGCAATTGATTTAGCAACATACCTAATAATCTTGGCTATTTGCTTTTCTAAACCTCTAACTCCAGATTCTCTGGTATATCCCTCAATAATTTTTTCTAATGCAAGTTTATTTAATTTAATAATCTTTTTATCAAGGCCATGCTCAAAAATTTGTTTAGGTAATAAATGTTTTTTTGCTATTTGAGATTTTTCTTCAATTGTGTATCCAGACACATTAACAATTTCCATCCTGTCTCTTAGAGCTGGTTGAACATTTAAAATATTATTAGAGGTGGCGATAAACATTACTTTTGATAAATCGAATCCAGTTTCAACAAAATTATCATAAAATGAAGTATTTTGTTCAGGATCTAAAACTTCTAGCATTGCAGAAGAAGGGTCACCTTGATTTCCAACTGAAAGTTTATCGATTTCATCTAATACAAAAACTGGATTTGAAGTTTTTGCTTTTTTTAAACTTTGAATTATTCTTCCAGGCATTGCTCCTATATAAGTTTTTCTATGCCCTCTTATTTCTGACTCATCTCTCAAACCTCCTAGAGAAATTCTTACATATTCTCTACCTAAAGCTTCAGCAATTGACTTACCTAGTGAAGTTTTTCCTACACCAGGTGGACCATTAAAGCATAAAATAGGAGATTTCATATCATTTCTTAATTTCAAAACTGCAATATGTTCAATAATTCTTTTCTTAACATCTTTCAGGCCATAATGATCTCTATCTAGAATTTTTTGAGCTCTTTTTAAATCAAAATTATCAGTTGAAAACTCATTCCAAGGAAGATCTAAATACAAGTCTAAGTAATTTCTTTGAATAGAATACTCAGCAACTTGTGGATTCATTCGCTGAAGTTTGGATAACTCTTTTAAAAAATGATCATTAATTTCTTTATTCCATTTTTTATTTTTTGATCTTATTCTCATTTCATTGATTTCCTCATCATATGAAACACCACCAAGTTCTTCTTGTATTGTTTTTAATTGTTGATGTAAAAAATACTCTCTTTGTTGTTGATCCAAATCAGATCTTACCTTTGATTGAATATCGTTTTTTAAAGATAGTCTTTGAAGCTCTGTATTCATTTGTTTCAAACACATCAATGCTCTTTCATGAAGATCACTTGTTTTAAGTATTTCATATTTCTCTTGAATACTTAAATTCATATTTGAACAAACAAAATTTACAAGAAATGAGTCACTTTGAATATTCTTTATTGCAAATGAAGCTTCACTAGGTATATTGGGGTTTTCTTCGATTATTTGAAGAGCAATATCTTTAATAGACTCAATAGTAGCTATAAATTCCTTGTTTTCAGAAGATGGTTTTATCTCTTTTATTTCTTTTATAATTGCTTTAATGTATGGTTCCTCAGAAATTACTTTTTCAATGTTAAAACGTTTCTTGCCTTGAATAATAACAGTAACATTTCCGTCTGGCATTTGTAAAACTCTCAATATTTTAGCTACAGTACCTGTTGATTGTATATCATTTAATCCAGGATTTTGAATTGAAGAATCTTTTTGAGATACGACACCAATTAATTTTGATTTAACATTAGAATCTTTAATCAATTTAATAGATTTATCTCTAGATGCTGTTATAGGAATGACTACACCAGGGAACATAACAGTATTTTTTAGAGGAAGAATTGGAAGACTCTCAGGAAGAGATTCCTTGGAAATAGCTTCTTCATCATCAGAAGTCATCAATGGTATTAGATCCGAATCTTCATCAATATTTTGAAGTGACATCATGTCAAGATTCAATAATTTTGGTTTGGACATATTAAATAATTAAGTCAAAGTGTCATAAATTAAGTTGTAACATTAATTAAAACATTAGAACTATAGATAAAACTATTCTTTTATTTTACAACAATTTAATATTTCAAGATTCATGCCATAAAAATCAAACATTCTTGATTTTTATTTTATTTAATAAAAAAGCTCCAATAAGAAAAATTAGTACAAATATCAAAATAGATATTCTCATACTTCCAGTAGTTTGATCTAAAATTGCGAAAAGAGTCATCCCTAAAACAATACTAACTTTTTGAGAAACATCAAAAAAACTAAAATATGATGTAGTGTTATCAGTATCTGGTATTAACTTAGAGAAAGTAGATCTTGATAATGCCTGTATACCTCCCATAACCAAACCTACAGCCCCTGCTGCTATATAAAATTCTATAGGTTCTTTAATGAAATATGCACCGATACACAAAAATGCCCAAATTAAATTTAATATTAAAAGTGTACGAATATTACCTATTTTTTTTGAAATTTTAGCAGTAAACATTGCTCCAATAATAGCTATTAATTGAATCAGTAAAATACTAATAATTAAGCCAGTTGTTTTAGTTCCTTCTTTCCAAGCAATTTCTTGCTCACCAAAATAAGTCGCAATTATTAAGACTGTTTGTAATGCTGAACTGTAAATAAAAAAGGCAATTAAAAACTTTTTAATTATTATGATGTGTCTAAGTTCATTCCAAACTTCTTGTAGTTCTTTAAAACCATTAAAAATCACATGTTTAATAATCTTTCTCTTGTCTGTAATTATCGGTAAATGATGAAAAGTATATTGACTAAAAATAATCCACCAGAGTCCAACTGAAACAAAAGAATATTTCATTGCTGTAAGCTCTGGGTTAACTCCCTCAATTCCAAATGAGTCAGGAAACATAACCATAGCAAGGTTAAAAATTAAAAGAATTACACTTCCTACATAACCAAGAGCATATCCTTTAGCACTAATATAATCTTGCTGATCTTTATTAGCTATATCAGGAAGGTATGAATTATAAAAAACTAGACTAGCCCAAAAAGAAATTAAAGCCATAAAGTAAAAAAATAGACCTAAATAAATATTTTCTAGATCAAACCAATATAGACCAATACAAGAAATAGATCCTAAGTAACAAAAAAACTTCAAAAAAGTTTTTTTATTACCCATATAATCAGCTATTCCTGAAAGTAATGGAGTAATAAAAGAAAGTATTATAAAGGCAAATGCAGTTAGAAAGCTAATTAAAGCAGTATTTTTAAAGTTAAATCCAAAAACATCGATGTAAAGATCATCAATAAATAAAGCTCCATAATAAATTGGAAATACTGAGGAAGATATAACAAGAGGATAAACAGAATTTGCCCAATCATAAAATGCCCAAGCATTTAAGACTTTAATATCTCCTTTAACATAATTTCTTGTTGACATAATAAGTGGTTATTAATAATATGCAATATACTTAATTCAAATTGTCTTAATATTTTAAAATTATTAAGTAATTTTGCTAATCATTTAAAAATAATAAATGAATAGATTTTTATTAGTTATTTCATTGTTTTGTCTTCTAACAAATTGTAATAGACCTAATTCAAATAAATCAATTAAAAAAAATCAAAAAATAGAAACACAAAAAATAATTACAGCTGAAAAAGGGGTTTTTTATTGTATTGAGTGTAATTCCTCATTATATAAATCAGAAAACAACTATGGCTCTAATAACAATGATGAAAGTTTTGACAAATCCATTGATGGAAAAGTTTACTTTGACAAAAATTACAAAATAAAAAAAAATAAAACAGATCTCATTTGTAAACAATGTGGAGCAAAATTGGGTAATGTATGGGATGACGGTCCAGAATCAACTGGAAATAGACACTGTGTTACTAAAAATGCATTAATTTTTAAAACTCTCGAAATCAACAAATGAAAAAATTATATATAATTCTTATTTTAAGTATACTGATGGCAAATTTTAATTACTCCCAGAACAATGAAAAAATTGAAAAAAGTGATAAAGAATGGAAAAATAAACTTGACAATCTAAGTTATCAGGTTTTAAGAAATTCTTATACAGAGAGACCTTTTACAGGTGAATATAATTTACATTTTGAAAAAGGTTCCTATAAATGTAAAGGTTGTAATCAAGTCCTTTTCAATAGTACAAACAAATACGAAAGTAACTGTGGGTGGCCAAGCTTTGATGAAGCAATTCCCTCCTCAATATTATATATTGAAGACTTATCTCATAATATGAACAGAATTGAAGTGAAATGTTCTAAATGTAATGGTCACCTTGGTCATGTTTTTAATGATGGTCCAAAAGAAACTACAGGAAAAAGGTATTGTATTAATTCAGCTGCTTTGTCGTTTAATAAAAATTAAAATATGGAAAAATTTGATTTAATAATTTTAGGTAGTGGTCCTGGTGGATACGTTACAGCTATAAGAGCGTCTCAATTAGGCTTAAAAACCGCTATAATAGAAAAAGAAAGTTTAGGTGGCGTTTGTTTAAATTGGGGATGTATTCCCACCAAAGCCTTGTTGAAATCAGCTCAAGTTTTTGATTACTTAAAAAATGCGAAAGATTACGGCATCTCTACAAATGATATAAATAAAGATTTTAATTCTGTAATTAATAGAAGTAGGAAAGTCGCTAGCACTATGAGTAAAGGTGTTGTTTTTTTAATGAAAAAAAATAAAATAAAAGTCTTTGATGGTTTTGGAAAATTAGGAAAGAAAAATACAATAGTTGTAACGGATGTTTCTAAAAAAGAAACCATACTTTTTTCTGAAAAAATAATAATATCTACAGGAGCTAGATCTAGAGAATTATCAAATTTAAAACAAGATGGAAAAAAAATTATTGGATATAGAGAAGCCATGACATTAGAAAAACAACCTAATGAAATTACAATAGTAGGTTCTGGTGCTATTGGAATTGAATTTGCACATTTTTATAACTCCATGGGATCTAAAGTAACTGTTATAGAGTATTTAGATAGGATTGTCCCCGTTGAAGATAGAGAGGTTTCTAAAGAATTAGAAAAAAGTTTTAAAAAGAAAGGAATAAAGGTTTTAACTTCATCTGAAGTAATTAAATCCAAAGTAAATGATTCTGGTGTTGAACTAGACGTTAAGTCTCAGAACGGAGATATTATAAAAATTAATTCAGAAATTGTTTTGAGTGCTGTTGGGATTAAATCTAATATTGAAAATATTGGACTTGAAGAAATTGGTATAAATATTGAAAATGATAAAATATTAGTTGATGAGTTTTACCAAACTAGTGTTAAAGGTTATTACGCAATTGGTGATGTCGTAAAAGGACAATCATTAGCGCACGTAGCCTCAGCTGAAGGAATACTTTGTGTAGAAAAAATTTCAGGAATTGATGTGTCACCATTAGATTATGATAATGTACCCGGTTGTACATATTGTTCTCCTGAAATAGCATCAGTTGGCCTCAGCGAAGAAGAAGCTTTAAAAAAAGGTTATAATATTAAAGTTGGTAAATTTCCATTTAGTGCTTCAGGAAAAGCTCAAGCATCTGGGAAAAGCGAAGGTTTTGTAAAAGTTATTTTTGATTCTAAATATGGTGAATGGTTAGGATGTCATATGATTGGAGATGGAGTTACTGATATGATTGCTGAAGCAGTTTTGGGAAGAAAACTAGAAACTACTGGTCATGAAGTTTTAAAAACTATTCACCCCCACCCTACTATGAGTGAGGCTGTAATGGAAGCTGTAGCAGCTGCATACGATGAAGTCATCCATTTATAACTAATCTAGAAAACTTGAAATAGCTAAATCATAACTTTTTAAACCAAAACCTAGAATAATACCTTTTACATGAGCACTTAAAAATGATTTGTGCCTATATTCTTCACGAGAATAAGTGTTAGATATATGAACCTCAATTACTGGGGAACTTATTGACCTTATAGCATCACCAATACCAACAGAGGTATGTGTATAAGCAGCAGCATTTATAATAATTCCGTCAAAATCAAATCCAACTTGTTGAATTTTATCAATTAATTCGCCCTCAATATTTGATTGAAAATAATGTAAATCAATACTCTTAAAATTAGACTTCAAGTTTTTAAAATATTCATTAAAATTTTGGTTACCGTAAATATTTTTTTCTCTTGTACCTAATAAATTTAAATTAGGACCATTAATAATTTGTAATTTCATTAAAAATATTTTTTTAAAAATATAAATATAAAATTTAATCTATAAATTATTTCTTTACAAAGAAATTTATGAAATGGGAAAAGGCACTTAATGATTTTAAAAACTATCTTAAAATAGAAAGAAACTTATCATTAAATACAATTGAAAGTTATTTATTTGATGTTAGAAAATTAATTAAATTTTTAGATAAGCATAAAATTAAAAATAGCCCTAAAGAATTAACTTCAGAAATTATAAAAAAATTTATTTATGATATTTCTAAAAAAATCAAACCCCCTACACAAGCTAGGGTTATTTCAGGAATTAGAAGGTTTTACGATTATTTGATTTTAGAGGAATATCTGGAAACCAATCCAATTAAAAATATTGAAACTCCAAAAATAGGAGTGAATCTTCCTACCACTTTGACAATTGAGGAAATTGATGAAATCATCTCTTATATTTCTTTAAAATCAAAAACAGGTTTAAGAAATATTGCAATAATTGAATTATTGTATAGCTGTGGCTTGAGAGTGTCCGAACTCATTAATCTAAAAGTTTCAGACTTATTTTTTAAAGAATCATTGATCAAAGTAACTGGAAAGGGAAATAAGGAACGATTCGTTCCAATTAGTAATCAATCTCAAATTTATATCAATAATTACATTACAGAAGTAAGGTCTTTCCACAAAATTAAAAAAGGTTTTGAGGATACACTTTTTTTAAATGAACGAGGAACAAATCTTTCTAGAACAATGATTTTTATAATTATTAAGAAATTAAAAAAAGAATCGAATATTAATAAAAAAATAGGACCACATACTCTTAGGCATTCATTTGCAACTCATTTGATCGAAAATGGGGCTGACTTATTAACTATTCAAAAAATGATGGGACATGAAAGTATCACAACAACAGAAAGATATTTACATGTTAATAAAAAACATTTAATTGATTCAATGATGAAATTTCATCCCAGAACAAAAAAATAAACTATTATTTTACAATCATCCTAAATCCTTCTCCATGAATATTCTCAATTTCAATTCTAGAATCTTTACTTAAATATTTTCTAATTTTTGCGATGTATACATCCATACTTCTAGATGTGAAATAATTATCATCATTCCATATTTTAACCAAAGCTAATTCTCTTGGCATTAGGTCATTCAAATGATTCAAAAGCATCTTTAATAATTCATTTTCTTTTGGTGATAACTTAACAGCTGAATCCTTCTTAAATTGTAAGGTTCTTAACTTAGAATTGAAATTGAAATTTGCAAATTGAAATTCAAATTTTATATTCTGTTTAGTCGAAATGAGTTTTTTTCTCTTAAAAATAGATTTTATTTTCAATAGTAAAATATCAGAATCAAAAGGTTTAGTCAAATAATCATCAGCTCCTAATTTATAACCTTTCAACACATCATCTTTTAAAGATTTTGCTGTTAAAAAAAACAAAGGAACATTTTTATCTATTTCTCTTATTTCTTTAGCTAAAGTAAATCCATCCTTAAAAGGCAGCATAACATCTAATATACATAACCCAAATTCATTTTTTTTGAATTTTTCTAAACCCTCAATTCCGTTTTTAGCTAATACTACATTATATGAGTGAAGATTTAAAAAATCATTCAAAATAGCTCCAAAATTAAGATCATCTTCAACTAATAAAATGTTTTTTAGATTACTTTTCATATTATTAAATTTTGTTTTTGATCGGAAGACTTACAGTGAAGGTACTACCTACACCTAACTCACTATCAACATAAATTGTGCCATTATGTAAATCCAATATTTTTTTAACGTAAGACAATCCTAAACCATGGCCTTTAACATTGTGTACATCTCCTTTTGTTTCTCTGTAAAATTTTTGAAATATTTTATCTTTTACGTTTGTGTTCATACCCATACCATTATCGTTTATCTTAATTATTATAAAATCTTTTAAATCATATGTCTTAATATTAATTTCAGGATTTTGATCAGAATACTTAATGGCATTTTCTAAAATATTAACAAAAACATTAAAAAAGTTTTCTTTTGAAAGTTGGAGTTTTGAACTATTTGATGAAAAATTCATTGATACGTTAACATTTCTTTCTTTTAACAATAAACCTAAATGAGAAATTGCTTTTTCAATTATATCATGTATATCACATAAAGATTTCTTTAAAATATTTTCTTTTCTCTCAAGTTGTGAAATTCTTAAAACATTTTCTACTTGAGAATTCATTCTTTCGTTCTCATCACTAATCATTTTTAAATATTTTTTTCTTTTTATTAAATCATTCTGAATTTTATCATTATTTATCGCATCTAACGCAAGCTTTATTGTGGCGATAGGAGTTTTAAATTCATGTGTCATATTATTGATAAAATCTGATTTTATTTCAGAAACTTTCTTTTGTTTTAAAAAATGATATATAGTTGATGAAAAAGTTATTATTATTGTTAAAGTGAATAATAAAGATAAAAGAATCAAGTTGGTTAAAGACGATCTTAAGTACAATTTTCTCTCAGGAAATGCAATAACTAATTCAAAATCACTATCCCCTTTTTCATTAACAAATAATGGTGATTTATACTTCTTTAAACCCTCCAAGTTTGTATAATTATCAGAACCCACTTTAGTAGCGAAATCTCCATTGAATACGCGATACTGAAAAGGTATTGTTATATCTCTATCTCTTAGCTCTCTTTGTAATAAAAGCTCTAATTCTACATTAGTTAACCTTCTGTGAATAGGTTTTAAAGCAGCAAGTTCCATAAAAATAGATGAATATTTTGCCTTATCCATCAGAGATAATCTTTCAACTCTCTGAAGTCTTTCAATGCTGCTCATATTCTTCATTTCTCTGTCAAAAGCTTCATCAATTATGGTTGTGGTTTTTATTCCCTTATAATCTAGAATGGAACTAGAATCATTAGACTTAGGCTCAAATAATTTAGCTGAAATATTATAATCTTCTTCTAAAATCCCATGAGAATAAATATAAGTTTGATTAGTGTTTTGATTTCTATCAACATATTTAAAAACAGCAGTTAATTGTGACTCTTTTGGGGAGCCTATGCTGTCTACTAACTTTTGATACACAGCTAAATAATCTCTTAATTCCCTGCCTTGAATTTGTTCAGAAACCGATTTTAAAGCTTGATTAATATTTAAAGAAAACTGCTCTTCTTTATTGTCTAATGTTGTTTTTATCCAAAAAGATTGAACTAAGATAATTCCAACAAGAGCCACGCTCATTATAAAAACTAATGTAAAGTATATCTTCTTATTCATTTTTAATATTTACAAAAAATTTAACTCTTCATCGATAACTTTAATCATTTTAATAACATTTTTTTTATTGTCATTTAAAGAAATATTATTATTAAAGATATAATCTGACAAAGGAATTTTCTTGTCATCGCTCCACTGATTATTAATCCGAATTCTTACATCTTTTTCATTGACACCATCTCTTTTTACTACCCTTTTGATCCTTTCTTTTATATCTGAAATGACCAAAATATTAAAATCATTCTTTTTATATGATCCTGTTTCAAATATAATAGCAGATTCAAAAATAACATATTTAGAAATCAAATTTTTTTTCCATTTATTAAAATCATTAAACACAAATGGATGTACCATTGAATTAATTTTATGTAATTCTAAATGATCATTAAAAATAATGTTAGAAATATAATTTTTATTTAATCTATTATTTAAATATGAATTCTTTCCAAAATGATTAATTATCATTTCTTTTAGTTCAATAGAAGAATCCATTAATAATTTAGCTTTATAATCAGAATTATAAACTGGGATTCCACGATTAACCAATATCCTAGAAACAGTTGATTTTCCAGATCCAATCCCCCCAGTAAGACCAATATTTTTCATTTTAAATAATTAAAGTAACTGATTTTAAAGCAAATTATTGCAAAATGACTTAATCAATCCAAATTTAAAAAGTATTAATTGTCAAGATTCGTCGGAGGTGGAAATAATATCAATAATTTCTTGACTTACTCCAACGTTTGAAAAGCCCCCATCATTATATAAATTTTGGAGAGTAACTCTTTTAGTTAAATCAGAAAATAAGGTAACGGTATAGTTTGCACAATCCAACGCAGATGCATTTCCTAAAGGAGACATTTTTTCAGCATAAGTTATAAATCCATCAAAACCTTTAACACCTTGTCCTGCTGTGGTAGGTGTAGGAGATTGAGAAATTGTATTTACTCTAACTTTTTTTTCTTTACCAAAAAAATAACCAAAACTTCTAGCTATGGATTCCAAATAAGCTTTATTATCAGCCATATCATTATAATTAGGAAAAACTCTCTGCGCAGCCATATAACTTAAAGCTACAATACTAGACCATTCGTTCATTGCATCCAGTTTATATAAACTCTGAAGTAACTTATGAAAAGAAACAGCCGAAACATCCCATCCTTTTCCCATCCAATCATGATTTAAATCTGTATAATGTTTTCCTTTTCTCACATTGACAGACATTCCTATGGAATGTAATACAAAATCAATTTTTCCATTAAAAAGTTCTGTAGTTTGATTTATTAAATTTTCAAGATCATCTAATTTAGTTGCATCAGCAGCAATAAGTTTTGAATTAGTTTTTTTAGCCAATTCATCTACATTACCCATCCTTAGTGCAATTGGTGCATTTGTAAGAACAAATTCTCCACCTTCTTCGAAAACTCTTTCGGCAGTTTTCCACGCAATTGAATTCTCATCTAATGCTCCAAAAATAATTCCTTTTTTTCCTTTCAAAAGATTGTATGACATAATATTAATTTAGTTTAATTTAATAACTCCTTTGCATGAGTTAAAGCAGAAGAAGATATTTGATCGCCGGAAAGCATTTTAGCGATCTCTTCTACCCTTTCATCATTATTTAATTTTTTTATTTTAGTGTTTGTTGTACCCAATTTTTCATATTTGTAAACATTAAAATGATGTTCCCCTTTCGCAGCAATTTGAGGAAGATGAGTTATTGAAATTATTTGCATTTTTTTACTCATCTTTAACATTAAGTTAGCCATTGCATTTGACATTTCACCGGAAATTCCAGTATCAATTTCATCAAAAATCATTGTTGGTAAATTTAAATGATCAGATAATATAGATTTAATTGATAAAAGAATTCTGGAGAGTTCCCCACCTGAAACAACTTTAAAAATTGGAGAGAAATCTATTCCTTTATTAGCTGAGAACAAGACCTCAATCAAATCGTTCCCATATTTATTATAATTTTCAGATTTTTTTAAATTAAAAATAAAAGAAGAGTTCTCCATTCCTAAAGTACTTAATATAGATTCAATCTCTATTTTTAAATTTGGTAATATTTTTTTTCTTGAAATCGAAATCTTTTTAGATAGTTCTTTTAACAAAGATTCTTTTATTAAAATTTCATTTTTTAAATTTTCAATATCTATTCCAATACTATCATTATCATCTAATTTTTTTTGTAAATTATTTTGAACATCTAATAAATCAGAGACTGAATTAACAGAATGTTTTTTTTGTAAACTATATATTAAATTTAATCTAGATTCCATCTCTTCTGATTTCAAAGGATTATTATTAAATTCTGAGGAAGAATCTCTTAATTCTAATTTAATATCATCCAACTCAATTAAAATGCTTTCAACTCTATTTTTAATATCGGAGTATTTATTGGAGTACTTAGATATATTACTTAATATAAAATTTAAATTTCTTATTTGATTTTCAATACAATTAGAATCATTTTGTATTAAATTGTCAATTTGGTGTAAAGAATTTAATATTTCTTCGGAATTTTTTAAAGCCTTTAGATTTTCTTCTAAATTATTTTGTTCATCTATACAAAGTTCAGCGCTTGAAAGTTCATTTAAAAGAAAATCATTATAATCATAATCATTTTGTAAACTAACATTTAATCTATTTAATTTCTCTAACTCATTATTTAGTTCCTTGAAAAGAATCAAATTATGAGAAAAATTATTTACAATATTTTGTTGTTCTGACAGACTGTCAATAAGTGAAAAAAAGAATTGATCATTTGAAAGAATTAACGATTGATTTTGAGTATGTATATCAATTAACTTTTCTCCAATAGATCTCATAATATCCAGGTTAACAGGGGTATCGTTTACAAAAGATCTAGATTTCCCGTTCGGAAGAACTTCTCTTCGTAAAATAGAATGCTGAAAATAATCTAAGTCATTTTGTTTAAATATTTTATTTAAATTATAATTAGATAAATTAAATTCTGCTTCAATAATGCATTTTAATTTATCGTTTTTTAGCAAATTATGATCAGCACGTTTTCCAATAATTAATGATAGAGCATTTAACAAAATTGATTTACCAGAACCCGTATCTCCAGTTATTGTTGAAAATCCACTTAAAAAATCAATTTCTAACGAGTCTATTAATGCAAAATTTTTTATTGAGACTTTAGTGAGCAAAATAATAATATTTGAATCAAATATAACCTAGTTTATTGGATGATTCCAAATTCTAATCACCTAATATTAGCCCACTTATTTGAAAAGAAAGGGGCTAATCTGTTTAATTGATTATAAAGGTTAGTTGTTTCTAAATCAGGACCAGCTGAGAAAATATCTCTAATTTCATCTGATTTAGTTTCAAAAAAAATTTTTAGTAAAATAGAGTTTGGAACCCTTCTATTCATTCTTTCTAAAGAGACTATTGAAGATGAAATGTTTTTCTTAGACAATAATTTATTATCATACATTAAATCTAAACCATTACTGTGATAAGAAAATATCATATCTCTAAATTCTTTAGAATTAGAGGAATTTAGATTTTCTATTAACCAAAACTTATTAATTCTTCCTCCAGAACTACTAGACTGCCAATTGGCCGAAGAAGTACCTTGATTAGCGAGATTTAATATTTGTTGAGCTTTGTTATAAAAAATAGTACCTGAGTTAGATACAAAACTATCTTTATCTAATCCATAAACAATATTAATATAATAAGATAATAACGATACCAAATCAGACTGAAATTTATTTTCAACAAAAAAAAGAGTTTCGAATTCTTCATAAGTAAATTCAACATTTTTATCTATAAAATTAAATAAAGGTGTTTGGTATGTTGAATTTAGTACAGGTCTCAATGATTGAAATTCAAAATTTGCAACAAATTTATTATCTGAGTTTGAAATAATTGTGATTAATAAATTCAAATCAATTTTTTCATGATTTAACAAAGTGTTTTCTGACCAAGAATTGAAATTAATAAAAGTTGATATAGATTTTTCTAAATTAGAAAACACTGATTTGTTTGTTTGATTAATTTGATCAGAATTAACAATAACAGTACAATCAATTTCTTGTGAAAAATTAATTTGAAAAGAAAATATTAAGAGAAAAACAATTGATTTATTCATTTTTTAGTTTAATAATTTCATTAAAAATATCTTTAGAAGCTTCACGTTTACTTTTTAATTTAAACTTAACTATTTCACTTTTATTGTTAATAAATGTTATTTTGTTTGTATCGTGATTAAATCCAGCTCCGTGGTCGTTCAAAGAGTTCAAGACTATGGCATCTAAATTTTTTTTCTTTAATTTATTTATCGCATTATCAATCTCATTTTCGGATTCAAGAGCAAAACCTATCAATAATTGATTTTTTTTCTTAATCCTCCCTACATGCTTTAAAATATCAATATTTGAAACTAACTCAATATTTAAATTACTATTGTCTTCTTTTTTTATTTTGTTTTTAACCGCTTTTTTGGGCTTGTAATCTGAAACAGCAGCAGAAAAAATTGCAATATCCATATCCGAAAATAATTCACTCGTTTTCTTAAACATTTCATCAGCACTTGTCACATTAAAAATCTTAATGATGTTATTTTCAATATTTAAACTTGTAGGCCCAGTAACTAAAAAAACTTCTGCACCCAAGTTTGCAGCAGTGATCGCTAAAGAAAAACCCATTTTTCCACTTGAAAAATTTCCTATAAATCTTACGGCATCAATTGACTCATAAGTTGGTCCAGCCGTAATTAAAATTTTTTTTCCATAAAGTTTTTTTTGTTTTAAAATACTAGATGAAACAAACTCAATTATTTCATTGGGTTCTTGCATTCTACCCTCTCCATGTAGTCCGCTAGCTAAAAAGCCAGAGTTAACAGGAATATGTAAATTTCCAAAATCAATTAATTTATTAATATTTAATTTATTCGCTTTATTCTTGTGCATATCTAAATCCATAGCAGGAGCAAAAAAAACAGGACATTTACTGGATAGGTAGGTTGCGATTAATAAATTATCTGCTCTTGCAGATGCCATTTTTGACAAAGTATTCGCGGTTGCTGGTGCAATAATAAAATAATCCGCCCAAAGAGCTAAATCTACATGATTATTCCAAAGTTCATTTTGATTATCCTTATTAAAAAAATCTGATAAAACAGGTCTTTTAGATAAAGTAGAAAGAGTTAAAGGGGTAACAAAGTCTTTTGAACTAGGAGTCATTAAAACCTGAACATTGGCTCCATTTTTAATTAATAATCTTACTAAAAAAGGCGATTTATATGCTGCAATCCCCCCAGAAATACCTAATAGAATATTTTTTCCATTTAGAATGGACATCTTTATTCTTTAATTTCAGTATTTCTATAATATATTTTTTCTAATAACCAATTTTCTATAGCCATAGCATGAGCTTTTGGAAGTTTTTCATAGAATTTAGAAACCTCTATTTGTTCTTTATTTTCAAAAATTTCATCTAAACTTTCCGTAGGACTAGCGAATTCTTCTAATTTATCCAGCAATTCTTTCTTAATATCTTCATTAATTTGAATAGTTCTTTTAGAAATTATAGAGATAGCTTCGTAAATATTGTCAGTTTTAGCATCAACTACATTTCTGTCATAAGTAATTGTATTTAAAGGGGCACTTGTTTTTTTGAAATCCATGATTTTTTTTTAAATAAAATATTTAGTTTGCAAATGTAGTGATTTCTAAGTCGATAGTCTTTAACAATTTATTTGATTTATCTAAATATTTTGATTCTGGGTAAACTTCCATCAACTCCTCATAAATATTTTTTGCGTTATTTAATCTTTCTAATTTTTTGGAATCTATACTATTTATTGCTAGTTCATACGATGAATCTAATAAATAAAATAAGGCATCTTCCCTATAAGGAGTCCCCGGATAATCTGATATAAAATCATCTAAAACTATAATTGCTGATTTATAATCTCTGATTGTATTGTACTGTTTAGCAATTTCAAAAGCCTTAAACTCAAGTTTAATTCTAAGTTCTTGTACTAATTCATTTGCAGAGGACATTCTTTCTGAATTTGGATATTTATTAATAAACTCTTGAAGCTTCTCAACAGCATCATTTGTTTCGTCTTGATCTAAACTATGGACAGGGGAAAGTTTATAATAAGAAAAAGCAGATAAATAATTAGCGTCCTCAACCTTTTCACTTAAAGGATAAGCTTTTGTAAAACTCTCAAATTCATATGCTGACAAAAGATAATTTTTGGTGTTTAATAAACAATTCGCATAAAAAAAAGTAATTCTTTCACCTTGTGGTTTTCCTCTGTATTTTGGTTTAATTTGTTCAAATAATCTTCTAGCTCTTCGGAATTCTTGATTTTCATAATATGATTCTGCCATATCATATTTAGTTTTAATATCATCATTTTTAAGTACTTTTTGAAATTCATTGCATGAGAAGGAAATACTAATTAAAATGATTAAAAAAAAGTAATAAAATTTATTAGACATCTTGCAAATTTAATTTAAAAAAAGTAAGCAAATATAAAAACTAGTATGATTTTTCATAAATAAACTTTGCTATTTCTTTCATAAGTTTATTAGTGACTGGTATTAAAGGTAATCTTAATTTATTTTCGCATAGATTTTTTAAGGACAAAGCTGCCTTTATTCCTGAGGGATTACCTTCCAAAAAAAGAAGTTTTAAAAATGGTTTTATCGAATCTGATATTTTCTGAGTATTAACCTTATCTCTTTTTAATGCGAAATTAATAACGCTTGAAAAAGATTCAGGAATACACCCTGCGGCTACTGAAATTACCCCGTCAGCACCATTTAAAACGCTATTTGAAGCAGTTTCATCGTCGCCTGAGATAACTAAAAAGTTATTCGGTTTGTTATTAATTAAAAAGTTCATTTGTTCTATATCTCCAATGGCTTCTTTAATTCCAATTATATTTTCATTATCATTGGCTAATTTTATAGCTGTTTCAGGTTTAAGATTACAACTTGTACGACTAGGAACATTATAAAGAATTAAAGGAATTGTTGAAGATTTTGCAACCATCGAAAAATGTTGAAACAATCCTTCTTGAGTAGGTTTACTATAATAAGGAGTTACAGAGAGAATAGCTGAAAAACCTTTTAAATCAGAATTTTTGATATAATCAACCAATGATTTAGTATGGTTTGAACCAATACCAATAATTAAAGGTACCCTTGCTTTATTTGCAGCAACAAAAGCTTTTCTTGATTTAATTTTTTCATCTTCCGATAGTGTAGAGGACTCTCCAGTTGTCCCATGAACGACTATATAATTTACCCCTCCATTGATAACATATTCAACTAATTTATTTATAGAGTTATAATCAACTGAAAAATCACTTTTAAATGGAGTAACAATTGCAACTCCGGTTCCTTTAAGTTCGTTAATTAAATCAATCATTTAATCATTTTTAAATATTTTATCAATTCGGATTTAAAATCCTTATACTTTTTAATTTGTTCCGAAAAAATTAAATCATTTAATTTAGAGTCCACTGACTCAAAACCTACTCTGAATTTTGCATTTGTTTTGGAAGACAATAATGTCAAAAATCGATTTGATTTAAAAAAATTAATTAGTAAATCATATTCAAAAGAAATAAATTCTAAAGAATCTTTTCCGTTTAGATTTCCATAAAACGAAATACACGCTGGGGTTATGTTCATTGACGAAAAAACATTATATATATTTTTATTTTCTTGAAATGTTATAATCTTCAAGTCCTTCTCCTTTAGCCCAAGGGAAGCAGATAAATCAATAAAATTTTCAACTGAAATTGGAAAAGAAGGATCGATAATACAAGCCAAAGTTTTAATAGGGTTCGGTTTGATCCTATCTTCTAATGTAAGTTTATTCAAAGATTTTTTAATCTTTTTATTTAATAGCTTATTATGTAGTGATTTAAAAATCATATCTTTAATAGTTCAGTAAAATTACATATTTCATCATTGAAAACTATATTATACATTAATAATATAAAATTTAAACATATTGTTGCATTTCTAACAATTGTATTTCTTTCATGTGGGCAAATTGAATATCAAATTAATGATATAGAAACAGAAATTATAAAAATTTCCGAACACACTGCAAAAAATAAAGAACTAGAGGACCTTATTAGGCCCTATAAAAATGAGTTAACTAGATTAGAAAAAAAAATTGGTTATTCGAATGAATCATTAAGCATTAGGGATGGTAAATTAGAATCTACACTTGGAAACTTAATTGCTGATATCTTATTAGAGGAATCAAATAAACTATTTATAGAAAAATATTCAATAAACATTGACTTTTGTTTACTCAACCAAGGTGGTGTAAGAGGAAATTTATATAAAGGGGATATAACTCAACATAACCTTCTTACAATTATGCCTTTTGAAAACACTTCAACTGTTGTTAGGTTGAATGGAAAGAAAGTTTTAGAACTATTACAATATTTAAATGTTGAAAATAAGGCACATCCAACTTCTGGAATTAAGATTGAATTTGGGGAAGAAAAAATTAATAAAGTTTTAATTCAAAATAAAAAATTTGATATAAACAAATCATATTATGTCTTGACCTCAAACTTTCTGCAAGAAGGAGGAGATAAAATGATTTTTTTTAAAGACCCTCTTGAACTTTATTCTTTAAACACCAATATTAGAGAGGTATTGGTTAAATACATTTCAAGAAAAAAAAATATAGAAAGTAAACTTGATAATAGAATAATAAGAAAGAAATGAAAAGAAGATATTTTTTAGAAAAAATAACATCATCTACCATTTTTGGTTTATCCATTCCATTTTTAAGTTTTGATAATATTAATTTTCATTCAAAAAAAATAACTATTCTCCATACAAACGATGTGCACAGTCATATTGATCCATTTCCACCAAATGATCCATTAAATCCAAACGGTGGCGGGGTAATTGCGAGAGCAAAAATCATTAATAAATTTAGAAAAGAAAATCCCAACACTTTAATGTTTGATGCTGGTGATATATTTCAAGGGACACCTTATTTTAATTTTTTTGGAGGTGAAATTGAACTTAAATTAATGAGTAAATTAGGATATAACGCTTCAACACTGGGAAATCATGAATTTGATAATGGAATAAAAAAATTATCCGAATCACTAAAATATGCTAATTTTTCATTTATAAATTCTAATTACAATTTAAAAAACACCCCGTTGGAAAATAAGGTAAAAAAATATGAAATTTATAATATTGATGAAATCAAAGTTGGAGTTTTTGGATTAGGAATTGCATTAAACGGATTGGTAGAAAAAAATTTATACAATGGATTGGAATATTTAGACCCAATAGAAATAACTAATGACATTACTTACGAACTAAAAAAAGATCATAAATGTGATATAGTTATTTGCTTATCACATTTAGGATTTAAATATGATCAGAGAAAAGAAGAAATGTGTGATTTAATATTAGCTAAAAAAACAAAAAATATTGATTTAATAATAGGTGGGCACACACATACTTTTATGAAAAAACCTGTTGAAGTAACTAATTTAGTTGGAGAAAAAGTTTTAATCAATCAGGTTGGATGCTTCGGAATTAACATTGGAAAGATTGACTTCTATTTATCAAATGAAAATATGTCTAGAAAAACAGACTCTATAAAGGTTTAGATTTCAACATCAATAAAAAATCATCCTTATTTATAATTGGTATTTCTAATTTTTTAACTTTTAATAATTTGCTAGGTCCAATATTATTTCCTCCCAATAAGTAATTTGTTTTAGATGTTATAGAGGATGAAACTTTTCCTCCATTTATTTCTATCATATCTTTTAATTCATCTCTTGAATATTCATTAAAAACACCTGAAATTACAAATGAATTTCCTTTTAAAACATCATTAGTTGGTCCATTATTTTCTTCTAATTCAAATTGGAGACCTAATTCTTTAAGTCTATAAATTATTTTACAATTTTCATCATTGCTAAAAAAATCAACTATACTCTCAGAAATCCTATCTCCTATTTCATCTATTAAAATTAAATTTTCAAAATTTCTGGTCATTAAATTATCTATTGATTTAAATGCTAATGCTATTTTTTTAGCTACAGTTTGTCCAACATATCTAATACCCAAAGCAAATAACACCCTTTCAAAAGGTATTTTTTTTGATTCTTCAAGACCTCTAAAAATATTATTTATAGATTTTTCTGCCATTCTTTCAAGTGGGAGCAAGTCATGCATCTGTAGATCATAAAGATCTGCGTAATTTGAAATTAAACCACTTTTATGCAATAAATCAATTGTTTCATTACCTAGACCATTAATATCCATAGCTTTTCTAGAAATAAAATGTTGTATTCTGCCTGTTATTTGTGGAGAACATTCATAATAATTCAAACAGTAATGTTGAGATTCTGATTCGTTTCTAGACAAAACCTTAAAACATGATGGACAGTTTTCAATAAATTTGATTTTTTTGAATTCTGAGGTTCTTTTACTTTTATCAACTCCAACAATTTTAGGAATAATTTCACCCCCTTTTTCTACTTTCACATAATCATTTATGTGTAAATCTAA
This sequence comes from Cryomorphaceae bacterium, assembly GCA_003331265.1. Classification (GTDB taxonomy): domain Bacteria; phylum Bacteroidota; class Bacteroidia; order Flavobacteriales; family Flavobacteriaceae; genus MAG-121220-bin8. Next base: position 95,973 of record QOPV01000001.1, on the reverse strand, counting down.
TTTGTTTATTTGATCTTCATTGTGAAGCGATGCACGTTTAATATATGTTCCTCCTAAAAGAACTGGTTCTAAATTTGCAACTGGAGTTACAGCACCAGTTCTTCCTACTTGATATGAAACACTAATTAATTTAGTTGCAATTTGTTCCGTTTTGTACTTGTAAGCTATTGACCACCTGGGATACTTTGAGGTGAAACCAAGTTCTTTTTGATAATTAATATTATTAACTTTTATAACTACGCCATCAATTTCATAATTAAGATCAAATCTCTTAGTGTCCCAATAGTTAACATAAGTCATTACGTCCAACAAACTATTACATAATTTATAGGTTTTAGAAATATTAAATCCCCAATCTAAAGCGTTTTTTAAGTAATCATTTTGAGTTTTACAACTTTGTTCTGATGTGACTATTTGATATAAAAAACATTTTAATGGCCTTTTAGCTACTTCAGAACTATCTTGTAACTTTAAACTTCCAGAAGCTGTATTTCTTGGATTCATATAAGGATCTAATCCGTTTTTTAATCTAATTTCATTCATTTTTATAAAATCCTTTTTTTCAATAATAATTTCACCTCTTATTTGAAATTTTTTTGGGAAAGAGCCCTTTAACTTTAATGGAATTGTTTTTATTGTTTTAACATTATCGGTAACATCATCTCCTTGGATTCCATCTCCTCTTGTTACAGCTTTAATTAATTTGCCGTTTTCATATGTTAAATTAATTGAGACACCATCAAATTTTAATTCGCATAAAAACTCAAGATTAGCATCACCAATGTTTTTAAAAATCCTATCGTTCCAATCTTCTAAGTCGTTTTTTGAATAAGAATTATCCAGAGAATACATTGGAAAATCATGTGTAGTAGTATTAAAGGTTTTAATTACTGCCCCTCCAACCCTTTTGGAAGGTGAATTTATATCACTAAATTGTGGATATTGATTTTCAAGACCAATAAGCTCTTTTAATTTGATGTCAAAATCATAATCACTAATTAGCGGTTTATCTAATACATAATAATTATAATTATGCGAATGTAATTCATCCCTTAATTTTTCAATTTTTTGAAGTATAGAATTCATTAAATGCAAGCTTTTATCATTCTATTTTTTAATCTAAAATCTATTTTATGTTCAATATCGTAAAATCCTTTATTATTTAAAAGTTTTGAAACATCTTCCATCATTAACTCATTAATTTCAAAAAATATAATTCCATTTTTATTTAAACTATTAACAGCAAAATCAATTATTTTATTGTAAAAAAATAAAGGATCCTTATCGTCAACAAATAAAGCACGATGAGGTTCATAAAGTAAAATATTATCTTCGATTAATAACTTTTCTTTTGAAGTTATGTAGGGTGGATTAGATACAATAATATCAAACTTTTTTTTAGAATTAATTGATGAAATATCTTGAATTTCAAAGAAAACATTTGTGTCATTTGTTCTTGCATTTTTTCTTGCAATATTTAAAATTTCATTATCAATATCCCAGCCTGTAATTTCACAAGAAGTTGAAAATTTAGCCAAAGAAACAGCTATACATCCGCTACCTGTTCCAATATCTAATATTGATTTATCTTTCGGAAAATCACTTAAAATCCAAGAAACTAGTTCTTCAGTTTCCGGTCTAGGAATTAAAACATTTTGATTCAAAAAATATTTTAAACCCATAAACTCTGTTTCACCAATAATATATTGAATTGGCATATTTTGTTCTAAAAGGCTAATTGATTCAAATAGATTATATTTTTGAATATCATTGATTTGATAGTTAGGATTTAATATATATCCCATTCTGTTAATTTTACAATAATGCTCAATTATCCAGAAAAAAAACTCTTCTAGTTCGGTTTTATTAATTTTTGAACCTAAAGTTTTAAAAAATAAATTATGATAGTTCGTTAGTGTCATTAAAGTTTTTTTAACATCCATACCGGACAAGAAGAATGACCTGTATTTCCCATGGGATGATTTATATAGCTAAAACCTTGATTTAAATACAGCTTTTGAGCTGATTCCATATTATACATTGTTTCTATATAACATTTTTTATAACCAAACTTTTTAGCCTTATGTAAGCATGTTTCTATCATTTTCTTACCCATGCCTATTCCTCTAGCCTGTTTTAAAAAATACATTTTTTGAAGTTCGCATATATTTTCTTTTGAATATTTTAATTGTGAAATCCCTGCTCCACCAAAAATTTTATTATTTTTTATAATTACATAATATATACTTCTTGAATTTTGATATGCTTTACTCATTTTTTTGAGTTCAGGGTCGCTTAAAGCAGTACCTTTTTTAGGGACACCATATTCAATCATAACAGATGACAAAACATTATTAAGTTCCTTATCATCAAAATTTTCAATTTCTCTTATAATCCATTTAGGATTTTCTTCCATTTTTAGATTATTTTTGTATTGTGAAGATACATCATATAACTAATAGAGAAAACTTCAAATAATAAATAATGAACAACAAACTAAATCACAATTTTTTCATGTCCCGTTGCATTGAAGTAGCAAAAAAAGGAAGAGGGAGAACATATCCTAATCCATGTGTTGGTTGTATAATTGTAAATAAAAATGCTATAATTTCAGAGGCATTCTCTAGTAAATGTGGTGGAAATCATGCAGAGATTAATGCAATTAATAAAGTTAAAAATAAAGATTTATTAAAAACCTCTACACTTTATGTTACTTTAGAGCCCTGCTCCCACTACGGAAAAACTCCACCATGCTGCAATACCATTTCAATTAATAAAATTCCAAATGTTGTTATTGGAACACTTGATAATAGCAGTAAGGTGAATGGCAAAGGAATTGAATTTTTAAAAAGAAATAATGTAAATGTAATTAAAGGGGTATTAGAAAGTCAATGTATTGAATTACATAAGAACTTTCTACATTTTAATAAAAATAAAAGACCATACATCATTTTAAAGTGGGCACAATCTAAAGACAAATTATTTTCTCCATTAAAAAAAGCAAAAAATAAACCATACTGGATCAGTTCAAAAAAGAGTCGACAATTAGTACATAAATGGAGATCTGAAGAACATGCTATTTTAGTAGGGTACAATACTGTAACTGAAGATAATCCTACTTTAAACATAAGAAACTGGAATGGAGAAAATCCAATTAGAATAATAATTGATCTAGAAAATAAATTGAATGATAATTTTAATGTGTTTAACAGTAAATCACAAACCATTAAAATAAATAAAAAACATATTGACTCCTCCTCTTCATTAGCGTTTGAGATTAGCAACTTTTTATATAATAAAAATATTCAATCAGTAATAGTTGAAGGGGGAAGAAAAACTTTGGATGAGTTTATTAAAATAGGGTTGTGGGATGAAGCCAGAATTTTTACAAATGATAAAAATTTAAATAAAGGAATTAAAGCACCTGAATTAAAAGGAAAAATTATTTTTGAAAAAAAAATAGATGAGGATGAACTTATGGTTATCAAACCTTTTTAAGAGCATTTATTATTTGATCAGGGCATCTCATTGGTTTATTAGTTTTAGAATTTAAAAAAATCAATTTCGTGTAACCTGATGATATTAAACTTCCTTCTCTTTTGATTTTATATTCAAATTCTATCATGTAAGATGGAATGCTAATTAATGTTGTAATTAAGGTTAATTTGTCATCAAATAGAGCAGATTTTTTAAAATTTATTTTAAGATCTATTACAGGTAATAAAATGCCATCTTCTTCCATTTTTTTATAAGAAAATCCCAGTTTATTTAACCAAGCAATTCTACCCATTTCAAAATACTTAACATAATTACCATGATAAACAAAAGACATTTGATCTGTTTCGCTGTATCTAACATAAAACTCTATTTCATCCTTCAAAATCTTATTTTATTTTAATTAAATTAACAATAAAACCAACCAACCATAATATGAACAAAAAAAAATTAAAATTCAATAGCAAAATGATTTTTTTTTAATAAAAATTTGCACATATTTGTTACTAATAATAAAACAATAAAGTTTTTCAAATTTTATTGTTATTTATAACAACCAAAATATACCTTAATTAATGTTAACTGCAGAATCTGTATGGAAGAATTGTCTGAAATTTATTAAGGATAATATACAAATTCAAGCATACAAAACTTGGTTCGAACCTATCAAACCTATCAAGCTTGAGGATAGTATTTTAAACGTTCAAGTACCTAGTAAATTTTTTTACGAATGGCTAGAAGAACATTATGTTAAATTACTAAAATTAGCATTAACAAAAGAGTTAGGAAACAATGCAAGATTAGTTTACATAATTAAAATGGAAAACACCTTTGGTAATTTAAAACCCTTTACAGAGAAAATTCCTAGTCAGTATAAATCAAATATTCCATCACAAAAGGTTGATATTCCCTTAAGTAACCTAAACACTGAACTTAAAAATCCATTTATTATTCCTGGAATTAAGAATTTAAAGATAGAATCACAATTAAATCCTAATTATAATTTTGATAATTTTCTTGAAGGTGATGCTAACAGATTAGCTAGGTCAGCGGGAATGGCAGTTTCTAATAAACCTGGGGGAACTTCTTTCAATCCATTACTAATATTTGGTGGTGTTGGATTAGGAAAAACTCACCTTGCTCATGCAATAGGAGTAAATGTTAAAGAAAAATTTCCGGAAAAAACGGTTTTATATATTTCTGCTGAAAAATTCACACAACAGTATATAGACTCTGTAAAAAAAAATAATAGAAATGATTTTATTCATTTTTATCAAATAATTGATGTTTTAATAATTGATGATGTTCAATTCTTTTCTGGTAAAACTGGTACACAAGATGTCTTTTTCCATATTTTTAATCACCTACATCAAAACGGAAAACAAGTAATACTAACATCGGATAAAGCACCTGTTGATATGCAGGATATTGAACAAAGATTACTTTCTAGGTTTAAGTGGGGATTATCAGCTGAATTACAAAGACCAGATTACGAAACTAGAGTCTCTATATTGAAAAATAAATTATTTAGAGATGGAGTAGATATTTCAGATGAGATAATAGATTTCGTAGCAAAAAATATTAAAATTAATGTTAGAGAATTGGAAGGAGCGATAATATCATTAATCGCCCAATCATCTTTTAATAGAAAAGAAATAACATTGGAGTTAGCTAAAAACGTTGTAGATAAATTTGTAAAAAATACTAAAAGAGAAGTGTCTATCGATTACATTCAAAAAATTGTTTCAGAATATTTTCAAATGGACGTTTCTACCTTACAATCCAAAACTAGAAAACGACATATTGTTCAAGCCCGACAATTAGCGATGTTTTTTGCTAAAAAATTTACAAAAGCATCTCTGGCAAGTATTGGCTCTCAAATTGGTCATAGAGACCACGCTACAGTCCTTCATGCTTGTAAAACAGTTGACAACTTATCTTTTACTGACAAACAATTTAGAAAGTACGTTGAAGATCTATCAAAGAAATTTACCATCTAGATTATCACTAGCTCTCAAAATATGGGAAAAGGGTCTTTATACTTAATTCCAAATTATTTAGGTGAAAATCCTAATCATAATTATGATTTAGATATCATAAAAATGATTAAACAAATAAATCATTTCATTTTCGAAAATGAAAAACCTGGGAGAGCTTTCATAAAAAAAATATATCCAGAAAAAAAACAATCAGAAATAATTATTAATACTTTAAATAAATACACAAAAACAGAATCTTTTAAAAATTTTTTAGATCCATGTTTTTTAGGACATAATATGGGTTTAATTTCAGACGCAGGTTGTCCTGCAATAGCTGATCCTGGAGCAAGCATTGTTTCAATAGCACATGAACTTAAAATTAAAGTCATTCCAATTGTAGGACCTTCATCAATATTATTAGCATTGATGGCTTCAGGATTCAATGGTCAAAGCTTTAAATTTAATGGATACTTACCTATTGATAAAAGTGATAGAAATAAAGAAATAAAATTTTTAGAAAAAAAATCTCAAAACACTACACAAATTTTCATGGAAACTCCATACAGAAATGATAATCTAATTTCTGATTTAATAAAATTTTTAAAACCCTCCACTAAACTTTGTGTAGCAACTGATATAACTCTTGAGAGTGAATTAATTAAAACAGATACAATACAAAATTGGAAAAAAAATAAGGTTAGATATAATAAAAGACCTTCAATTTTTTTAATCCAATCTTTCTAAATTCTAGGGTTTCTAACTTCTTTTACAAACGATAAATCGTAATTTTTAAAATAGTCCATATAAAACGATATAGATGTGCCAAAAGCATCTTTAAAGTTATCCTTACCGTTTCCTCTAAGATATTTTTTTACATTACCTGGTCCCGATAAATGAGCGGCAGCTAATATTCCAGATTCAGTGATTAATGAGCCGTTTATAGTAGATCCTTTAAACCATTTAATATCTTTTCTTAGAATCCATTTATTTCTTTGAACATTTAATAAAAATACTTTTTCTTGTAATTCCGGATCATTCAAAAACTTTTTCCCATTACGGACTTTAAACATGTTTAATGTACCTAAACTAAATTGGTACTTACCAATAAATCCAAATTTATTTACACACAAATACCTTCCTCTTGATTCTTTAAAAGCTAATAACTCTTTAAATCCGTTAAAATCTCTTTTTAAGTAAATAATATTTGCTGACAAATCATGTTTTTTTGATGATACACTATAAACTAAATTATCCGAAGAAAAATTACCATATGAACTTTTAAATACTGGATTAAAAAAAGAGCTATTTAAAAAAAGCAGGGATAAAGGAATGATAATTTTTAAACGATATTCTTTTAATATAATCATATTACAGTTAAAAAAATTTTGCGCAAACATACATAAAATTTTAATTATCTGTAAATCAGTATGTTACCTCTTTATGTTATTTTTCCTTAACCACGAAGTATATTGTCTTTTATTTCTATTATGTTGAGAGTATGTATTTGCAAAAATATGGTAACCTGGTCTTTTCACATCAGCAACAAAAAATAAATACTTATGATTCTCTAAATTTAAAACTGACTCTATAGAGCTGATATCTGGCATATAAATAGGTCCTGGAGGTAATCCTTTGTTCAAATAAGTATTGTAAGGAGATTTTATTCTCAAATCTCTGTATAAAACTCTTCTAATTTTTGTATCAAAACCTTTTTCTTGTTTTATTGTATAAACGACTGTTGGATCTGCCTGTAATCTCATTCTTTTCTTAAGTCTATTGTAATAGACCCCAGAAATAGTTGGTCTCTCATCTACTTTAGGTGTTTCTCTTTGAACAATCGAAGCCAAAACAGAAACTTCTATCGGATTTAACCCATAAGATTGTGCCTTAGTTTTTCTAGATGAATTCCAAAATAATTTAAACTGTTTTAACATTTTATCTCTAAATTGATCTGCGCTAGTGTTCCAATAAAATTCATATGTATTTGGTAAAAAAATAGCGAAAACAGATTCGTTAGACAAATTATTTTTTATCAAAAAATCTTTGTTTGTAAAAGATTTCATTAAGCTTAGACTATCGGCTTCTATATATTTTGAAATTTTTGAAGCTAAATTTTCTATTCTTTCTAAATTATTAAATATAACCTTGACAGGTATATTTTTAAATCTTAAAGAATTGATAATTTCTTTATTATTAGATCCTTTTTTAATTTCATATTTACCGGCCTTTATATTTAATACATATTTGGTTTTATATGCTGCATTATTAAATGTAGAAGTGTCTTTTATAAAAGTTGAAATTTGTTTTTTAAAAGCATCCAACCCTGATCCAGATTTAATATAAACAAAAACAGATTCTTCATTGAAATTTGTATTTTCAGAATAGTAAGTTTTATAATAATTATAAATAACCATTGAGGATATAAATAAAGAACTTAGTAATCCTATGTAGATAATTGTTTTGTATAATTTTTCGTTTACCATTTATATATTTATTTCACCTGAAAATATCATTTTAACTCCTCCAGTTAATTTAATATCAAAATACCTTTCTCCGTTAGTGTCAAATTCAACGAACAATTCTCCACCTTTTGTTTTTATTTTAACTTTTTTAGAATCTGTTTTCCCAGAATTAAACATAGCCAAAGCTACAGCAGTAACACCAGTCCCACAAGAAAGAGTCTCCCCCTCTACACCCCTCTCGTAAGTCCTAACTTCAAATTCCCTTTCAGATAATATTTTAACAAAATTGACATTAACCCCATTATTAATAAATTCATTACTATTTCTTATTTTTTTACCTTCATTTATAACGTTAAAATTATCAAGACTTTCTACAATTTTGACATAATGTGGAGAGCCTGTATCTAAAAACAAGTCCTTGCCATAAGTTTTAATAACCTCAACATCTATCATAGAAAGAGAAACATTATGATCAAATATTGTAGCACTATGATTTCCATCATATGCACTAAATATTGTTTCCTTCTTAATGATATTATTAGTTTGAGCAAACTTCACAGAACATCTTGCTCCGTTACCACACATTGAACCTAGTTTTCCATCTGAATTAAAATATAACATCTCAAAATCTGTATTTTCAGAGGGGTTTATAATAATTAAACCATCAGAACCTATACCAAATTTTCTATTACAAAGACGATTAATAAGACTACTGTTTTGGATCGGAAAATCTAAAGACTTATTATCAATAATAATAAAATCATTTCCTGTACCTTGATATTTTTGAAATTTAATTTTCATTTTAATAATTAGCGAAGATAAAAAAAAGTAAATGCTGTTAAAAAGTAGTTAAAATATATTTTTCTATAATTTAAAAATTTAATTTTGAATAAAATTATTAATAAAATGAAAAAAATTATTGTTCCTGTATCATTATCCGTGATTGGCGGGGTTATAGCTCTATTAATTCACAATTTAAGTTTTGATCATAACTTACCTTCAAAAAACTCGTTTTCTGAAAATAAAATGGTAAATATTTCTTATGATCCAAGCCCTTCAATAAAATCTAATTCCAATATAGATTTTACTGTGGCAGCAGAAAAAACTATTAACTCTGTTGTTCATGTAAAAAACACTAGTATTTCTAGTGGACCTTCATCAGTTTGGGACTATTTCAATAATAATCAAAATAACAGAACCAGAGTTGGTATGGGTTCAGGTGTAATAATTTCAAAGGATGGATATATAATTACAAATAATCATGTAATTGAAGATGCAACAACTATTGAAGTGACTACAAATAATAATAAAAGTTATAAAGCGGATTTAATTGGTTCAGATGAAGTCGCAGATATTGCTGTTTTAAAAATTGACAGCAAAGAAAAGTTTCCCTACATAAGGTTTGCTGATTCCGATCAAACTAAAATTGGGGAATGGGTTCTTGCTGTTGGAAACCCCTATAACTTAACTTCAACTGTTACTGCAGGGATTATAAGTGCGAAATCAAGAGATCTGAACGATTACGATTCTAAAAACCAATCCTTTATACAAACAGATGCAGCAGTTAATTCAGGAAATAGTGGTGGAGCCCTTGTTAATACTAATGGTGATTTGATTGGCATTAATACAGCTATTACAAGTGGAACTGGAGGATTTGTAGGTTACTCTTTTGCTGTTCCAAGTAACGTAGCTAGAAAAATATTTGAAGATATAATTGAATTTGGAAATGTTCAAAAAGGACTATTAGGAGTTACAGGCTTTGGACTCAACTCCAAAAATGCTGACGACTTAAATATAAATTTAACAGAGGGTTTTTATGTTAACGATGTTGAACCTACAATGGGAGCTGCCATGGCAGGTATAAAAAAAGGTGATGTTATTCTAAGTTTAGACAATTTAGAAATATCAAAGTTTTCTGACTTATCAGGCTATTTAAGCACTAAAAGACCCGGAGATGAAATATTGGTAGGTATTGTTAGAGAAAATAATAAATTAAAACTAAAAGTAGTATTAGAAAAAAATGAAAATATTGAATTCTATGGTATGCAATTGAAGAATATGTCTAAAAATGAATTAGAAATGTTAGATTTAAAAAACGGAGTTAAAGTGTTAAATCACAGAAATAATACACTCTATAGAATGGGAATTAGCCCAGGTTATGTGTTAACTGAAATAAATGGAGAATCAATTAAAAATACTTCTGACATTGAAAGTTTTAAAAATGACACTAAAATCAGTCAAATAACTTTTGTAAGTCCAGATGGAGAAAAAGAGAAACTGATTTTTGAATAAATTATGGTAAGAATTGATATTATAAGTGTTTTACCTAAGCTAATTGAAAGTCCATTTAATGCCTCAATTATCAAAAGGGCCATTGAAAAAAAAATTGTTGAAATTCACTTTCATGATTTAAAAGATTATGCAAATAAAAGAAGAAAGCAAGTTGATGATTATCAGTTTGGTGGTGGATCGGGAATGGTAATGATGATAGAGCCAATTAAAAAATGTATTGATAATTTAAAAAATCAAAGGGACTATAAAGAAGTTATTTATATGACGCCTGATGCAGAGATATTAAATCAAAAAATAGCTAATAAACTTTCGATTAAAGGGAATTTAATTATTTTGTGTGGTCATTACAAGGGTGTTGATCAGAGAGTAAGAGATAACCTAGTAACAATGGAAATTTCAATAGGAGACTACGTCCTTTCAGGTGGGGAACTTCCAGCAGCAGTTTTATGTGACTCAATAATCAGATTAATTCCTGGTGTATTGGGAAATGAAACCTCTGCTCTTACTGATTCCTTTCAAGATGGTATTCTAGCTCCACCAGTCTACACAAGACCTGCAAATTTTGAAAACATTAACGTTCCTCAAATTTTACTTTCTGGTGATAAAGCTAAAATAGACAAGTGGCGAGAAGAAAAAGCAATTGAAAGAACAAAAAAAATTAGACCAAATTTTTTTAATTAGTTAAATTTCTCTGAAAGAAAAAAAAATAGTAAATTCGCAAACCAATTGGTGTAACCGCTGACGATAATCGTGAATGTTGTATCACTTAAATTTAAATTTTACACAATGGAATCTTTAGTAAAATTCGTGCAAGATGAATTTGTAACGAAGAAAGAAATCCCAAATTTCAAATCAGGAGATACAATAACAGTTTTTTATGAAATTAGAGAGGGTGAAAAAGTTCGTACTCAGTTTTTCAAAGGAGTTGTTATTCAAATTAAAGGAACTGGATTAACTAAAACCTTTACCATCAGAAAAATGTCTGGTACTATTGGTATTGAAAGAATTTTTCCAATTAATTTACCTACCATTCAAAAAATTGAAATAAATAAAAGAGGTAAAGTTAGAAGATCTAGAATTTATTATTTCAGAGAATTAAGAGGTAAAAAAGCTAGAATTAAAGAGATTAAAGTTTAATTTCACATCTTTTCATGAAAAAAATTATCGTTAAAAATCCAGTAGTAGAACTAGATGGCGATGAAATGACTAGAATAATCTGGGATTTCATCAAATCTAAACTTATTCTCCCATACCTAGATCTAGAAATAAAGTACTTTGATTTAGGAGTTAAAAATAGAGATTTTACTGACGATCAAGTTACAATTGATTCCGCTGAAGCAATTAAAAAATATAATGTGGGTATTAAATGCGCCACAATTACACCTGATGAAGATAGAGTGAAAGAATTTACTCTCAAGAAAATGTGGAGATCACCTAATGGAACTATAAGAAATATCGTTGGAGGCACTGTCTTTAGAGAACCTATAATTATGAGTAATGTACCTAGATATGTTCAAGGATGGGTTAAACCTATTTGTATTGGAAGGCATGCTTTTGGAGATCAGTACAAGGCTACGGATATTGTTACTCATGGTAAAGGAAAACTTATAATGACATTCACACCTGAAAATGGTGACCCTGTAAAATCATGGGAAGTTTATAATTTTCAAGAAGATGGTGTCGCAATGAGTATGTATAATATTGATTCATCTATTTTTGGTTTTGCTAGATCATGTATGAATCAAGCTTTAACAAAAAACTGGCCGTTATACCTATCCACCAAAAACACTATATTAAAAGCTTACGATGGCAGGTTTAAAGACATTTTTCATGAAGTTTATACAACAGAATTTAAAGATAAATTTGAAAAGGCAGGTATTACATATGAGCATAGATTAATCGATGACATGGTTGCAGCTGCAATGAAATGGAATGGTGGGTTTGTTTGGGCGTGTAAAAATTATGACGGAGATGTTCAATCAGATACCGTTGCACAAGGATTCGGGTCATTAGGACTTATGACTTCTACCCTTGTTACACCTGATGGTAAGACAATGGAAGCAGAAGCTGCTCATGGTACCGTAACAAGACATTACAGAGAACATAAAAAAGGTAATGAAACATCTACTAATCCAATCGCATCTATATTTGCTTGGACTAGAGGGCTTGCTCACAGAGGAAAATTAGATGAAAACTCTGATTTAGTTGATTTTTGTCAAGCTCTAGAATCAGTATGTATTAAAACAGTTGAAAGTGGAAAAATGACTAAAGATCTTGCTATTTTAATTCATGGTGAGGAACTAAATAGATCTCATTATTTAAACACTCAAGAATTTTTAGATGCTATAAAACAAAATCTTGAATTAAAACTTAAGTAATTTTTCTCATTTATGGCATTATTATTGCCGTTTTATTGATAATAAACTTGTTTATGTATCATTTAAAATTTACCTATCTAAAGTTAATATTAATATTTTTTTTTCTCACAAACTATTCACAAGAAAACTTTACTCTAAATGGCTATGTTTTAGATGAAAACAGTAATGAATCCATAATTGGAGCAAACATTATTGTTCCGAGTATTAATGTAGGAACAATTACAAATACTTATGGGTTTTTTTCAATTACAGTCCCAAAAGGAAACTATGAAGTTCAAATAAGTTCTTTAGGTTACAAGAATATTTCTACAGAAATTAACATAATAAAAAATATAAATACTACATTTTTCTTATCTGAAAATATTGAGAATTTAGAAGAAGTTATTGTCGTTAAAGATCTAGAGGAGATAGATATCACTAAACCTATCATGAGCTTAAATATCTTATCTAATCAAACTATTAAACAAACTCCGGTGCTATTTGGAGAATCTGATGTTTTAAAAACTATTCAATTACTTCCGGGTGTATCAAATGCAGGAGAAGGTACAGGTGGATTTAATGTTCGAGGTGGTGCTGCAGATCAAAATTTAATTTTATTTGATGAAGCCATAATATACAGTTCATCACACTTATTTGGTCTATTTTCTATTTTTAATTCTGATGCAATTAAAGAAGTTAAACTTTTTAAGGGAGGCATACCGTCTTCATATGGGGGGAGACTTTCTTCGGTTTTGGATGTATATCAAAAAGATGGGAATAGCAAAAAACATAATTTAAGTGGAGGAATTGGATTAATTTCTAGTAGAATACTGGGTGAAGGCCCAATTAAAAAGGATAAAGGATCTTACCTAATTGCAACAAGAGGCTCATATGCTCACCTTTTTTTGAAATTTACTGATATTGAAAACATAGCTTATTTTTATGACATTAATACTAAATCAAACTATAAAATAGATAAAAACAATACCTTATATTTTTCAGGATATTTTGGTAGAGATAAATTTAAACTTAGCAATACATTTTCTAATACTTACGGAAATTCTACTTTTAATTTAAGGTGGAATCATTTAATTAATGAAAAAACATTTTCTAATACTTCTTTAATTTTTAGTGATTACTATTATGGTTTAACTCTAAACTTTGTTGGGTTTGATTGGAATTCGGGAATTAAAAATTTAAATATCAAGTTTGATTTAAAAAATTATTACTCCAATAAAATACAATTCAACTATGGATTAAATTCTATTTATTATGAGTTTAATCCTGGTGAAATCAGTCCAATTAACCAATCAGGTATCAATTTTACAATACTTGAAAGAAAGTTTGCTTTGGAAAATGCAGCTTATTTTGATGTAGTCCATAAACCTTCTACAAAAATATCTTTTCGATATGGTTTAAGATTAAATCAATTTTTAAGATTTAGACAAGATGGTCTGAACAGATATTTAAACGACAACCCTGTAAGTTTTGATCAAAATCTTGGTATTTACAAAGAGGGCGAAATAATCGGAAAATACCTAAATCCAGATAACTCAAAAACCATTAAATCATTTTATAATATCGAACCGCGATTTAATTTATCATATAATTTTAAAAATCAATCTATAAAGGCAAGCTACAACAGATTAAATCAATATATTCATTTAATATCTAATACCAATGCACCTGCTCCACTAGATATTTGGGCTCCTAGCGGACCTTACTTAAAACCACAACAATTAGATCAATTAGCTTTAGGTTACCACTCTAAATTAAAAAATGGAAACAAATTAGAAACTGAAGTTTTTTATAAAAAAATTAAAAATAGACTGGATTATATTCCAGGAGCTGATTTAGTTGCTAATTCAGCTGTGGAAAGAGTCTTATTGGCTGGAAAAGCTAGAGCATATGGATTGGAGTTTTTATTTAAAAAGAATGAAGGAAGACACAATTATTGGCTTGGATATACAATTTCTAAATCCGAACAAAAAACATCTGGAAGGAATTCAATTGAAACTGGAATTAATAAAGGAAACTGGTATAAGACTGGTTATGATAAAACTCACGATTTTAGTTTTGTTTCAAATTTTAAATTAAATGATAAACTTACCTTTAATACTAATTTTATATTTCAAACAGGCCAACCAATTAATTATCCTACTGGTCAATATACTTACATGGATCTAATCATACCAAATTATGGAAAGCGTAATTCAAATAGACTTCCAAATTACCACAGGCTTGATATATCTCTAACTCTAATTCCTGCTAAAAACAAAAAAAGAATCTTTAAAAGTGAATGGGTATTTGGCTTTTATAATATCTATGACAGAGATAATGCAAATTCCATATCGTTTAAACAAAATGATAAAACTCAGAAAAATGAAGCAATTCAATTATCAATTTTCGGAATTGTTCCAAGCATAACTTATAATTTTAAATTTTAAATGAAAAAATATTTTTTATACATCTTGATATTATTTTTTAGCAGCTGCGAAAAAGTTATAACTATTGAAACAGATTATTCTGATGAAAGAATTGTTTTAGATGCATCCATATTCAAAAATATTAATGAAAATTTTGCAACTGCAATAGTAAAAGTGAATAAAACTGCTCCTTACTTTGGTGAAAACAATACAATAATAGAGAATGCAAATGTTTATATTAAAACCAAAAATGGAAATATTGATTTAAATTATAATAATAAATATGAATATTACACAAACACAATCGACCACATAAGTTTTGAAGAAGATTATGAATTCTTTGTTGAGTTCGAAGAAGAAAATTATTATTCATCTGAAAAACTAATAAAAGTTTCAGGTATTGAATCCGTGAAGTTTGGTGATAGAAAATCACTCAACAATGATGAGGTAGAATTACTAATTACCTTTACTGATCCAAAAGAAATTGGTGATTTTAATCTTTGGAAATTTGGGCCAAAAGGAGAGGCAAATACATACGATTATTTAGTATCAAGAGACCTTTATACTAATGGAAATCAATTCACTTTTTCTTTTTTTATTGACAAAACAAAATATTTTAAAAATGATGAGTTTGTTTATATAGAAATGACTGGATTAACAGAAGAAGGTTTTAATTATCTTAATATTTTAACAGCTCAAGCTGGAGCACAAAATGGCAGACCATTCTCATCTGCTAGTGCAATTATAAGAGGAAATATTACAAATCTATCAAATCCTGAAAAATTTCCTTTAGGATTCTATAGAGTTTCGGAATTTGATTATTTTAGACTATCAAAAGAAGATGCTCCTGATGGATTGTTTGATTAAAAAATGATTAATGAGTTTTGAAAAAATAACAGAATCCGATTCTAATTATGATAACTTGGAAAAAAAGTCTGTTAATCGACTTTTAGAAATTATAAATTTAGAAGATCAAACCGTAGCAATTTCAGTAAAGAAAGTAATACCTAAAATAAAAAAGTTAATTGATAAAATAATTTATCAATTAGATAATGGTGGAAGACTTTTTTATATTGGATCAGGAACAAGTGGGAGATTAGGTGTAGTAGACGCTTCGGAATGCCCTCCAACCTTTGGAGTAAGTACAGGTTTAATTGTGGGAA
This sequence comes from Cryomorphaceae bacterium, assembly GCA_003331265.1. GTDB lineage: Bacteria > Bacteroidota > Bacteroidia > Flavobacteriales > Flavobacteriaceae > MAG-121220-bin8. The sequence goes on along the minus strand of QOPV01000001.1, from coordinate 79,799 downwards.
TAATTGCTGGAGGGGATAAAGCAATAAGAAAAAGTATTGAAAATGCTGAAGATGATTTGAAGCAAGGTTGGAAAGATTTACTAAAACATAATATCAACTCTAAAGATTTCGTTATAGGAATTGCTGCTTCAGGAACAACACCCTATGTGATTGGAGCTTTAGAAAAATGTAATAAAAAACAAATTCAAACTGGATGCATAACTTGTAATACAGGAAGTCCAATTTCTTTAATTACAAAATATCCCGTTGAAGTACTAGTTGGACCAGAGGTGATTACAGGAAGTTCAAGGATGAAAGCAGGCACAGCTCAAAAGTTAGTTTTAAATATGATTTCTAGCACTATCATGATTAAATTGGGCCGAATCAAAGGAAATAAAATGATTGATATGCAACTTTCAAATGAGAAACTAATTAACAGAGGAACTTTAATGTTAATGAATTCTCTACAAATTTCAAAAAACAAAGCTTCAATTCTTTTAAAAAAACATAAAAGTGTTAGAAAAGCTATTAAAAATTATAATGATGGAATCTAATTTTTTAAAAAAAGGGTTTAAAAATATTTTTCTTTCACTTTTTTTAATGTTTGTTGGTCCTACTCTACTTTTTCAATCTTTTAAAAATCAAGATCACCCATGGTTTGAAGGGGTACTGATATTTAGTTTAATTATATGTCTATGTTCTATTTTTTTTGGAGTAAAAGGACTAAAAAATATCATGAATTCTATTTTTAAAAAAAAAGAAAGTAATGTTGTTAAGTAAATCAATGATATTATCTTTGTATTTATAATTCTCTTTAAATAATGATTGAAATTACTTTTCCAGACGGAGCAGCTAGATCATATGAAATCAATACTTCCCCATATGAAATTGCTAATTCAATTAGTGAGGGTTTAGCCAGAAATATAATATCTGCCAACTTTAATAGTAAAACTATTGAAACAACTACTAAACTTACTGAAAGTGGAAAATTGGTTTTTTACACTTGGAACGACAAAGAGGGCAAAAAAGCATTTTGGCATTCATCTGCTCACATTTTAGCTCAAGTTATAGAAGAATTTTATCCTGAAGTTAAATTAACAATTGGCCCTGCTATTTCGAACGGGTTTTACTATGATGTTGATTTTGGAGATAACATTATGTCAGAAAAAGATTTTCCTAAGATTGAGAGAAGAATGATAGAAATTTCAAGAAATAAACATCTGTTTAAACTGAAATATAAATCAAAAAAAGAAGCTCTTGACTATTATAAAAAACTAGGAAATGAATATAAAGTTGAATTAATAGATAATTTAGAAGACGGCACTATATCTTTCTGTGATCATGATAATTTTACAGATTTATGCAGGGGTGGTCATTTACCTAATACTGGCTTTATAAAAGCCGTAAAGTTATTGAGCGTTGCGGGTGCTTATTGGAGGGCAGATCAAAATAACAAACAACTTACCAGAGTATATGGGATTTCATTCCCAAAGCAAAAAGAGCTAACTGAATATCTTAATTTATTAGAAGAATCTAAAAAGAGAGATCATAGAAAACTAGGAAAACAATTGGAACTTTTTACTTTTTCAAATAAAGTTGGACAAGGGTTACCTCTATGGCTTCCAAAAGGAGCAGAACTTAGAGAAAGGTTAGAAGCATTTCTCAAAAAAGCACAAAAAAAAGCAGGGTATAAACAAGTAATTTCTCCACACATTGGAAATAAAGAATTATACGAAACATCAGGTCATTATGAAAAATATGGTGAAAGTAGTTTTCAACCAATTTCAACCCCTGCTGATGGTGAAGAGTTTTTATTAAAACCGATGAATTGTCCACATCACTGTGAAATGTACAATGCTAAACAGTGGAGTTATAAAGAATTACCAGTAAGGTATGCGGAATTTGGTACCGTTTATAGGTATGAGCAAAGCGGAGAGCTTCATGGTTTAACAAGAGCAAGAGGTTTCACACAAGACGATGCACATATTTTTTGTACCCAAGATCAGCTTAACTCTGAATTTAAAAATGTTATTGACCTTGTTTTATATGTGTTTAAGTCTTTAGGTTTTGAAAAATTTACAGCCCAAGTTTCTCTAAGAGACCCCTTGAACAAAGAAAAATATATTGGTACTGATCAGGTTTGGAATACAGCTGAAAAGGCTATAATAAATGCTACAAAAGAAAAAAATATAGATTATAAAATTGAATATGGAGAGGCAGCTTTTTATGGACCTAAACTCGATTTTATGGTAAAAGATGCAATTGGAAGAGAGTGGCAATTAGGAACAATTCAAGTTGATTACAATCTTCCTGAAAGATTTGATTTAAATTATACTGATAGTAATAATACTTTGAAACGCCCAGTGATGATTCATAGAGCTCCGTTTGGAAGTATGGAAAGATTTATAGCAATACTAATCGAGCATACTGGTGGAAATTTTCCTTTATGGTTGACTTCTAATCAAATAATGTTGATACCAGTTGGAGAAAAACACAAAAAATACACTGAAAAAGTTTTAAATTTACTAGAAAAAGACGAAATTCGCGCTCTTGCGGATACTAGAAATGAAACTGTTAGCAGGAAAATAAGAGAAGCTGAATTGGAAAAAATTCCATTCATGATAATAATTGGTGATGAAGAGGAAAAGAATAATTTGTTGCCAATAAGAGGCCATGGCGGAAAGGATTTTGGAAAGAAAAGTATTAAAGAATTAGTAGAATTCATAAATAAAAAAGTAAGAGAGACAATTGAAGATTTTTAATTAATTTAAATTTACAGCTATAGCAATTAGAAGAAAAAGAAGCAGACAACCTGCTAGAATAATTAAACAAAATCCACATAAAATTAATGAGGATATTAGAGCTAACGAGCTCAGACTTGTTGGTGATAATGTTGAGGTTGGTATTTATAATTTAAATAAGGCCTTAGAAATAGCAAGGGAATTGGAGCTTGATTTAGTTGAAATTTCTCCAAAAGCGACACCTCCAGTTTGTAAAATAATGGAGTATAAGAAATTCTTATATGAGCAAAAGAAAAGAGAAAAAATAATAAAAGCAAAATCAACTAAAGTAATTGTTAAAGAAATTAGGTTTGGACCTAATACAGATGAGCATGATTACGAGTTTAAGAAAAAACATGGTATCAAATTTTTAAAAGAAGGTGCAAAGCTAAAAGCTTTTGTTTTTTTTAAAGGAAGATCTATCATTTTTAAAGAAAAAGGACAAATATTATTATTAAAATTAGCTCAAGAACTGGAAGAATATGGAAAAGTTGAGTCATTACCTACTATGGAAGGAAAAAAAATGATTATGTTTGTGGCCCCTAAGAAATAAAAATAATTTGAAGTAAGAAGTTATGCCTAAAATGAAAACAAAATCTAGTGCTAAAAAAAGATTTAAAGTAACTGGAACAGGAAAAATTAAAAGGAAGCACGCTTTCAAAAGCCATATCCTTACCAAAAAATCTAAAAAGAGAAAACTAGCCCTTACTCACTCTACTTTAGTTCATGAAAGTGATAGTGATAATATAAAAAAACAATTGCGTTTGAAATAACGGTTTATATACTAAGAGTTTAACCAAGAAAAAGGCCTTAAAGCTCATAAAATGACGCCTAATCTAAAAAATTAAATTATGCCAAGATCAGTAAATTCAGTAGCTTCTAGACAGAGAAGAAAAAAAATATTAAAACAAGCAAAAGGTTATTTCGGAAGAAGAAAAAATGTTTGGACTGTTGCTAAAAATGCAGTTGAAAAAGGACTAACCTATGCTTACAGAGATAGAAAAAATAAAAAAAGAACTTTCAGAGCCCTTTGGATTACCAGAATAAATGCTGGAGCTAGATTACATGGGTTATCTTATTCTGAATTAATGGGTAAATTAAAGCAAAACGATATTGACATAAACAGAAAAGTACTTGCTGATTTAGCCATGAATAACCCTGAGGCTTTTACCGAAATTGTAAATAAAGTAAAGTAAGCTTTAAAAAGGCATATCCTCTCCTTCATCTCTATAGCTGCCACTTTCAAAAGCTTGATCAGGATTAACCTTAGGACTATCTTGATTGATTTTCGATTGGTATTCAAAAGGAGAATCAAAATTATCTAAATTCTCAAACTTACCCAGAGTTGAAACAAATTTAAGCCTTATGTTACTTAAGCCTCCATTTCTATGCTTAGCTACAATTAATTCGGCCTGTCCTGTAGATGGAGTTCTTTCTTCATCATCCCATTCATCAATTTTATAATATTCAGGTCTGTAAATAAACGATACAATATCTGCATCTTGTTCAATTGCACCTGATTCTCTCAGGTCAGAAAGAATAGGTCTTTTGCTACCTCCTCTTGTTTCTACTGCCCTAGATAGTTGAGATAATGCTATTACAGGAACATTTAATTCTTTAGATAATGCTTTTAAATTTCTTGAAATAGTAGAAATTTCTTGTTCTCTATTTCCATTTTTATTACTCCCGCCTGCTGTCATTAACTGTAAATAATCAATAACTATTAACTTAATTCCATACTGAGAAGATAATCTTCTAGCTTTTGCTCTTAAATCAAAGATTGATAAAGATGGTGTGTCGTCTATATATAAAGGTGCATTTTCAAGAGAGGAAACCTTAACATTTAGTTGTTCCCATTCAAACTTTTCCAGATTTCCTGTTCTTAATTTTTCAGATGATAATCCAGTTTCAGAGGAAATTAATCTAGTTATAAGTTGAATGGAAGACATCTCTAAAGAAAAAAAAGCAACAGGGATATTTTGAGCTACAGCCATATTTCTGGCCATGGATAAAGTTAAAGCAGTTTTTCCCATACCTGGCCTAGCAGCAATTATAACTAAATCACTAGGCTGCCATCCAGAGGTTAATTTATCGAGATCAGAAAATCCTGAGGGAACCCCACTTAAACCATCTTTATTTGAAATTTCTTCTATCTTTTTTTTTGCTTGTATTACCAAACTCTGAGCTGTTTCAGTAGATTTTTTAATATTGCCCTGAGTAACGTCATATAGTTTAGATTCTGCTGAATCTAAAAGATTAAAAACATCCTGAGTTTCGTCATAAGAATCCTCGATTATTTCTGTAGATATTTTTATTAAACTTCTTTGAATGTATTTTTGTAAAATAATTCTAGCATGGTATTCAATATGGGCAGAAGAAGAAACTTTTTGAGTTAATTGGACTAAATAATAATCTCCACCAATCTTATCAAGCTTACCTTCTGCTCTTAACTTAGCAGAGACAGTAAGCAAGTCAATTGGTTCTGTATTTTCAAATAACTTTACTATACTCTCAAAAATAAATTGATGAGACTCTTTATAAAAAGCACTGGGTTGTAAAATATCAATTACTGCATCAACTCCTTTTTTATCTATCATCATAGCTCCCAAAACAACTTCTTCTAGGTCTAATGCCTGAGGCGGTATTTTACCTCTTTCAAATGAAACAACAGGTGTTTTTTTATTAGATCTTTCAAAAAGTGGTTTGGCTTTATCCATACTACGAACTTAAGAAAAAGATAACACCAGACTAAGAAAAATAACTAGCTAAAAGCAAACAATATTTTGTTAACAACGAAAAAAAAATGTTAATATCTTATAAAATTAAGAATTATAAACTCCCATTGAAGTAAACTTATTTGTTCTCTCTTCAACGAGAGTATTTACTTTTTTATCTTTAAGATAATTGAAAGATTCAAGAATCGCATTTTTTACATTGATAAATGTTTTTTCTCTATCTCTGTGAGCTCCACCTAATGGCTCTGGAATTATTTTATCAATTAAATTATTCTTTTTCATGTCAATAGGAGTTAATTTTAAAGCTTCGGCAGCTTGTTCTTTGAAATCCCAACTTCTCCATAAAATAGAAGAACATGATTCAGGGGAGATAACAGAATACCATGTGTTTTCTAGCATCATTACGTGATCACCTATTCCAATTCCAAGAGCTCCTCCAGACGCTCCTTCTCCTATGACAATACAAATTATCTGAGTTTTAAGTTTAAACATTTCAAATAAGTTTTTTGCAATAGCTTGACCTTGTCCTCTTTCTTCAGCTTCTAAACCAGGATAAGCTCCAGGTGTGTCAATTAATGTAATAACAGGTATATTGAACTTTTCAGCAGACTTCATTAATCTCAAAGCTTTCCTATAACCCTCAGGATTTGACATTCCGAAATTTCTGTACTGCCTGGTTTTAGTATTATATCCTTTTTGCTGACCTATAAACATAAAGGTTTGATCTCCAATTTTTCCAAGACCTCCTATCATAGCTTTGTCATCCTTAATATTTCTATCTCCATGCAGTTCTAAGAATGTATTATTGGTTAAAGCCTTAATATAATCTAAAGTATAAGGTCTGGAGGGATGTCTTGATAATTGAACTCTTTGCCAAGGAGAAATATTCTTATAAATCTCTTTCTTAGTTTTTTTAATTTTTTCCATCAACTTTTTACAAGTTTCTGAAACATCAATCTCACTTTTATCTCCTATTAATTTACACTCAATCAGCTGATCTTCTAAATCTTTTAGAGGAGTTTCAAAATCTAAATATTCCATATAAACAGAAAATTATTATCAAATATAAATAATAAATTAAACCAAATCTATTTTTGTTTTAACTTCAAAACACCATTTAAAATTACTGATGTAAAAATCAATAAAAACCCAATATAAAAATCAAAAGACATATTTTCAGATTCATTTAAAAAAACTATTGCCAATAATATACCATAAACAGGTTCCATGTTAATAGAAAGCATTACAGAATACGGTGTTAAATGTTTCATAACTTCTACTGAAATAACAAATGCATACGCAGTACATATTGTTCCCAAAATAAAAAGCCATACAAAATCATTATTTTTAAGAGATAGAAGATCTAAATTTAAATCATTATTTATAATTAATAATATAGAAATCGTTAAAAACCCTCCCAGAAGTTCATAAAGCGAAATGGTAAAAGAAGAAGTTTTACCAATTAACTTACCATTAAATAAAGTAAAAAATACACTTAAAATAACAGATACTAAAGCATACAGAATTCCTTCTAAATAATGAAACTGAGTTTTGAAAATAATTGCTGTACCAGCAACAACTAACAGACCCAAGATAACTTCATAAAATACTATTTTTCTCTTATACAAAATAGGTTCCAAAAAAGAAGTTATGAAAGCCCCCAATGATAAAATTGAAAGGGTTATTGATACATTGGATACTTTAATGGCTTTAAAGAAGAATACCCAGTGTAATGAAATAATTACACCACAAAAAAATAATTTCAAAAATAAAGACATTGAAATATTTAACTTTTTATTTAAAAAAGGGGCTAAGATTAGTAAACATATTGATGCAATTAACATTCTATACCATACTAACTGAAAAGAATCTATGGAAATTAAAGACCCTAGTATAGCAGTAAAACCAAAAATAAAAACTATAAAATGAAAGTGAATTAAACTTTTTAATTTATTTTTTTGCATATTTTAAAAAATAAATTGCTAAAAAAAGAAAAATAAAATTTGGAATCCAGGCACCTAAAAATGGTGACAGACCTGATTTACTAACCATTACAGAAAAAAACTTATCAAAAAAAACAAAAGTAAAAGCAGTGATAATTCCAAATGCTAAATTTACTCCCATCCCTTCTCTTCTCTTAAATGAAGAAGCTGAAACTGCTAATAACGTAAGAATAAAAGTTGACAAAGGAAGACTCCATCTTTTATGTCTAACTAATAAGTGATTGTTAATTAGTGGAGATCCACTTTCTTTTTCTTGATTTATAAACATATTTAACTCAAAAAAATTTTGGGTTTCAGCCATATAATTTACAGATGAAAGTTCATTTATTTTAAAAGAAAAAATAGTATCTAATATTTTCTTTGATTCAATAAATTGTTTGTCCGCATTAAAACTTCTTTTGAAATAATCTGTTAACCTGTAAATGCTATCTTCTTCAATCCATCTGATATTTCTTGCACTTATTTTATATTCTAAATTATTCTCTTTAAAGTGTTCATATGAAAAATCATAAGCTAGTTCTCTTGTAGGATTATAACTACTTACATAGACAAAATCATTTTCTTCAACTTGTTTATATATTTTTGAAGTTTCTCTGGATTTTTTACCCTTTTTTAAATATTTGTAAGAAAACTCATTATAACTTTTGTTTTTTTCCGGAACAATAAACATTCCTGAGTAAAAAGCAATAAAAGCTATAAAAGAAGCAGCAATCATAAAAGGCCTCAAATACCTATTAAAAGATATTCCCGAACTTAGTATAGCTATTATTTCTGAGTTATTGGCAATTTTTGAAGTAAACCATATAACAGAAAGAAAAACAAAAAGGGGGTAAAGAGTATTCCCAAAATACCAGATAAAATCTAGATAATAATTTATAATTTCATCAAAAGGAACATCAAATTCTTTGAATTTATCAATTTTTTCAGAAACATCAACCAAAATTCCAATGGGAATAAAAAGTAGGAGCATAGCGAAAAAAGTGCTCAAATACTTTAGGATGATATATTTATCTAATATTTTCAATTTTATAATCTATTATTCATTTGTTTTACCATTTTAGATTTCCAGCTCAAAAAAGTGCCATCGATTATTTTGTTTCGAGCTTCTTTAACCATCCAAATATAAAATGCTAAATTATGAATTGTTGCGATCTGTCTTCCCAAGGCTTCTTTTGTAGAAAATAGATGTTTTAAATAAGCCTTTGAATAGCTTAAATCTACAAAAGAATAATTCCCTTTATCAATAACGCTAAAATCGTCTTTCCATTTTTCATTTTTAATATTAATTGTTCCATCAGCTGTAAAAAGCATACCATTTCTAGCATTTCTAGAGGGCATTACACAATCAAACATATCAACTCCTAATGCAATATTTTCTAACAAATTTATTGGAGTTCCAACACCCATAAGGTATCTTGGTTTATCTTCTGGAAGTATATTACAAACGACCTCTGTCATACCATACATTTCATCTGCTGGCTCTCCCACCGAAAGTCCACCTATAGCATTTCCTTCAGCTCCTATATTGGCAATAAACTCTGCGGACTGTGCTCTTAAATCTTTAAAAGTACTTCCTTGGACGATAGGAAATAATGTTTGACTATAATCATATATTGATTCGGATTTGTTGAACTCTTTAACACATCTTTTTAGCCATCTGTGGGTCATATTCATGGAATTTTTAGCATAATTATATTCACATGGATATGGTGTACATTCATCAAAAGCCATTATTATATCAGCTCCTATTGATCTTTGTATTTTAATTGCTCTTTCTGGTGAAAAAAAATGATAAGAACCATCAATATGTGATTTAAATTCTACACCTTCCTCATTAATTTTTCTATTATTTGATAAGGAATAAACTTGATAACCCCCACTATCAGTTAAAATATTTCTATCCCAGTTCATAAACTTATGAATACCTCCAGCTTTCTCAATAATATTTTCTCCAGGTCTTAAATATAAATGATATGTATTTCCTAATATCACATCTGGATTAATTTCATTTTTAAGATCTCTTTGATGAACTCCTTTTACTGTAGCAGATGTGCCTACGGGCATGAAAATTGGTGTATGAATAAAACCATGGTCTGTTTTAATTGTCCCTGCTCTAGCTTTTGTGTTAGGGTCATTAGAATTTAGGTTAAAAATCATATAGTAAATTAATCAAATATAATCATCTGCCTCTTATAAAAAAACCATAACAATTGTTAATTAATTATGTATTTAAATATAAAAAACTGTTTGGATTGGAATAGTATATAATTAATTTTATTGTATATAAAATTGTTTTTATGAATATAAATTTAGATGATTTAACATCACAAATTAGAAGAGATATTTTAAGAATGGTTCATCAAGTTAATTCAGGCCACCCAGGTGGTTCTTTGGGATGTGCAGAATTTCTTGCTGTACTATATTTTAAGATAATGAAAATTGATTTAAATTTTAATATGAATGGTTTAAATGAAGATTTGTTTTTTCTTTCTAATGGTCATATTTCTCCCGTGTTCTACAGTACGTTATCAAGACGAGGTTATTTCCCAATCTCTGAACTAAGTACTTTTAGAAAAATCAATTCAAGACTTCAAGGTCATCCTACAACACATGAAGGTCTGCCTGGTGTAAGAATTGCTAGTGGATCGCTAGGGCAAGGATTGTCAGTCTCTATTGGAGCTGCATTGAGTAAAAAATTAAATAATGATAAAAATACTGTTTTTGCTCTTTTAGGAGATGGTGAACTTCAAGAGGGCCAAAATTGGGAAGCAATCATGTTTGCTGCTGCAAAAAAAGTAGATAACCTAATTATTACTATAGATTTAAACGGAAAACAAATTGATGGTTCAACTAATGATGTTCTTCCAATGGGAAATATTGATCTAAAATTTAAATCCTTTGGCTGGGAAGTTTTAGAAATTAAAGAAGGTAATAATATTGATAATATTTTAGAAACGTTAACATACGCAAAATCTATTATTGGTAAATCTAAACCCATAGTTATTTTAATGCATACAGAAATGGGTAACGGAGTTGATTTTATGATGAATACACATGCTTGGCATGGAGTAGCTCCAAATGATGAACAGCTTGCAAATGCACTTAACCAAAATCCCGAAACACTTGGAGATTATTAAATTTAAAAATTCATGATAAATTATATAGATACAGGAAAAAAAGATACCAGATCTGGATTTGGTGATGGATTAACCGAACTGGGAAGAAACAATAAAAATGTAGTAGCCCTATGCGCTGATTTAACAGGATCTCTAAAAATGAATGAATTTAAAAAAGAAAATCCTAAAAGATTTATTCAAGTTGGTATAGCTGAAGCTAATATGATGGGTATTGCAGCGGGATTAACAATTGGAGGCAAAATTCCTTTTACTGGTACATTTGCCAACTTCTCAACTGGACGTGTTTATGACCAAATTCGTCAATCTATCGCATACTCCAATAAAAATGTGAAAATATGCGCTTCTCATGCAGGAGTAACTTTAGGAGAAGACGGAGCAACACATCAAATTTTAGAAGATATTGGCTTAATGAAAATGTTACCTGGAATGACTGTAATTAATACTTGTGATTATAATCAAACAAAAGCAGCAACAATTGAAATTGCTAATTATGAAGGGCCTGTTTACCTTAGATTTGGAAGACCTAAAGTAGCAAACTTTACAGCAATTGATCAAAAATTTGAAATAGGTAAAGGGGTAATATTAAACCCAGGTAGTGATGTAACAATTGTTGCAACTGGTCATCTAGTTTGGGAAGCAATAAAAGCTGGGGAAGAGTTAAATAAAATGGGGATAAGTGCTGAAATAATAAATATTCACACAATTAAACCTCTAGATTCAGATATTATTTTGAAATCTATTAGTAAAACTGGATGTCTAGTCTCTGCTGAAGAACATAATTATCATGGTGGTCTTGGAGAAAGTATTTCTAGAATTTTAGCGCAAAACAATCCTGCCCCTCAAAGTTTTGTAGCAACGAATGATACTTTTGGAGAATCAGGAACACCACAACAACTTATGGAGAAATACGGGCTAAACTCTCAAGCTATAATTAAATCTGCTACTGAGGTCATTAAAAAGAAATAAGTGAAAAAAATACTTTTGTTTTTATTCTTTTTAAGCTCCTCAACTATTTGTGCTCAATTTGCTTCTTTTGAATATGGACTAAAAGCAGGTATTAATTTTAATAGCCAATTAAATATTAACGCTGACATTGAATCTATTTCAAACGATATAAATATTTTTGAATCTAGAAATGGTCAACATTTTGGGGTTTTTTTAAAACTTTCAATTCAAAAATTTTTTTTAAGACCGGAATTAAATTATACATATATAAAAAATAGTTATGATATTCCATATGTACTAGTCAAAACAACTAATATTGTAACCGATTTTAATCAAAAAAAAATAGACATTCCTATCATGTTTGGATATAATTTTTTTAAAAACTTAAATTTATTTGCTGGTCCAAGGTTCGAATTTATTAAAAATGTTGATTTTGAAAATTTTAATGTTAACGATTTAAAAAACGACTATCGTGTTGGTTTACAGTTTGGGGCAGGAATAAAATTCTCTAGATTTGAAATTGACTTGAGAGCTGAAAGAGGGTTCGAAAAAAATGAAATAAAATTTATGAAAGAAACTGTTGGTGATAAAAACCAATTCATAACTTCCCAAGGAAAGTTATATTTATTAGCTGTGTCTTTTTATCTTTAAGTTATTCTTCATCATTATCTAAATAATCAGGAATTCCATCTCCGTCAGAGTCATCAACTATTCCATCATCATTGGCATCGTATTCATCTTTAGTTAATACTCCGTCCCCATCATCATCAGCATCTAAATAATTTGGAATATTATCCGAATCAGTATCATCATCATTAAAAAGATGATCTTTATCTATATCCTCATAAAGTGAATTAACCCCATCATTGTCATGATCAGCAATATTTAAAGTATTTAGATTAATTTGAAAAATAAGTGGAGAATATGCAGGAATATTTACAGTACCATTATTAAAATATCCTAAACCAGAGGGCATAATTACCATTCCAATTCCAAAATTATCAAAAGAATAAGTTCCATTATTATTTGTAATTATATCTCCTCTTTTAAGTAGTGCTGTAAATTCTTGAAAACCACGAACAACAGATGTCTGATCTAACCATATTGGAATTTTTCTAGAATCAAATGTAGTATTTCCTAAAGTCAATCCCTTGTAAGAAACAAAAACTGAATCAGCCACTGATGGATTTGCTCCATTACCTTCTCTATTAATTATATAATATAAGTTGTGTCCGACCATTTCATCATTTTCGTCAGCAATTTCAATAGTCATTGTTGAAACCTGATCATATAAAGCAATTTTGTCAATATTGTCTCCAGAAATAGTATCTATAATTAATTCAGCTGTTTCACTAGAACTTAACGTTTTAAAATCGTCATAATTATAAAAATGTGTTTTTAAAAATTCTACAATTGAATCATTTTCTAATGCGTATTGAGAAGCAACTGGTTCAAGAGGAACAGTTTGGGTATCTTCAGTGTCATCAGAGGAGCAAGAATATACCAAAATTATTAATATTAAGTTATATGAAAGTGATTTAAAAAAATTTCGCATATTAAAAATAAATATGCCGCAAGATACAATTTTCTTATATTTTTGATAAAAAATTAGATATATATTATAGAAATGAGAATTGATCAATTTTTATGGTTTTCAAGAATTTATAAATCAAGAACTATTGCTGGTAATGCTTGTAAAAAAGGGCATGTTAAAATGAATTTAAAATCTTTGAAGCCCTCCTCGGAAGTTTATCCAAATATGACCATTAGCGTGAAAAAAAACCAAATTCTTAATCAATATGAAATTAAAAATTTACCTAAATCAAGAATAGGTGCCAAAATTGTGGATTTATACATAAATAATATTACCCCAAAATCAGAATTAGAAAAAAAAGAGATAATTAGAGCTAATAAAAATAGCTTTAAGTATGATGGGAAACCAAGTAAGAAAGATAGAAGAGCCTTAAATGATTATTTAAATGATTAACTTTATTTCTAATTAAAAATAAAAAATTGAAAAAAATCTTAAATCAAGATCAAATTAATAAAATAGTTAAAAGGATAGCATATCAAATTCATGAAAAAAATAGTAATGAATCTCACATTTTCTTAATAGGAATAAAAAAAAATGGTTACACTTTAGCTAATCTAATTAACAAAGAATTGGAACTAATATCCCAATCATTTATTAAATTAAATTATTTGATAATAAATAAAAAAAATCCTCTTGATATTATAGATTCCAACTTTGAGTTAGATGAAATGAAAAACAAATCGATAGTCCTTATTGATGACGTACTAAACTCTGGAAAAACGCTTCTTTATGGTGTTAAATTTTTATTAGACATTCCTTTATCCAATTTCAATACTGTAGTTTTAATAGATAGAAATCATAAAAAATTTCCTATTAAAATTGATTTTAAGGGAATTTCATTATCAACCTCTATAGATGAAAATGTAAATGTTGTTTTTGAAAAAAATAATTCATTTGCCGTTATTGACTAAGAATTTCAATAATACTATTTGTAATTTCATCTTCTTTTTTTTCTTGTGCATTTATTGTATAATTTGCCATTCGATAAAAATGAATCCTTTCAAAAACATGTTTGGAAACATACTCTTTAATCATTTTTAGTGATTTAAGTTGCGAAATCATGGGCCTATTATTTTTTTCTTTATAAAGCCTTCTTGAAAGCATATCATTTGAAGTATTTATAAAAAAAACATTTTTAGAATTATCATTTATTAAGTTCATATTGTTAAAATAACATGGTGTTCCTCCGCCTAATGAAATAACTGAGCAGTTTTTAGAATTTAGGCTATTAATCAAAATTTTATTTTCTAATTTTCTGAATTCTAATTCACCTTTTAATTTAAAAATTTCTGAGATTGTCATTTTTTCTGTTGACTCGATAACATCATCGAGATCAATAAAGTTTAAACTCAACTTATTTGCTAAATTTTTTCCAATCAAGGATTTACCTGAAGCCATATAGCCTAAAATAATAATATGTGAGTTTATATGCACTTTAGAGTTTTTCAAATTAATGATATGATATTCAGCAAATTTATAAGAAATTCTCTTTGAATAATAAATTTATTGAACCTATATTTGCAGCCATTAAATTTTGTATAAGATTTGGTAGCTCAGCTGGTAGAGCATCTCCCTTTTAAGGAGAGGGTCCTGGGTTCGAACCCCAGCCAAATCACTAAGACCTGGTAGCTCAGCTGGTAGAGCATCTCCCTTTTAAGGAGAGGGTCCTGGGTTCGAGCCCCAGCCAGGTCACTTCTTAATTTTGCGCACGTGGCGGAATTGGTAGACGCGCTAGGTTGAGGGCCTAGTGAGATTAATTTCTCTTGGAGGTTCAAATCCTCTCGTGCGCACAAACATTAAATTTAATGAGTAAAAAAATTTCAATTATCGGTTCAGGTTTTTCTTCTCTAGCATCAGCCTGTTATTTAGCAAAACAAGGTTATGAAGTTTCCGTTTTTGAAAAAAATAATTCCTTAGGTGGAAGAGCAAGACAATTTAAAAAAGAAGGATTTACTTTTGATATGGGTCCGAGCTGGTACTGGATGCCTGATGTATTTGATAAATTTTTCAATGATTTTGGAAAAAAAACATCCGATTACTATACCCTAAAAAAATTGAATCCAGCATACAAAGTTTTTTTTGGTAAAAACGATTTTATAGAAATAGAAGATTCTTTAGAAAAGATCAAAAAAGTTTTTGAAAAACACGAAAAGGGTAGCTCTATTGCATTAGAAAAATTCATGGCAATTGCAAAAGACAATTATGCAATAGCTGTAACTGATCTTTTATACAAAATGCCCGGACTAAGCCCCCTTGAGTTAATAACAAAAAAAACAGTACTAAAAGCAGGTTCATTTTTAAGTAACATAAGAAAAGAGGTAAGAAAAAGATTTAAAAACAAAAAACTTAGATTACTTCTTGAATTTCCAGTTTTGTTTCTTGGTGCTAAATCTTCAAATACTCCAGCCTTTTACAGTTTTATGAACCATGCTGATTATGGTTTAGGAACTTGGCAACCAACAAATGGTTTTTATGATGTTGTTTTGGCAATGGTAGACCTTGGTAAATCACTAGGAGTTAAATATTATGTTGACCATGAGGTTACGTCAATAAATATTGTTGATAAGAAAGTTGATTCCATTACAATAAGTAATAAAAAAATAAAAAGTGACATAGTAGTTTCAGGAGCAGATTACGCTCACACAGAAACTCTATTTAATAATAAATTTCGTCAATATTCAAAAAAATATTGGTCAAAGAGAACATGGGCGCCATCCTCCTTATTATTTTATGTAGGTTTTGATAAAAAACTCAAAAACGTATCTCACCATAATCTATTTTTTGATACTGATATTGACAATCACGCAAAGAATATTTACGATATTTCAAATTGGCCAAAAGACCCCCTATTTTATGCTAATTTCACCTCAATTACCAATCCAAAAACAGCACCAAAGGGCTGTGAAAATGCATTTTTTTTAATTCCAATTGCAACAAATCTTGATGACAACAATGATGTAAGAGAAAAGTATTTTGAAATTATTATTAAAAGATTAGAGAGTTTGACTGGTCAAACCCTTAAGAAAAATATCATTTTTAAAACGAGCTATTGTGTAAATGATTTTAAAGAAGATTACAATTCATATGGTGGGAATGCATATGGATTGGCGAATACACTTTTACAAACTGCTTTTTTAAGACCAAAAATTAGAAGTAAAAAACTTAAAAATTTGTATTTTAGTGGTCAGCTTACTGTTCCAGGACCCGGTGTTCCACCAGCAATAGTTTCTGGAAAGCTTGTTAGTGACCTAATTATTAGTAATGAAAAAACTATTTGACCAAGTATCTGAAAGTTGTTCTAGAATTGTTACTGAATCTTACAGTACATCATTCACTCTTGCAACAAAAATGTTAGATAGCTCAATCAGGCAAGATATTTACAATATATATGGTTTTGTAAGATTTGCAGACGAAATTGTAGATAGCTTTCATAATTATGACAAAAAAGAGCTCTTAAATCTTTTTGAAAAAGATTTAAAAAAATCCATTGAAGACAAAATAAGCCTTAATCCTATTTTAAATTCTTTTCAAAAAACAGTTCATAATTATCAAATTGATTATGAATTAGTTGACAGTTTTTTAAATAGCATGAAGTTAGACTTAGATAAAAAAAAATATCTAACTAAAAAAGAATTTGATCAATATGTTTATGGTTCAGCTGATGTAGTTGGATTGATGTGCTTAAAAGTATTTGTTAAAGGAAATAAAAATCAGTACAATGACTTAAGGCCGTATGCTATGTCCTTAGGTTCAGCTTTTCAAAAAGTTAACTTTTTGAGAGACCTAAAGGCTGATCATGACGGTTTAAATAGGAGTTATTTTCCAAATCTTAATATTGATGAATTTGACGAACCATCCAAAAAAATCATTTTAGATGAGATTGATAAAAATTTTAGACACGCATTAAAAGGTATTTTTAAACTTCCTTCATCTGCCAGATTTGGAGTTTATACTGCTTATAAATACTATCTAAAATTATTAAATAAATTAAGAAAAACACATCCATTAAAAATAAAATCATCGAGAATAAGGGTTCCAAACTATCAAAAAGTTAATGTTTTGGCCAGATCATATGTTCGATACAGACTTAATATTTTATAAATGTATACAGCTATTTGGATTTTTACTGTTTTAGCAACTTTTTGTTTTATGGAATTTGTTGCATGGTTTTCACATAAATATATTATGCACGGATTCTTATGGATCCTACACAAAGATCACCACAAAAAAGATCACGATTCTTGGTTTGAAAGAAATGATATGTTTTTTCTACAATATGCAGCTATAAGTATATTTTTTACAGTTCTTTGGGGTGAATATGATTTTTGGCTTGGTCTACCAATTGCTATAGGTATTTTTCTGTATGGTTTAGCCTATTTCATTGTTCACGATATATTTATTCACCAAAGGTTTAAAATTTTTAGAAATATAGATAACAGATACGCAAGGGCAATAAGAAGGGGGCACAAAATGCACCACAAGCATATTGGAAAAGAGGATGGAGAATGTTTTGGAATGTTATTGGTCCCTAGAAAATATTTTAAATAATAGCCATCTTAATAGCAGCTATTGCAGCTTCTGTTCCTTTATTTCCTAACTCACCACCACTTCTTGCAATGGATTGTTTCAAATTATCATCAGTTAACACACAAAATATTACAGGACATCTTCCATTTACATTTAGATCTTTAATTCCATTAGAGGTAGCGTTACAAATGAATTCAAAATGTTTTGTTTCTCCTTTAATAACACTTCCGATTGCTATGACCACATCAACTTGTTTTTCCTGCATTTTTTTACAACCATAAACAAGCTCAAAACTTCCTGGCACATTCATTATTTGAATATTATCCTTAATAACTTTTTTTGAATAAAGAAGGTCTAAACTCCCTTTTAACAAATTGTTTGTGATATTACTATTCCAATTTGAAACTACTATACCAATTTTAAGATTATTTGCATCTGGAATTTGATTTATATCAATCTGAAAAGATTCTGTAGACATTATTATTATTTTACTGAATTCTTAGCAATCTGAATATCAATTAAATTAGATTCAGAGGATTTTGGAAAATCTTCTTTAATTTTTTTGTAAAACTTTAAAGCTGCAGACTTTTCTCCTAAAATTGAAGCGATATTACCCGCTTTTAATAAAAATTTTGGAGAAGTGTAATTATTAGAACTTGAGCTTGCTGCGGAGACATATGCATCTAAAGCATCTTCTAACTGATCAAGCTCAGCAAATGAATCACCTATAGCCCCCAATGCTAAAGATTTTAAAACTTCATCTTCACTTATAAAATCTTGTAAAAAATCAATTGAATTTTCAAAATCATTTAAATTATAATAAGCCATTCCAGCACTGTATAAGGAAAGGTTAGCAGCATCTGTTCCTGAGTAATTTTTAATTATATCTAAAAAGCCATATTTACCCTCTCCACCATTAAGAGATAATAAAAATAAGGAATCGCTTTTTTCTTCATTACTAAGGGCTTGATTAAAATAATTTTGTGCGGTAAAAAGCTCATTATTTGCTTCTTCAGATTTGGGCTGAAGAATTAAATTTTCATAACCTAAATATCCAAGAACTGTAATTATTGCTATAGCAACAAAACCAATAATGTAATTTTGATATTTAGCTACAATACGTTCAGTTCTGGACGCACTAACATCTAAAGTTTCAAAAACTTCTGCTGTTGTACTTTCTTTACTAGAAGAGTCGAAACCCTTGTTTTTAGATTTAGATCCCTTTTTTTTATAGGTTGCCATATTAATTTTTAATAATTGCGTAAAAATAAAATTTTATTCCAATGAATAAGGGGAAAAAACTAATTATTTTATATAATTTGCATGTAAGTTGGTAAATATCTCTTGCAATTTAAATAATGAAGGCATTAATTTTAAACAAACTATCTCTTGTAAATTACAAAAACTTTGATGCTGAATCTTTTGATTTAGATAAAAAAATTAATTGTTTTGTTGGAGATAATGGTGTGGGAAAAACTAATGTGCTTGATTCCATTTATCATCTAGCGATGACCAAAAGTTACTTTCATTCTTTAAGTTCACAATCGATTAATCATAAAGCAGAATTTATGGTCATTGAGGGGGATTTTAAAAAAGGAGAAAAATCTGAAAACATTATTAACAGCTTAAAAAAAGGTAAAAAGAAAACTGTTAAAAGAAATGGGAAAATATATAAGAAATTTTCAGATCATATAGGATTAATACCTGTGGTTATGATATCTCCTTACGATAGAGATTTAATTCAAGAAGGAAGTTCAAATAGAAGAAAATTTATAGATAATGTGATTTCTCAAAACAATAAAACATATTTAAATCAAATAATTAGTTACCAAAAAATCTTGTCGCAAAGAAATGCTCTTTTAAAATATTTTAAAAAAAATAATACATTCGATATTTCAATATTAAAGGTTTACGATGATCAACTGTCAGAACTTAGTTTACCTATTTATAAAATAAGATTAGATTTTTTTAAAAATTTTGTTCCAGTTTTTGTTGATCGTTATAATTCTATTAGTCAAAATAAGGAAAAAGTAAATATTTCTTATGAAAGTCAATTAAACCACGAATCATTAGATTCATTATTAGAAAATAGTTTAGAAAAAGATAGAATAATTCAATATACTAGCTGTGGGATACATAAAGATGATCTAATTTTTGAAATTGATGGTTTCCCAATTAAAAAATTTGGTAGTCAAGGGCAGCAAAAGTCTTTTCTAATTTCTTTAAAACTAGCTCAATTTGATTATTTAAAAACAGAATCTAATTCCTCACCAATTTTACTGTTAGATGATATTTTTGATAAGTTAGATAACAAAAGAGTTCAACAATTAATTCAGTTAGTAAATAATGATCAGTTTGGGCAGTTATTTATTTCAGATACTGATTATAATAGGACTGAAAATATCATTAAGAAAATAAATTCCTCATATAAAATGTTTGAATTATGAAAAGAAACTTTGATACAAAAAGCTTAAAATCAGTTTTAAATAATTTGATTGATAAAAGTTCTTTAAAAAGTGGTTTAAATAATGTAAAAGTTCAAAGTTTATGGGAAAAAACCATGGGTGTAAATGTTAATTCTTATACTACAGAAATTCACTTAAAAAATAAAACTTTATATGTAAGTCTGTCCTCATCAGTTCTAAGACAAGAGCTTAGCTATGGAAAACAAAAAATCATTGACTTAATTAATGATGAAATAGGAACTAAGATTATTAATAAAATAGTTTTAAGATAGGATTTCAGAAGAATTAAAATGAAAAGAGCCTTCAATGGCTGCATTTTCATCACTATCTGACCCGTGGACTGCATTTTCTCCCATTGAGGTTGCATATAAATTTCTTATTGTTCCTTCTTTTGCCTCAGCTGGATTAGTTGAGCCTATTAATTTTCTAAAGTCTTCAACAGCGTTTTCTTTCTCTAAAATAGCAGCCACTATAGGTCCCCTACTCATAAAAGTGACTAATTCATTAAAAAATGGACGTTCGCTATGGACCTCATAAAATTTTTCTGCTTTCTCAAGACTCAGCTTAGTATATTTCATTGCAATTATTTTAAATCCAGCCGAATTAATCTTTTCTAAAATTGATCCAATATGTCCATGTTCAACTGCATCCGGTTTAATCATGGTAAATGTTCTATTACTCATCTGATAAATTTTTTGTAAACCTAATAAAAAAATCTAGTCTAACATCATAATACATTATTTGTATTTTTGACATATGTTTAATATTGTTATTATTGGAACTGGTAATGTTTCTCATCATCTTTGTAATGCTATTCTTAATAGCAAAACCTTGAACCTTGTTCAATTATTTGGTAGAAAAAAAAAATTGCCAAAAAACTTTAAGCAATCTATATCCTATTGTTATAATTTAAAAGAAATTAAAAAGGCTGATTTTTATATTATTTGCGTAAATGACGGTGCTATTTTAAAAGTAAGTGATGAGTTAAGTCTTGATAAAAGTAGTATTGTTGTTCATAGCTCAGGATCAACAAATATGGATGAATTATCGAAGCATAAAAATTATGGCGTACTCTATCCCTTGCAGACGTTTAGTAAGAGAAAGAAAACTAACTTTAGAGACATTCCTATCATAATTGAAGGTAGCTCTAATTCAGTGTTAAATAAAATAAAAAAACTCAGTACACTTTTATCAAAAAAAGTAGTTGTTTGCAGTAGTGAACAAAGAACATTGATTCATATCTCAGCTGTATTTACTAATAACTTTTCTAACTTCATGAATATAATAGCAGAAAAAATTCTTAAATCTCAAAATATTGATGTAGATATTTTAAATCCTTTGATTAAAGAAACTGCCGATAAATTAAATTATTTATCTCCATCAGAGGCTCAAACTGGACCTGCGATAAGAAATGATGAAATAACAATTCAAAAACACTTAAATTTATTGAAAGAAACTAAGTATTTTGAAGTTTATAATAGACTTACTGAAGAAATCATAAAATCAAAAAATGAATTATAAAGAAAAACTTAATACCATTAAAACCTTTGTTTTTGATATTGATGGTGTATTTACTAACGGATTAATAACAGTAGATAGTGTCGGAAATGAGTCCAGAAGTTTTAGTACAAAAGATGGAATTGCAGTGAAATATGCAATAGAAATTGGATACAATATTGCCATTATTTCTGGAGCTAAAAATGAAGGAATTAGATTAAGATTAAATAGATTGGGCGTGAAAAATATTTTTTTAGGTTCTAATAATAAATTAAAAGATTTAGAAAATTATCTGAAAAGCAATAACCTATCAAAAGATGATACTGTTTACATGGGGGACGATATTCCTGATATAAGTCCCATGTTGGTTGTAGGTTTAAGTACTTGCCCATTTGATGCAGTTCCCCAAGTTAGAGATGTTTCTGATTATATTTCTCCAATTAAGGGGGGTCATGGGTGTGTTAGAGATATTATTGAACAAACTCTAAAAGTCCAAGAGAATTGGAAATTAAAAAATTCTAATCAGAATATTTAAATCTTATGATTTCTGATTATCTAAAAAACTATAAGGTATTACTAGCTTCCAGTTCAAAAAGAAGACATGAACTTTTAAAGGGATTAGAAATAAATTTCAAAATCATCACCCACAATATTAAAGAATCCTATCCTAATAAACTTAAGGGCTCTCAAATAACAGATTTCATATCAAAAAAAAAATCTCTTATACTTTTAAATGATTTAAAAAAAAATGAATTATTGATTACGTCAGACACTATAGTTTGGTTTAATGATAAAGCAATAGAAAAACCAAAAAATAGACAAGAAGCTAGGGAGATGTTAGCAAAATTAAGTGGGGAAAAACATCAAGTTTTTACATCCATTTGTATCTCACTTAAAAACCAACAAAAAATAGTGAATCAGGAAACAAAGGTTTATTTCAATATTTTAAAAAAAGAAGATATAAATTACTATGTAAAAAAATATGATGTTTTAGACAGAGCTGGAAGCTATGGAATACAGGATTTAATAGGTTATATTGGGGTTAAAAAAATCGAAGGTTGCTATAACAATGTTTTAGGTTTTCCAACAAGCCTGTTCTGTGAAACTATAGAAAAAATGAAATTATGATTTTTTAAAATATAAATAAGAACAAAATGTACAAATGGAAGAAATCATATACTATCATTATAATTATTAATATCACATATATTATATTTTTTAATATTATCACAAACTTATTTTCATAAAAATGGAAGAAATTGATTGGATAATTTTAGTTAGCACGTTAGTTTTTATAGTTAGCTATGGTGTAATTAAAACTAGAAATAGTAAAAACCTAAACGACTATTTAAAGGGAGGTAATTCATCCAATTGGTGGACTATAGGGTTATCAGTAATGGCCACTCAAGCTAGTGCAATTACTTTTTTATCAACGCCAGGACAAGCCTATAATGATGGAATGACTTTTGTTCAGTTTTATTTTGGAATTCCCCTTGCAATGATTATTATTTGTATGGTATTTATACCTATATACCATAAATTAAAAGTTTATACTGCATATGAATTTTTAGAACAAAGATTTGATCTCAAAACTAGAACATTAGCTGCCATATTATTTTTAGTTCAAAGAGGACTGGCTGCAGGTATAACTATTTATGCTCCTGCCATAATATTGTCCTCTGTTTTGGGATGGGATTTAAAACTTTTAAATATTGCTATAGGGACCTTAGTAATAATTTACACTGTAAGTGGTGGAACTCAGGCAGTAAGTACAACTCAGAAACAGCAGATGTTTGTAATAATGAGTGGAATGTTTATTGCATTTTTCATAATACTAAATTCACTTCCTCCAAATATTGATTTCTACAATGCAATTGATATTGCTGGTGTAGGTGGAAAAATGAAAGTTCTAGATTTTTCTTTAGACCTAAATGAAAGATATACTTTTTGGAGTGGTATAACTGGAGGTTTATTTTTGGCTCTCTCCTATTTTGGAACAGATCAAAGTCAAGTTCAAAGATATTTATCTGGAAAATCTATTAAAGAAAGTCAACTAGGACTTTTATTTAACGCGGTTTTTAAAATTCCTATGCAATTTTTCATCTTGTTTGTTGGAGTTATGGTATTTGTTTTTTTTGAATTTAATTCTGCTCCAATTCATTTTAACCCACAAGCGATTGAATATTTAAAAAAACATGAAAAAGATAAATTTCAAAAATTAAATGAAAATTATAATCTAACAAAAAACAACAAAAGAAAACTACAAATTGATTTTATAGATAAAAAAAAGTATAAACAACCTACCCTTGAAATTGAAAATCAAATAGTAGAATTACAGAGAAAAGAAAAAGAGCAAAGAGAAGCTGTGAAGCAAATAATTAAAAAGAGTAATTCTAAAATTGAAAATAATGATAAGGACTATGTTTTTATATATTTTATAATAAATTTTTTGCCAAAAGGAATTATTGGACTTTTGTTAGCTGTGATACTTAGTGCAGCTATGTCTTCAACTGCATCAGAACTTAATGCATTATCAGCTACCACCGTAATTGATTTATATAAACGAAATCAAAAAATTCCAAAATCAAAAAAACATTATGTTAATGCTTCTAAATGGTTTACATTAATGTGGGGCATTATTGCAATAATATTTGCAAGTTTCGGAACATTATTTGAAAATTTAATTCAATTAGTTAACATAATAGGTTCTATTTTTTATGGAACAATACTAGGTATTTTTCTGATTGCTTTTTTTATTAAAAAAATAAAAGGAAATGAAGTTTTTTATGCAGCAGGTATGTCTCAAATATCAATATTTATGATCTACGGTTTCATAGATATTGGATATTTATGGTTAAATTTTATAGGAGCAATGTTAACAATCATTTTATCCTTATTTATTAATTTTTTTAATAAAAAAAATAAACTAATTATTTAATATATAAGCCACTGTATCACTTAACATTTTAATTGAATCTTTTATTTTAGTTTCTTTGGCAATTGCAAGTCCTTCATTTGCAATTTTCAAAGCTTGATCTTTATCACCATATGCTAAATAAATTAAAGATTTTTTTTGTAACATCCAGTATGGTGTATCTTTTCTTAATTCAAAGCATCTATCAATCCATTTTTTAGCAAGATTAATATCCAAATTTTCCTCCAAATAAAAAACAGCTGCTTTGTAATAATCTTGAGATTTAGGATTATTATTTAATGCTTTTTTTATGTCGGAAATTACTTTTTCTCTATTTAATGTATTTATTTTGAAAGAAACTATTGTGTTTTCCCAATAAAAATCTAAAGTTGCTCCATTATTGTTTAAATTGTTTATAGCAATGGTGAAAGTTTCTATTGAAAATGGCAGTTCATTTGAGTCAACTTTTAAGTTTAATGCAATTAAACTTTCGTCCCAATTTCTTGGCAATCCCCAATTATCTGATTTTTTATATAATATTAATTCCCAAAATTTAATTGAAGGTTTTGTATATATGGAATAAGTACCTTTTACAACTTTTACATCTCCTATTTTTATATCCTCACTAAAAGTTATTTTTGAATTTTGATTTGCTCCAGTTCTCCAAATTTCACCATAGGGGATTAAACCTCCAAAAATTTTTCTTCCACGCATTGAAGGTCTAGAATATTCAATCTTAATATCAACAAGTCCTACTTTCTGAATTAATGTAGATAGGGGACTAGGCTGAGGTGTTTGAATTTGAGAAAAAGAAAAATAAGAAATTAAAATAAAGACAAATGGTAATGTTATATATTTTTTCATAATAAGTTTTTTAAATGTTCTAATTTATTAAATCTATTTTAATAAGATTATAATGACAATTAAAAAATTTACCTTTGGTATTCTAAAATTGTAAATTTGAAATTGTATCAATTAAAAACAAAACAAAAATTACCTATTTCAGTTGTCAAAGCCTGGGATTTTTTTAGTAACCCCAAAAATCTAAAAGAAATTACACCAAAAGAAATGAATTTTAGAATATTAGGTGGTGCTGATAAATCTATCTTTGCTGGTCAAATAATTCAATATAAAGTTACACCAATATTGGGTATTTCTACCAAATGGGTAACAGAAATTACTCATGTAAAAGACAAAGAATATTTTGTTGATGAACAAAGGTTTGGCCCCTATTCTTTGTGGCATCATAAACATTTTATAAAAGAAATTGAAGGAGGAGTTGAAATGGAAGATATAGTTGATTATAAGATTCCTCTAGGAATTTTAGGCCAAATAGCGCATGTATTGTTTGTTAAAAATAAGCTTACAGAAATATTTAAGTACAGAGAAAATAAATTAAACGAACTTTTTGGAAAAATTTAATATGAAAAAAAATATATTATTTATCGGAGGATCTTCAGGGATTGGTTTAGAAACTATTAAACTATTGCATGAAAAACACAATCTTATTGTAGCATGTAGAACTGACGAAAACTTAGGCGGTTTAAACATAAAATATTTAAATTTTGATGTCTTAAAAGATGAATTAGATTTAGAACAAATTCCTGAAATATTAGATGGTTTTGTCTACTTTCCTGGAAGCATAAACCTAAGACCTTTCAGAGGATTGAAACTAGATACTTTTGAGGAGGATTTAAATATAAACTTTTTGTGTATGGTTAAAACTCTTCAAAAAGTATTAAATAATTTAAAACAATCTAACAGCTCTAGTGTTGTTCTTTACAGTACTGTGGCAGTTAAGGTTGGAATGCCATTTCACTCGAGTGTATCAGCTTCAAAAGGAGCTATTGAAGGTTTTGCCAAATCTTTAGCTGCAGAACTAGCTCCTAATATTAGAGTTAATGTAATAGCACCATCTTTGACCGACACTCCACTAGCTAGTAGGTTTTTAAATAATGACCTAAAAAAAGAAAAAGTAGGGGAAAGACATCCACTAAAAAGACACGGGCAATCCATAGATATAGCAAATTCAACTTCTTTTCTTTTAAGTGATAAAAGCTCCTGGGTTACTGGTCAAGTATTAGGTGTTGATGGAGGAATGTCAACATTAAACACATCTAATTGATTGATAAAATAGTAATTTTTTGGTTTAGAAGAGATCTTCGTTTATACGATAATAACGGACTTTTTAATTCATTAAAAACAAACTCAAAAGTGTTGCCAATTTTCATTTATGATAAAAACACATTAGATAAACTTAAAAATTCAGATCATAGGCTAGATTTCATTGAATCTTCATTAAAAATTATAAACAAAACTTTAAATAAAATAAATAAATCAATATCAGTTTACTATGGAAAACCAATCGATGTTTTTTCTGATCTAATTGAAAAGTATAATATTTCTAAAGTATACACTAATAGTGACTATACTCCCTATTCTATTTTTAGAGATAAAAAAATCAAAGAGCTTCTTGAATCAAAAAATATAGAATTCAAAAATTATAAAGATCACGTTTTATTTGAAAAGTCTGAAATTGTCAAAAATGACAACACACCTTATAAAGTATATACACCATATTCTCGAAAATGGATATTAAAAATGTCCGAAACAGGGATAGAATATTTTGAATCTGAGAAATATCTTGAAAATTTTTGGCAGGGTGAAAAAAACGATATTTCAATTGAAGAGATTGGATTTAAAAAAAGTAATTTAAAACCATTAGACTTAAATTTTTCAAATAAAGTAGTAAACGATTATGAAAAAACAAGAAATTTTCCATCTATTAATGGTACTTCTAAGATCGGATTACATCTAAGATTTGGTACGATCAGTACAAGAGAAATGATAACAAAAGCCAATCTGTCTCAAAATAATACATTTTTAAAAGAATTAATTTGGAGGGAATTTTTTCAACAAATACTATATCATTTTCCAAATACAGTAACAAAAAGTTTTAAACCAAAATATGATAGAATTGAGTGGATTAATAATGAAGAGCAATTTAAAAAATGGTGTAAAGGAGAAACTGGTTACCCACTAGTCGACGCAGGAATGAGAGAGTTAAACCAAACAGGTTTTATGCATAACAGAGTAAGAATGTTGGTTGGAAGTTTTTTATGTAAGCATTTATTGATAGATTGGAGATGGGGAGAGGCTTATTTTGCTGAAAAATTATATGATTATGAAACAGCTAGTAATGTAGGTAATTGGCAATGGGTAGCTGGTTGTGGTGTTGATGCTTCCCCTTATTTTAGAATTTTTAATCCCCACGAACAAATTAAAAAATTTGATAATGAACTAAACTACACAAAAAAATGGGTACCAGAATTTGATTCCAAAAGATACATCGAACCTATAGTGGATCACAAAGAAGCTAGAGAAAGGTGTTTAAAAACTTATAAAAAAGCATTAAATAATTGAATAGTATAAATATAATTTTTCCAAATCAACTTTTTGAAAAAAGTTTTATTACTGAAAATAATAACACAACTTATTTAATAGAGGAATATTTATTTTTTAAGCAGTATAACTTTCACAAACAAAAAATATTATTTCATAGAGATTCTATGAAAAACTATTATGATTTTTTAATTAATAATGGTTTAAAGGTAAATTACATTAATTCATTTGATAAAAATTCTGACATTAGAGAATTCTTAGAAAATACTAAAACTAAACAAGTTAATATTTATTATCCAGAGGATAATTGGCTTGAAAAAAGAATTTATTCAGTTTGTAAAAAAAAAAATATAGATATTAATTTTAATGAAAATCCTCTTTTTTTAAATACAAGAGAAGAACTTCTTCCTTTTTTTAGTCCAAATAAGAAAAAACTTTTTCAAACACCTTTTTACAAAAATCAAAGAAATAAACTTAATGTTCTTTTAGATGAGGAAAAGAAACCAGTTGGTGGTAAATGGACTTTTGACGATATGAACAGAAAAAAGTTTCCTAAAACTAAAAAGACACCTGAACTAGATTACTCTAAGATTAAAAGCTCTAAATATTTGGATTCAAAAAAATATGTATCAAAATATTACACAAAAAATAATGGAGAATTAAGTGATACTCAACTATATCCTACTGATTTTAAATCTGCTAAAATTTGGTTTAATAATTTTTTAAATTCTAGATTTGATGAG
The DNA here is from genome assembly GCA_003331265.1 of Cryomorphaceae bacterium. GTDB lineage: Bacteria > Bacteroidota > Bacteroidia > Flavobacteriales > Flavobacteriaceae > MAG-121220-bin8. The sequence goes on along the minus strand of QOPV01000001.1, from coordinate 51,078 downwards.
TTTGGGATTTATGAAGATGCTATACTATTAGAAGAGTCAATTATAAACCATAGTGTTTTATCTCCACTTATAAATTCAGGACTTTTAGATCCAAAATATATTTTAAGCACATCATTAAATTTTTACAAAGAAAAAAATATCCCATTGAACTCAGCTGAGGGATTTGTAAGACAAATAATCGGTTGGAGAGAATTTATTAGAGGGGTTTATGTTTCTAAGGGATCCGAAGAAAGATCAAAAAATTACTGGGGTTTTACAAAGAAAATTCCTAAATCTTTCTATGATGGTTCTACTGGAATTGACCCTATTGATGATACCATAAAAAAAGTAAATAAAACTGGATACGCAAATCACATTGAAAGATTAATGATTTTAGGAAATTTTATGGTTTTATGTGAATTTAGTCCAGACGAGGTTTATAGGTGGTTTATGGAACTATTTATTGATTCTTATGATTGGGTTATGGTACCAAATGTATATGGAATGAGTCAATATGCAGATGGGGGTTTAATGTCTACCAAGCCATACATTAGTAGTAGCAACTATATAATAAAAATGAGTGATTATAAAAAAGGTGAATGGAGTGAAGTATGGGATGGACTTTTCTGGTCATTTATGGACAAACAGAGAGAATTTTTTAGTAAAAATCCTAGGATGAGAATGCTTATAAGTAGTTTTGATAAAATGGATTCGTTAAAAAAAGAAAAATTACTAATTGATGCTGACAATTTTATGAACCAACTCTAATATGGAAAAACTTAATTCTGTTCAAATTGACCGCATAATTGAAATGGCCTGGGAAGATAGAACTCCATTTGAAGCGATCTTATTTCAATTTGGTTTAAAAGAAAAAGATATTATTAAACTAATGAGAAGTAATTTAAAAGAATCTAGTTTTAAAAGATGGCGAAAAAGAGTAAATAGTGGGGTAAGTCAAAAGCACCTTAAAAAAAGGAATCCAGAAATTAATAGATTTAAATGTAGTAGACAAAAATCAATTACAGGAAATAAAATAAGTAAAAGGTAATTAAATTAAAACCTTTTAATTTTTGCGCCTAAGGCCAATAATCTTCCATCAATATTTTCGTATCCTCTGTCAATTTGTTCAATATTATGGATTATACTAGTCCCTTCAGCTGAAAGGGCCGCAATTAGTAGAGATATACCTGCTCTAATATCTGGAGAAACCATTGTTGTAGCTTTTAATTGAGATTTGAAATCATGACCAATCACATTTGCTCTATGGGGATCACATAAAATAATTTTAGCTCCCATATCAATTAGTTTATCAACAAAAAATAATCTGCTTTCAAACATTTTTTGATGAATAAGAACACTTCCTTTGGCTTGCGTAGCAACAACTAAAACTATACTTAACAAGTCAGGGGTAAACCCTGGCCATGGAGCATCCGAAATAGTAAGCACAGATCCATCGATATAATTTTGAATTTCATATCCATTGTTATGTTCTGAAACATGTATATCATCTCCCTTGATTTCAATTTTAATTCCTAACATTCTAAATACATCAGGAATTTGACCTAAATTTTCTATACTTACATTTTTAATAGTAAGTTTACTTTTGGTCATAGCTGCCATTCCAATCCAACTACCTATTTCAATCATGTCAGGTAAAACCTTATGAGAACAACCTTTTAATAAATTAACACCATGTATTTCTAATAAATTAGATCCAATTCCAGAAATATTAGCACCCATGCTTACCAACATTTTACATAATTGTTGAATGTATGGTTCACAGGCCGCATTATATATTTGAGTTTTTCCATCAGCTAAACAAGCTGCCATTAAAACATTTGCAGTTCCTGTTACTGAGGCTTGATCTAAAAGTATGTAAGCACCTTTCAGTTTTTTTGATTCCACTCCGTAGAAATGCTCATCTTTATTGTAACGAAATGATGCTCCTAGTTTTATCAAGCCAAGAAAATGAGTATCTAATCTTCTTCTACCGATTTTATCTCCTCCAGGCTTAGGAATAAAACCTTTTCCAAAACGAGCTAATAAAGGACCCACTACCATAATTGATCCCCTAAGGCTACTTCCCTTCTTTTTGAAAGATTCAGATTGTAAATAATTAATGTTTATATCGTCAGCCTTAAACGAATATTTATTTTTGGATATTTTATTGACCTTAACGCCAAGAAAAATTAAAAGGTCAATTAATTTGATTACATCAATTATTTCAGGGATATTATCAATTACGACCTCTTGATTTGTTAATAATGTGGCACATATAACTTGTAAAGCCTCATTTTTAGCTCCTTGAGGATGAATCTCCCCGTTCAACTTAAATCCGCCTTCAATTGAAAAAGTACCCATTTTAAATAGATCTTAATTATGATTCCTTTTTTTAAAGTTACGATAAGGTTTTTTATTTTTGGGAGGGTGTTTTGTAAACTTCTTATTGGTTAATTTAATTAAATTTTGTGATTCAGATAATGGTTTACTTGAGGAATCTAAAGAAAGTTTACCTTCAGAAAGTTCTAACAAATGTCCAAAAATAACATCGTCTTCAACAGTATCTTTATTCCAATTTAAAAAACATTTTTTCATGTGATTAGCAATAACATATACGAGCTGATTTTTCATATCCCCTTCTTCCCAACCAATAGCTACATCAATCATTCGTTTGATATTATTTCCATAAAACCTATACTTAGGAAAATTTTGAGGATAATTTAACTTATCAGGCCTTTGAGAAAATACTTCCTTAGATGGTAATGGATAAGGTGAATCCACGTCCAATAAAAAATCAGACATAATAAAAAGTTGATCCCAAAGTTTATGTTGAAAATCAGGCACGTCTCTTAAGTGAGGATTTAGATTCCCCATTACTCCAATAATTGCCTTCGCAATTTTATTTCTTTCGTTTTTATCATCACATGCAAGTGCTTGATCAATCATTTTATGAAGATGTCTTCCATATTCTGGGATGATCAATTTAGTTCTCTCGGTGTTATATTCTAAATTATCTATCAAAATTAGGGTGATTTAATTAATAAAAGTTAAACAAATTTAACAAATAAAACTCACAACGAGATTATTCCTTTAATTTCGGAAGCTAATTTATATTTCTTAATAATATCATTAGCTGATCGCATTTTAGCAGTAACTGTTATACTAGTGAAATTTTTTGAGGAAGAAAGATTAGAAGAAATATTTGCATCAATGTCGTTAAACATGTTTTTAAGGTTAGTAATTTCCAAAGGGTCAGATTTTAAAATAAATTTAAACTTATATAATGAGGGCCAAACTGAAGAATCTGAAAGCTGTTTTTCTAACCTTTTATAAAAATCATTAGTTTGATTTGACATAAATCCAAATATATGTAAATAAAGATTTAATAATTAATAAATTAGCTCAAAATGATAAATTCAAAAAAAATATTAATAACTGGAGGGCCAGGAGCTGGAAAAACAAGCTTAATTTATGAACTTAAAAAAAGAAATTTTAATTGTGAACATGAAATAGTTAGGTCATTAACAATTGAAGGTAAAAAAAACGGAAACGATCAGGCTTTTCTTATCGAACCATTAGAATTCACTAAAAAATTATTGGATTTAAGAATAAATCAATTTAATAAAATTCAAAAAAATGAAATAACATTTTATGATAGAGGAGTCCATGACACATTAGCATATTTAAAATATATAAATGTTAATATTGGAGATGATCTTATCAAGAAGTGTCTAAAGATTAAATATAATAGAGTTTTCGTCCTTCCTCCTTGGGAAAAAATTTATCAGCGAGATGATTGCAGGTATGAAAGTTTTAAAGAATCAAAAAAAATATTCAATCAAATAATTAAAACTTATGAATACTTTAAAATGAATACAATAATTTTAAAACAAGGAACAATTGAAGATAGAGTGGATAAAATTTTATCATATATAAAATAAAAATGATTAGGAAATGAAAAGTTTCAAAATAATATTCATGGGTACGCCTGAATTTGCGGTTCAAAGTCTAGATGCTTTAATATGTAATAATTATGAAGTTAAGGCGGTAGTAACTGCTCCAGATAAAAAATCAGGCAGAGGAAATAAAATTAATTTTTCAGATGTTAAAAAATATAGTATAAAAAAAAATTTAAGGCTAATACAACCAAACAATTTAAAAGAAATCGATTTTATAAATGAGTTAAAATTAATTAACGCAGATATTTTTATTGTTGTTGCATTTAGAATGTTACCTAAAGTGATTTGGGAAATTCCAAAAAAAGGTACGATAAATTTACACGCATCATTATTACCTCAACTAAGAGGGGCAGCACCAATACATTGGGCGATTATTGAAGGTTTAAAAAAAACTGGTGTAACTACCTTTTTTATAAACGAAAAAATTGATTTTGGTAATATCATAGAACAAAAAGAAGTTGAAATAGAAGATTTTGAAAATACTGGAAATTTATATGAAAAGTTGAAAAAAATTGGAAGTTTGCTATTATTATCAACTTTAGAACTAATTAATGAGAATAAATTTCAAATAACCAAACAAAGTAATTCCGAAGGTTTTCTTAAAGCTCCAAAATTAAACAGGGCAAACACTCGAATAGATTGGAATAAATCAGGACTTAAAATATTTAATATGGTAAGAGGTTTATCGCCTCATCCTTCTGCATGGACCACAAGTGAAAAAACAGGAAAAATATTAAAATTATATAATGTGATTTTTATAAAAGAAAAAAAATCAATAGGATTAAATGGATTAATCAATATTAATAATAATTTAATAAAGGTTTATGTTAAAGATGGATATTTACAAATTAAAGAATTGCAGATTGAGGGCAAAAAAAGAATGAACTCTAGTGAATTTGCAAATGGCTTTAAAAATTATAATTCTACAAAATTAATTTAAAAAAAATTGATAAAAAAAGGAAATCTATTAATATCCGAACCAACTGTTTTTTCTGATCAAAATTTTAATAGATCTGTAATTTTGTTGGTTGATCACAGTAATTCTGGTTCAGTTGGATTTGTTTTAAATAAAAAATCAGAATATTTATCAAAGGAGTTAATTCCTCAATTAGAATATGAATTTCCTATTTACAACGGTGGTCCTGTTCAACAAGAAAATCTATATTTCATACATAATAAACCAAATTTAATTTCAAATAGCTTAAAAATAACTAATGAAATGTATTGGGGAGGGGATTTTAGTTCAGTAATAAATTTAATTAGTGAAAAAAAAATAAAAACAAATGAAATTAAATTTTTTTTAGGCTATTCAGGATGGGATTCAGGGCAATTAGAGAACGAAATAAATTCATCTTATTGGATTGTTAAAAATAAAGATGTTAATTTTCAACTAATACTTAAAAATTGCAATAATATTTGGAAGGATAACTTAATCAAATTAGGGGGGGATTATCTTATCTGGTCAAATTCTCCAGAAAACCCAAACCATAATTAAAATTCAGTAAATTGTTTGTTGAAATAATTTATAATAATAGTTCCAATATTATTTGAAAAAGATTTTCTTCTATATTCAGTAACTGGTATTATTCCTGAAATTGAATTTGTTACCCATATCTCATCAGAGGAGATCAGCTCGTAAGGAGAAAAATCTTTTTCTTGAATTTTATATGCTGGAACTTTTTTTATTAACTCGATTATTTTTTTTCTCATAACTCCGTTCAAACAGCCAGTCGATATTGTTGGCGTTTTAATGACGTTATCATTAACAATAAAAATATTTCCATTTAAAAATTCTGTCACTAACTTATTATCATTCAATAAAACACAATTATCTAACTCATTTTCTTGAGCATAAATACTTCCAATTACATTAATAACTCTATTATTGGTTTTCAAATTAGATATCAAATTAGATTGAATTTGGTAGTCCTTAAATAAATCAACTTTATAAACATCCCTATCAATTTTAAATAATTTTTCGTTTGTTTTATTTGAATTAATAACAAAAATTGGAAAATTATTGTTAGGTAAATACAATCCACTTCCTCCTCTGTAAATTGTTAACCTTACTCTTCCAGAGAATGAAGAGTCTGTTTTTAAATTAATTTTAATAATTTCTTTTTCAAAAAATTCAGGGGTGTAATTATTAGGAATTTCTATCCTTAGTATTCTCATTGAAGACATTAATCTTAAATAATGTTCTTCCCAAAAAATTATTTTATTATCAACAATCTTTATTGTTTCAAATACAGAATCTCCGTAGAGAAACCCTCGATTATTAAAATCATCTGAAGATAGATCTTTAATATTTCCGTTATAATTTGTCATTAACTATTATGAAGAGCCTAAAACCTGCTTTAAATCTGATATTTGACTATCCCACAACATTTTAGTCTCCTCAACCTCATCTTCATGAGAAAAATCAGTAATCATTAGTGAAACGTCTTTTGTTATTTCATCAACAACAATTTTTATTTCAAAAAAACATTTATCTTGATCTTCACTATTATCTAACCATCTGAATTTTACAAATTTATTTGACTTACTACTGATTAGTTCTGCTTTTTCTTCTGAACCATCCCAAAAAAAAGAAAAAACAATTCCTCTCGAATTGACATTTTCAGCAAACCATTCTGAAAGACCAGATGCAGATGATATATATTGATAAAGCATCTGAGGAGATGCTTGAATAGGAAACTCTAATTCAAACTTTACTTTTAAATCCATAGTGTGGCAATGTATAGATTAAAATTGATGTAAAAAAAAA
>QOPV01000001.1:0-44358 GCA_003331265.1 Cryomorphaceae bacterium | reverse complement strand
AGTTAATTTGTTTATATATTTACTCGCATTTACAATGGCGAGGTAGCTCAGGCGGTTAGAGCGTCGGATTCATAACCCGGAGGTCGGGAGTTCAAGTCTCCCCCTCGCTACTTTTTTTAATTTTTCTTAAAAAAATCTAAATTCACTTTTTCTATTGCATAATTAAATTGAGTTCCGTCAGTCATATTTTTAATAATAATTTCATTTTTTTCAAATTCATTCTCTCCCATTAATATTGCATAATTTACTTTGTGTTTATCCGCATATGAAAATTGTTTATTTATTTTAGCCTTATCAGGATAAATTGTAACTTTTTTTCCGTTTTGTCTTAAAAGATCAATTAATGGGTATAGTTTTTTTAAATAATAAACACCAAAATTAATAACAATTATATCAAAATTATTATCTAAATTTTTTGGAAACATTTTTTGCTTTTCCATTTGAAGATATATTCTATCTAAGCCAAAGGATATACCAACTCCACTAGTGTTTTTTAAATTAAAAATAGATGTCAAATTATCATATCGACCACCACCACCTAATGATCCTACAGCGTTATTTGATTTTGAAATTACTTCAATAATTGTCCCAGTGTAATAATTTAATCCTCTAGCTAAAGTTATATCAAATTTAATTTCATTATTAAAGGATTTATCCACAGAAATAAAATCTAAAATTATTTTTAAATCCTCTATCCCTTTTTGAAAATCAATTGACTCTTTAAATAAATTATCTAATTTTTCAATACTAATTTCATTTTCTCCCAATAAATTAGAAAGCTTGGAAACAGACACATCAATAATTAATTTTTTTACCTCCTTTATAACGTTGTCTAAGCCAATCTTATCAATTTTGTCAATAATAGAAATAAATTCATTTAATTTACTTTTAGCTCCAACATATTCAGCAAGACCTATTAAAATACTACGGTGATTTATTTTAAAAATCAAATCATTAAAACCTAATTGAGAAAAAACTGAATCATATAATTTAATGAGCTCAATTTCTTGAATTATTGAATTTGTTCCAATCACATCAGCGTCGCATTGTGTGAATTCCTGAAACCTACCATGTTGAGGTCTGTCTGCACGCCATACATTTTGAATTTGAAATCGCTTAAAAGGGAAAACTAATTCGTTCTGATGTTGAGATACAAATCTGGCTAAAGGAACTGTTAAATCGTATCTTAAACCTTTCTCGCTTATTGAATCACTAAAATCAGAAAGCTTATTATCAGAAAGTGCTTTTATATTTGCTTTTTTTATCTTATCACCAGAATTAAGTATTTTAAAAACTAATCTATCACCTTCATTTCCATATTTTCCCAGTAATGTAGAATTCTTTTCTAAGGCTGGAGTTTGAATCTCTAAAAACCCAAATAACTTGAAATTCTTCCTGATTATATCTAAAATAAAATTTCTTTTAGAAAGTGTGGAAGGTAAAAAATCTCTTGTCCCTTTAGGATTAGATGGTGATTTTGACATTTAGTTTTATAATAATAAAACAAATATCTGATTTTTTAAAACAAACAAGAAATAAGAATAGGTATTCTTTAAAAATTAATTTATTCTTGAGATTTAATTACCTCAAATGAAATTTCATTAACAACATCTCTATGCAATCTGACTGAGGCTGAATATGTACCAAGTCTTTTAATTGTCCCTCCTTGAACTTTAATAATCTTTTTATCAAATTCAAAACCTGCATTAGTTAATTCATTATTTAAATCAGCATTAGAGATTGAACCGAAAAGTTTTCCGCCAGTTCCAGATTTTGCAGAAATTTTAATTTCTAATTTTTCTAATTTTTTAGCAATTTTATTTGCTTCATCAATGATTTTTTTATCTTTAAATTCTCTCTGTTTGATGTTTTCAGCTAATACTTTTTTGGAAGATGAAGTTGCCAATACAGCCAAACCTTGTGGAATAAGAAAATTTCTTCCATAACCATTCTTCACAGAAACTATATCATCTTTAAAGCCTAAGTTAGGCACATCATTTTTTAAAATTAACTCCATAATAATTATTTTAACATATCAGCTTGGTAAGGTAGAAGCGCTAAGTGTCTTGCACGCTTAACAGCAACAGAAATTTTTCTTTGGAATTTCAAAGAGGTTCCTGTGAGTCTCCTTGGTAATATCTTCCCTTGTTCGTTTATAAATTTTAATAGAAAGTCTGGATCTTTATAATCTATGTATTTAATACCAGATCTTTTAAATCTACAATATTTTTTTTTATCTTTTGTAGCTATATCTAAGGGAGTTAAATATCTAATCTCACCCTGGTTTCCTTTTCCTGCTTGATCTATTGATGACATATCTAAGTTTTTTTATTATTACGTTCCCTTCTTTTTACTGACCAAGCATCGGCAAACTTGTCTAGTTTAACATTCAAATATCGCATGATTCTTTCATCTCTTCTTAACTCAACTTCAAAAGAGTCAATAACAGTTGAAGGAGCCTTAAAATCGATTAAATTATAAAATCCACTTTGCTTATTTTGGATAGGATAGGCTAATTTTTTTAAGCCCCAATTTTCAGTTGATACAATTTCTGCACCTTCATTAGATAGGTGATCTTCAAATTTTTTTACTGTCTCCTTTATCTGATCATCAGATAAAACGGGATTTAAAATGAAAACAGCTTCGTAATGGTTCATATATTTTGTTAAAAAATTGGTCGCAAAAATACATTTTTATAATTGACTTGCAAAATTTGAGATAAAATTTAATTGTAAGGGTCAACATCAATCAAAATATCAATATTTCTAAAAAAAGAAATACTTTCAAAATTTTTTAGAGTTTTATTTATGAATAATTTTGATTTTCGTAAATTATCATTGGCCGGTATCTTGATTAAAATGTTTTTTATATGTTTATTATTTATTCTTGCAATCAAAGGAGATTCTGGACCAAGTAATTGACTTTTAAATCTATTTCTTAGAGCCTCAGAGAGCCAATTAGATGATTTAATTAATTTATTTAAATCCTTATTTTTTAATGTGATTTTTATCAATCTTGTATATGGAGGATAATTAAAAGTCAATCTTTGATTAAGTTGTTCATTAAACATTCCTAAATAATCATTTTTAACAATTTTATTAATTAAATCGTGTTTTGGATTATAAGTTTGAATGACTACCCTACCCTGTTCTTTAGATCTTCCTGATCTTCCAGCCACTTGCTGAAGAAGTTGAAAACATTTTTCCTGAGATCTAAAATCTGGAAAATAAATTAGACTATCTGCATTTATTACACCAACCAATGATACATTTTTAAAATCCAATCCTTTAGTTAACATTTGAGTTCCTACTAAAATTTCAAATTCATTATTTTCAAAAGCACTTATAATTTTCTGAAGAGAATTTTTTTTTCTAGTGGAATCATGATCCATTCTTTTAACAATTAAATCAGGAAATATAGTTTTGATATCTTCTTCAACTTGCTGAGTTCCTACCCCTCGTTTCAAAATTGTATTATTAGCACATTTTTTACATTTAGTATTATTTTGCTCTTTATATCCGCAATGATGACATTTTAATTGATTAGTAGCTTGATGATAAGTAAGACTTACATCGCAATTGATACATTGATATACAAAGCCACATGAACTACATTCCAAATAAGGTGAGTGTCCTCTTCTATTTTGAAATAAAATAACTTGTTCTTCATTATCAATAGTTTTTTTAATATTTTTCAATAAAATCTTAGAAAAATTACCAATCATCATTTTTTTTGAAAACGACTCCCTTAAATCATTTATGATTATTTTAGGAAGATCAACGTTTCCATATCGTTTATTTAATGTAACAAGCCCATATTTGTTTGTAACTGCATTAAAATAAGACTCTAAGCTTGGTGTAGCAGATCCCAGAAGAGTTTTTGATTTGTGAAGACCAGATAAAAAAATTGCAGAATCTCTCGCATGATATCTTGGGGCAGGATTAAATTGTTTATACGCATTTTCATGCTCCTCATCAACAATAACTAAACCTAGATTATTGTAAGGTAAAAAAATTGATGATCTTGCTCCAATTACGACTCTAGCTTTACTATCATTTTTTATTACTTTTTTCCATATTTCTGTTCTTTGCTCTTGTGAATATTTTGAATGATAAACGGCTAAAGTATCTCCAAAGTATTTTTTTAATCTTGATATTAACTGAGTTGTTAAAGCAATTTCAGGAACTAAATACAGTACTTGCTTATCTTTTTTTAAGAACTCATTTATTAATTTCACATAAATTTCTGTTTTTCCAGATGAAGTAACGCCATGTAATAATGTAACATTTTTATTTTTAAAACTTAAGTGTATTTGTTTGAAGGCTTTATTTTGATCTTCGCTTAATTTTTTTATTTCGTCCTGTTCACTAAAATTAAATTGAATACGATTTACTATTTCATTTTTCTTTATTAAAATTTTCGAGTCTATTAAACTATTAATCGTCCCTCTTGAAACTCCACTATCTTTAATCAAATCATTGATTGAAGGAGATGTGTTTTTTGAAAAAGATAAAAGTGACTGAACTACTTTTTGTTGTGACTTCTTATGTTTTAAAAACTCTAATAATTTTGATTTTTTTAAATTATTATCGGGATAATCATTAAAAAGAATCTTTGAAACAATTTTAGGTTTAAAGTAATCGTAAATTTCCTCTTTTAATTTAATTAGGCCATTATCGGAAAGTTCATTTATGGTCTTACTAATATTCTTTTTTTTTAGAATTGATATTATTTCCCTGTAAGTAATTTTCTTGTTTAATAATAAATTTTTAAAAACAAGATCAGCACTTTGCGTTAATTTAAGATTCTCTAAATTTTCATTGATCAATACTATTTCACTTTCACTTTTCAATAATAATAATTTTGGTAAACCTACTTTGAGAACTTGACCCAGCGGACACATATAATATTCTGATATCCATTTAAAAAAAATTAATTGATTTTTATTCATTGATGATTCTTCATCAATAATAAATTCAATTTCTTTAGGGATATAAAATTCAGGATTTTTGTTGTGTTTATTATAAACAATAGCAGTAATAAATTTAGATTTTCCAAAAGGAACAATAACTCTAAATCCAACTTTTATAAATTCAAATTCTTTCAAATTCACTTGATAAGTGAATATATTATCTAAGGGAAGTGGTACTATTACATCTATATAGTATTTCATCTTTAATTATTCTTCAATTTATAAATGACAACATTTAGTTCGAATCCAAGCAAAAGAGATATCGAATTAATCCATATATACAGCATCATAATAATCAAAGCACCAATGGATCCATATAACTCATTATAATTTGCAAAATTATCAATATATATTCCGAAAAAATATGTTGAAATTACTAATAAAAAGGTAGTCATAAATGAGCCAGGTGAAATAAATCTCAAATTTCTCCCCTGAATTGTTCCAAAGAAATATAGAGAAGAAAAAGCTATAAGTGCAACAATCATTAAAAAAAAATATTTCAAAAACAAGAATAAATAAGAAATTATACTAATATCTCTAGCAATTAAAAAATCAAATACAATTGAAAAAACAGTTGCCAATAATACTACAACAACTAAAATAAACCCAACCATTATAGCATATAAGTATTGTTTTATAAAATTTCTGGAAAATTCAATATGATAAGAATCTGAAAAACCAGCAAAAACCGAATTCACACCACTTCCAATTAAAATAATAGAGAAAAACAAAGTTGTGGACAACAACCCACTTCTTTTATTACTATTAATATCAATGAAAATATCATGAAAAAAAGCAGAAGATTCTTTAGGAATTAAAGACTCTAATAAATCTAAAAATATCTGATCGAAATTATCTATTGGAATAAACGGGATTAAATTCAATACAAATAACAAAAAAGGAAAGAATGCCATGAAAAAACTAAAAGAAATACTTCCAGCTCTAGTGGTAATAGAGCCTTTTAAAATCCCTGTAAAGTAAAGATTAAGCAGTTCATATAAAGAAAATCCGTATAAAATTTCCCATTTAATTGTTTTTAAAAAGTTTGTGATATAGTTTATTGTGGAAATAATAAAATTAGTTTTTAGCAAACTCATATATTTATATTAAATATAAATTAAAATTAATCCAATTGTTTATTTAATGAAAATTAAGTTATTAGTCGTTGGAAAAACATCAGAAAGTTTTTTAGCTCCCTTGATATCAGATTATCATAAAAGAATAAATCGTTTTGTGAATTTTGAGATAATCGAAATAAATAACATAAATATAAAAAAAGCAAACTCTTTAGAAATTCAAAAAAAGGAAGGAATTAAAATTCTAGAAAAAGTGGATAAAAAAGATCAAATGTTTATTTTAGATGAAAAAGGAAAAAGTTATAATTCTATTGATTTTTCAAAATTTATAGAGAATCGAATGGTTAATTCTTCAAAAAATATAATTTTCATTATTGGTGGAGCATACGGATTCTCAGAAAATATATATTCAAGATCCAATTCCATAATATCATTATCAAAAATGACGTTTTCACACCAAATAATTAGATTATTCATGGTTGAACAACTTTATAGAGCTTTAACTATTATTAATAATCACCCCTATCACAATAAATAATGAAATTAATTTTTGCGTCTAGTAACAAAAATAAATTTATTGAAGTAAAGAAGATAATTCCAAAAAATATTAAACTTGGAAATTTAATCGAACTTAATTTCTTTGAAGAAATCCCAGAGAAGGAGGATAATATTGAAGGAAATGCAATCTTTAAAGCAAATTATATAAATTCTAAGTTTAATGTTAATGTATTTGCTGACGACACTGGTCTAGAGGTGCAAGCTTTAGATGGTAAACCTGGTGTTCATTCTGCTAGATATGCTGGCAACGAATGTAATTCAGAGAAAAATATCACAAAACTTCTCAAAGAATTGAAAAATATAAAAAATAGAAAAGCAAGGTTCAAAACAATTATTGCATTGGTCTTAAATAAAAAGTCGTATCAATTCGAAGGAATAATAAATGGAGAAATACTTTTATCTAAAAAAGGAAAAAATGGTTTTGGATATGATCCCATTTTTAAACCTGATGGTTACCAAAAAAGCTTTGCAGAATTATCAATCGATGTAAAAAATAAAATTAGCCACAGAGCATTAGCCATAAATAAATTAATTGATTTCATAAAAAAAGTTAAAAGTTAATTTTAATTCTAATAAAGATATTTTTAGTTCGTATTTTTGTAATGATAATGTATAAGCACCTTTTTTTTTTATTAATTTTTAGTTTTATAACAAATTACAGCTTAGCTCAAGACCAGACTTTAACTGGATTTGTAGAAAATTCAGAAGATAACTCTCCTATTCCAAGTGTTCATGTAATCAATCTATCACAAGTTGTCGGAGTGATTTCAGATGAAAAAGGGAAGTTTGAAGTTCCTGCAAAATTAAACGATACATTATATCTTTCTTACCTCGGTTACAAGCCCATAAAAGTTAGAGTGACTAATGATTTACTCAAATTCAAAAATTCAAAAATTCAATTAACCGAGCTTGCTTATGCTTTGGAGGAAGTAATTGTAAGCCCATATAAGTTAACTGGATACTTAGAAATTGATGCTAGAAACATTCCAATTAGCAGATCTTTTAGATATAGTATTCCTGGACTACCCTCCAAAGGTTACGAGGGAGGATCAAGAAATATTGGAGCTTTTTCTAAAATTGTTAATTCTATATTTAATCCTGCTGACTTTTTATATAATTTATTTGGTAAAAATCCAAGACAGTTAAATAAATTAAAGCAAATGAAGGATGATTATAGAATTAGAGAATTATTAGCGTCCAAATTTGATAGAGAAACACTTAAAGAGTTATTACAAGTAGAAAAAGTAGATATTGATGAAATATTAAGAAATTGTAATTATTCGGATAACTTTATTCTTTCAGCTAATGATCTACAAATTTTAGATGCAATAAGCGGTTGCTATGAAGAATTTAAAGTGCTTAACAGAAAGTAAGTCCTTAATAAATTTTAAAAGATTAACTTTGTAAACTTTCAAAAGAAAGTCTATGCAACTCAATTCCTTAAAAGCTATTAGTCCGATTGACGGAAGATATGCTGAAAAAACAAAAGTATTCAGAGATTTTTTTTCAGAACAAGCTTTAATAAATTATAGAGTTTTAGTTGAAATTGAGTATTTCATTTCACTAACCAAAACAGAAATACCATCACTCGAAGATTTTCCGAAAGAGGCATTTAAAAAAATAAGAGATATTTATTTAAACTTTTCCTTTAAGGATGCCGAAATAATAAAAAAAATTGAAAAAGAAACTAATCATGATGTAAAAGCAGTTGAGTATTTTATAAAAAAGAAGTTCAATGAACTAAAATTAGATAAGTATTTAGAGTATATACATTTTGGATTGACATCTCAAGATATCAACAATACTGCCGTTCCTCTATCAATTAAAGATGCTTTAAAAAAAGTTTACATACCCAAACTTGTAGCTCTAATTGATTTACTCGATGAAAAAAGTAAAGAGTATTCTGAAATTGCAATGCTAGCAAGAACCCACGGACAGGCTGCTTCGCCAACAAGATTAGGTAAAGAAATTAAAGTATTTCAAGTAAGAATAAATGAACAATTAAAGTTTTTAAATACAATTCCAATTGCTGCTAAGTTTGGAGGAGCTACTGGAAATTTTAATGCTCACCATGTAGCCTTTCCTAAAATTGATTGGAAAGAGTTCGGCACTTCCCTAATTAATGATTTAGGACTTCATCATTCTTATCCAACCACACAGATTGAACACTACGATCATTTGGCTTCTTTATTTGATTGTTTAAAAAGAATCAATACAATTATAATTGATTTTAATAAGGATATTTGGACTTACATATCCATGGACTATTTTAAACAAAAAATAAATAAAAATGAGGTGGGTTCCTCAGCCATGCCTCACAAAGTTAATCCAATAGATTTTGAAAATTCTGAGGGAAATCTAGGAATTGCTAATGCTATTTTCGAACATTTATCTTCAAAATTACCTATTTCAAGACTTCAAAGAGATCTTACGGATAGTACTGTTCTTAGAAATGTAGGTGTACCTTTTAGCCACACTACAATAGCTATTAGTTCGACAATAAAAGGAATTAATAAGTTAATTGTAAATAAAACAAAAATTGATAGTGATTTAAATGAAAATTGGGCTGTTATTGCAGAAGCTATACAAACGGTTTTAAGAAGAGAGGGTTTTCCTAATCCCTACGAAGCCCTAAAAGAACTAACCAGAATAAATTCAGAAATAAACAGAAAAACTATTCATGAATTTATTGACTCACTTGAAATTGATAATAAAATTAAAAACGAATTAAAAGAAATATCCCCATCAAATTATACTGGAATTTAATCAACCAGCTTGTTCTTATTGTCTTTATTAAAAGTTATGGTAGTTTGAATTTTAGGAATATTATGTGTCTCCATATCTTTTTCAATATCATCCACTTGGTCTTTTAAATCCTTAGTAAAAATAGTTTTCTTTCTTTTTTCAATCGGCGGGTTTAATTTTTCAGAATTTTCAAATTCAATTACACTTTCTAAAATTTCCCTAGGTAACTTCTTTGCTTTATCTAATGTGCTAAGAAATTCTCGCTGGAAAAAATTGTCAATTTGAATTCTTCTCTTAGTATTATGGGCAAACTTTCCAATTACGCTACAAACATTATCTCTTTCTTCAGGACTTAATTTATCTACAAACTCGTATTCTTCAATTTTTTTTAAACTTAAAATAATAGGTTCTAATGCATCCTTTGTAACTATAAATACATTGTACTCTCCAATTTTATAACTAAACTGATCAATTACGTGTAAAGTATTTGATGGAATTACTAAAAATAAGTCATTTTTAACATCATCATGTTTAGCATATTTTTTTAAATTTTCTGTTTGATCTTTAATGTATTTAGGAAAGTTATCTAAATTGTTGTTCGAAGGACTTTTTGCATCAAAAACAATAAGCTGATCCATTATTTCAATTGAATTATCAGGTTTGTTTCTTGGATGTGGAAATTCTTCTTGCCCTACATATTTAATTATATAATTTCGACATATCTCTTTAAGATAATTTTCCACATCCTTTTCATGTTTAACCCACTGACTCTTCATCTGTTCAAATGCTTCTTTTTCTTCTTGAACTCTTAAATTATTTAGGGCTTGTTTTTCATCCTCAGCTGATTGCTTAAGTGTAATAAGCGCTTCAATTTCTTTTTTTGAATCTAAAATTCTTTTTTCCTCCTCATTATTAAGCTTAATGTTTTTATTTTTCAAATCATTTCTCTCATCAGAAATAGATCTTAAAGTTGTTTCTAGTTCTGTTTTTTTAGTTTTAAGTTCATCTAGGGATTTGATTTGAATATTTAAAATATCTCTTTCTTTCTCTAATTCTTTAATTGAAAACTCTTTACTAGTTAGTGTTTTTTCTAATTCAATTATTCTTAAACTATTTTGATCAATATTTAAGTTTGGTTTTTTTAAATACAACAAAATAAAACCAGCCATAATAACCAATAAGATTACGTATTCCATAATAATTATTTATTTTAAGAAATAGATATTTAAAATTAAGTAAAAAATTATTTACTTAAATACATTTTTCTTCTTGAGTATAATTCATAGAATTGATCATCTTTTAGATCGTCAATGAATAAAATACTCTCACCCGTACTCTTCATCTCTGGACCAAGACTTTTATTTACATTAGGGAATTTGTTAAAAGAAAAAACAGGTTGCTTAATAGCAAAACCATCTAGAACTGGATTATATTGAATATCAGAAACTTTTAATTTACCTAACATTACTTTGGTTGCATAATTTACATAAGGTTGCTTGTAAGCTTTTGCTATAAATGGAACTGTTCTTGAAGCTCTTGGATTAGCCTCAATTATATAAACCACTTCATCTTTTATAGCGAATTGAATATTAATTAAACCAACCGTATTTAATGATAAAGCTATTTTATTAGTATGGTCTACAATTTGTTGCATAACCAGCTTACCTAAGTTAAATGGAGGAAGGGTAGCATTAGAATCTCCTGAATGAACTCCACAAGGTTCTATATGCTCCATTATTCCTATTATCAGAACATTTTCACCGTCGCATATTGCATCTGCTTCAGCTTCAATTGCACCATCTAAATAGTGATCTAGTAAAAGTTTATTATTAGGTATTTTTTGAAGAAGATCAACAACGTGAGCCTCTAATTCTGTCTTGTTTATAACAATTTTCATTCCTTGCCCACCCAAAACATAAGAAGGTCTAACAAGAATAGGGAAATCTAATTTATCGGCAAGAACTAAAGCTTGATCTGCTGTTTCAGCAACACCAAATTCAGGATACGGTATGTTGTTTTCTTTCAATAATGTTGAAAAACTTCCTCTGTCTTCTGCTAAATCAAGTGCTTGATATGTAGTTCCCATAATTTTAATACCATATCTATCCAATTTTTCTGCTAATTTAAGTGCAGTTTGTCCTCCTAATTGAACAATTACTCCAACTGGATTTTCATGCTGAATAATATCATAAATGTGTTCCCAAAAAACAGGTTCAAAATATAACTTATCTGCAATATCAAAATCAGTTGAAACAGTTTCAGGGTTACAGTTTATCATTATTGTTTCATAATCACACTCAGATGAAGCAAGAACACCATGAACACAGCAATAATCAAATTCTATTCCTTGACCTATTCTATTGGGACCTGAACCTAAAACAATAATTTTTTTTCTTTCAGTTACCTCACTCTCGTTTTGTGTAGTTATTGTACCATCGGATAATTGAATGGATTCTTCAAAAGTAGAATAATAATATGGTGTTTTAGCTTTAAACTCTGCAGCACATGTATCTACAAGCTTATATACTCTTTTAATATTTAGACTTTTTCTTTTTTTATGCACTACACTTTCCAAACAACCCAACATATGAGCAATTTGACGGTCAGCAAAACCCATTTGTTTAGCTTCCAACAATAATTCTTTTGAAATATCATCAATATTAAACTTAGAAATTTCCTTTTCTAAAACAATTAACGATTCATATTGCCTCAAGTACCATATATCTATTCTGGTAATTTCATGTATTCTTTCTAAAGAAATTCCCATTTTAATTGCATCATAAATAACAAAAACTCTATCCCAAGATGCATTGGTTAATTTACTAATTACAGTTTCATAATCTGTATAACCTTTCCCATCAGCTCCAATCCCATTTCTTTTAATTTCTAATGATTGAGTAGCTTTATGTAAAGCTTCCATAAAAGATCTACCAATACCCATAACTTCTCCAACAGATTTCATTTGAAGACCTAATGTTCTTTCAGAACCTTCAAACTTGTCAAAATTCCATCTAGGAATTTTAACAATTACATAGTCTAGAGTAGGTTCAAATAAAGCAGAGGTTGATTTTGTTATTTGGTTATCTAACTCGTCTAAACTATAGCCAATAGCAAGTTTACTTGCTATTTTGGCAATTGGATAACCAGATGCTTTTGATGCAAGGGCAGAAGATCTTGATACTCTTGGGTTAATTTCAATAGCAATTATATCTTCTTTTTCATCAGGGCTAACAGCGAACTGAACATTACAACCTCCTGCAAAATCACCAATACTTCTCATCATTTTTATAGCCATATCTCTCATTCTTTGATAGGCAGTATCAGACAATGTCATAGCTGGGGCGACAGTTATTGAATCCCCTGTATGAATTCCCATTGGATCCATATTTTCAATAGTACATATTATTACAACGTTATCATTTTTATCTCTTAATAGCTCCAACTCATATTCTTTCCATCCCATAAGTGCTTTATCAATTAGAACTTCATGAATTGGAGAGGCCTCTAAGCCTCTGGTTAACAACTCATCAAAATCTTCAGCTTTATAGACTAATGACGCTCCACTCCCTCCTAAAGTAAAAGAAGGTCGAATTACCAATGGAAATCCAAATTCTTGAGCAATTTCTTTACCTTTTAAAAAAGAAGTGGCTGTCTTGGCAGGAGCCACAGGAATTTCTATTTTCTTTAGAAGTTGTTTAAATTGTTCTCTGTCCTCACAAATATTGATTGCATCAATATCAACGCCAATAATTTCTACATTAAAATCTTTCCAGATACCCTTTTCGTCAGCTTCAATACACAGGTTTAATGCACTTTGGCCACCCATTGTAGGTAATACAGCGTCAATTTGATGTTTGGATAAAATTTCTTTAATTGATTTAGTAGTTAATGGTTTTAAATAAACGTGATCAGCCATTACTGGATCAGTCATTATTGTTGCAGGATTAGAATTAATTAAAATTGTTTTTATTCCGTCTTCCCTTAAGGACCTAAGTGCTTGAGATCCAGAATAATCAAATTCACATGCTTGTCCTATAATAATTGGGCCTGAACCAATTATCAATATACTTTTTAAATCTTTTCTTAATGGCATTTACTTAATAAAATTTGGTTAATGAATATATATAAAAAAAGGTGTTACTAAAAAAGTAACACCTTAATTTTTTAAAATTTTTATTCACTTATTTTTTATGTCTAGGTTCGCAAGAAACAGAAATCTTGTTTCGTCCCTTTAATCTTCTACTAGATAGCACTTTTCTACCGCTTGGAGTTGACATTCTTTCTCTAAATCCGTGTTTATTACGTCTTTTTCTTTTTGATGGTTGAAAAGTTCTTTTCATTACAATTAATTAACTATTTTTACCCAAAATTCGGCCAAATATACAATATCTTTTAACTAACTCAAATGTAATTTATAAAAATTTAGAGTTGATGTTTAATTATAAAATATAATTTATGTACCCAAAATATATCAAGCTTATTCTTGCATTTTTAACTTTAGCTTTTTCAATATTTCAATTCTCTGAAAATAATATTGGAAATGGAATAGCATTAATCTTTTTAGTTTTAATATTTGTTTTTTTATATTTTAAAAACGAAATTATTATACTTGCTTTTTTAAGATTAAGAAAGCAAGATTTTAATGGAACTGAAAAATGGCTTAACAAAATTAAAAATCCTGAAAATGCCTTAACAAAAAAACAAGTTGGTTATTTTAATTATTTGAAAGGTGTCATCTCATCACAAACAAATTTAACACAAGCTGAAAAGTATTTTAAAAAAGCTATCTCAATAGGTTTATCTATGAATCATGATTTAGCTATGGCTAAATTAAGTTTGGCAGGAATATTAATTCAAAAAAGAAGAAAAAGAGAAGCAACAACCCTCTTGAATGAGGCAAAGAAAATAGATACTCAAAAGATGTTGTCTGATCAAATTAAAATGATGCAGCAACAGATGAAAAGAATTTAATCACCTAAAATAATTTTAGGAATTTTTTCGTTAATCCAATCTGCTCTTTTTAATATCATGGCATGATCTCCTCTAGGCAGCTCAATATAATTTTTTAAATAAATTATTGGAAATATTAAATCTTTTGTTCCATGAATATGAATTACATCTTTTAACGGTTTGTCTTGCTTCCACTCAATTAATTCTCTAATAGACCAACTCAAATAATTTTGATCTCTTACGGATAGATACTTTCTGTACAACTCTACTCTTCTTTTAATTTTAGGGCCCAAAACAAAAGAAATTAAAGATTCAAAATCATTTATCCATTTAATTGGAAGGAGTTTATAACTTTTTGTTGCTTTACCAAACCTCATATGAGAAGGCAACTCTTTATTGCTTTTAACACTAGAAATAATAATCAATTTTTTTACTTTGATAATTTTAGAAATTTCTTGTACTAAAACACCTCCAAAAGAGACTCCAATTAGTACAGGATCATCATGCATTATTAATGCAGAAAATCTTTTAGCATAAGTTTCTAAAGATTCGTTTTTTAAAGGATCTAACCAATCTAAATAATATAATTTAAAATTCGAGGGAAAATTTATTTTTTCAAAAATCAAAGAATTTGCTGACATCCCTGGCATTAAATAAACATGAATCATATTACAACTTTTTTTTACAAATCTTCTCCTTTGTATCTATTTTAGTATATTTGTAATCTCTCACAAAACTAGCTATAAATATTAAATGGGAAATCTTACAATTAATGACAACACTTTTTTGCGTCAATATGAATTAGAAGTCGGAGAGGATTTAGCCAAAATTGAATATGCTCTTCAAGATAGAAAAATATTTCTTACGAAATTAATCATACCTAGTTCAATCAATGATTCAAGCCTTGAGGAAACTTTTATAAGAGAAGTTTTTGAAATAATCAAAGAAAAAAATATTAGAATAATGCCCACTTCCCCTGAAATAAGAAAATTTATAAAAAAAAATAAAGAATTTAAAGATTTACTTCCTATTGGTGTTAGACTTTAACCAGTTTTTCTAAACTTCCTGTCGTAACATACCCATCTTCAGAAATTTCTTTTAAATCGCAATTAACAATTGAATCTACTAAGTTTTTTCTCCAAGGACTTTTAACACGAATATAATTTTCTGAAAATCCATGAATAAATCCTTTTTTATTTTCTGATTCAAAAAGAACTGTTTTTTTAGTCCCTAACTGATTTGAATAAAAATTTCTTCTCATTTTAACTGATAAAGATCTTAACATTTTACTTCTCTTTGATCTAATTTGCTTAGGAACAACATTTGAAAACCCTGCCGCTTTTGTGTTATCTCTCTCTGAATATGAAAAAACATGTAAATAGGCAATATCTAAACTATGAATAAATTTATATGTTTCCATGAACAATTCATCTGTCTCACCAGGAAAACCTACAATCACATCTGCTCCTATGCAGGCGTTTGGCATTAAAGATTTAATATACATTATTCTTTCCTTGTACAATTCAATTTTATATCTCCTACTCATTAATTTAAGAATATCATTACTTCCACTTTGTAATGGAATATGAAAGTGAGGTACAAATTTTCTGCTATTTGCTACAAAATGAATTATTTCATTAGAAAGCAAATTGGGTTCAATTGAGGATATTCTAATCCTAGAAATGTTTTTTAATTTGTCCAATTCGTTAATCAGCTCTAAAAATGTATTTTCATGTTTTTTCTGACCAAACTCTCCTTTACCATAATCGCCTATATTAACTCCTGTCAATACAATTTCTTTAATTCCAGATTTAGAAATTGACTCAGCAGATGAAATAATATTCGATAAAGTGTCACTTCGGGAAATCCCCCTTGCTAAAGGGATTGTACAATAGGTGCATTTATAGTCACAACCATCTTGAACTTTCAAAAATGACCTTGTTCTGTCTCCAATGGAATAGCTAGATTTATAAAAGTCCGTTTCTCCAATTTCACAAGAATGAATCTCGCCAATATTATTTTTACTTAAATCATTTAAATAATCTAGAATTTTAAATTTCTCTTTACTTCCAAGAACTAAATCTACACCATTAACTAATGCTAATTCTTCGGGTTTTAATTGAGCATAACATCCAATAGCCACAATAAAGGCCTCAGAATTAATCTTCAAAACCTTAGAAACTAGTGTTTTGAATTGTTTGTCTGCGTTCTCAGTGACTGAACAAGTATTAATTATATATATATCAGAAAATTCATCAAATTTTACAATATTATAACCTTCATTATAAAATTGCCTAGAAATTGTAGAGGTTTCTGAAAAATTTAATTTACAACCCAGGGTAGTTAATGCTACTTTAAAACTTTTATTCATTTATATTGAAATAACTTAAATTAGCTTGTAAATATAAGTTGAAATCTTATGATCAAAAAGTCTGGTTTAATTACCTTAACGATATTACTAATAATTTTAACTACCAACTTAAGCTGCTCTAAAAAAACAGACTTAAATAATAATAATATTTTTAGATATAACGAACACTCTAATATAAGTTCATTAGATCCAATATTCTCAAGTACTGTTCGTAATATTTGGCCAGTAAACCAAATATTTAATGGATTAGTTCAACTGGATGATTCATTAAATATAAAGCCAGATTTAGCAAAAAAATGGGATATATCTGATGATGGTTTGAATTATGTTTTTAATATTAAAAAAAATATTTTTTTCCATAAATCAAATATTTTTGGAGCAGACTCTACCAGGACTGTTAATGCTTATGACTTTGAATATAGTTTCAATAGACTTAAAAGTCCTGAACTTAGCTCTCCAGGATCTTGGGTTTTGAATAATGTTGATCAATATAAAGCAATTAACGACAGTCTATTTTCAATTAGCTTAAAAAAACCTTTTGCAGCTTTTATAGGAATTTTATCAATGAAATATTGTTCTGTTGTTCCAAGAGAAGCTGTAGAATATTACGGAGTTAAATTCGGAAAAAATCCGATTGGAACTGGCCCATTCAAATTCAAAAAATGGGAAGAAAATATTAAACTCGTATTAAGAAAAAACAATCATTATTTTGAAAAAGATGAAAAAGGTTTTCAATTACCATATCTGGAAGCGATATCTATATCTTTATTGCCAGATAAAAAAACTGAATTTATGGAATTTGCTCAAGGTAAAATTGATTTTATGAATTCCATTGATTCTTCTTTTAAAGATCAACTTTTAGAAAATACTGGTGCTTTGAAAAAGAAATATTCCCAAACCATTAATTTATTGACTGGACCTTACTTAAATACAGAGTATATTGGCTTCAACATGGGGAATAAAAATTCACCGGTAAACTCAAAAAAAATACGTTTAGCTATTAACTATGGTTTTGATAGGGTTAAAATGATAAAATATTTAAGAAATAATATTGGTTACCCTGCTAATAGAGGGTTTATCCCACTTGGGCTTGATAAAAATATTAATACAGTTGGATTTGATTATCAGCCAAATAAAGCAAGGAGACTTGTAGAAGAATATAAAAAAGAAACTAAAAATAAATCAATTGAGTTAGAACTTTCAACTGATGCAAATTATGTTGATATCGTTGAATTTATTCAAAGAGAAGTCTCAGAAATTGGCATAAATATTAAAATAAATATTATGCCCCCCTCTAGTTTAAGACAAGCAAAATCAAATGGAAAATTGGAGATGTTTAGGGCTAGCTGGATTGCTGACTATCCTGATGCTGAAAACTATTTATCTCTTTTCTATTCAAAAAATAAGGCTCCAGATGGGCCAAACTACACCCATTTTAAGAACGAAAACTATGACAAAAATTACATTAAAACATATTTAGAACAGTCTCCCATTTTAAGAAATAAAATTTATTCCTCACTTGATCAAATGATAATAGATGAAGCTCCTATTGTACCTTTGTATTATGATAAGGTTATGAGATTTTCAAAAAAAAATGTATTTGGATTAAAGACCAATCCAGTTAATCAATTAAATCTAAAGAAAGTCTATAAAAAGTGATTACTTTTTAAGTTTGGCGTATCTGTTTTTGAACTTGTCAATTCTTCCAGCAGTATCGATAAGTTTAGTCTTACCAGTGTAAAAAGGATGGGAAGTTCTTGAAATTTCAAGCTTAACTAAAGGATAAGTAGTACCTTCATGTTCAATAGTCTCTTTAGCATCAACAGTTGACTTAGTTAAAAACACATCATCATTTGACATATCCTTGAAAGCGACTAATCTATAATTTTCTGGATGTATACCTTGTTTCATTAAAATATTAATAGGATGCAAATTTAATTCTTTTTTATAAACTTGCAACTAAACTATACTTATTTAGATTATAAGTCATGCATTAAATTACAAATTAATAAATTCTAGTTACTTTTACATCTTATAATAAGGAAATAAAAATTTAAATATGGAAGAAATTAACACAAAAAGATATATTATTGAATTTGGAGCTTGGACTGGAATTACACTAGTTTCTTTTGCTATTATGTTGTTTTTTTTGGAAGCTCATTATGAAAATAGCACATCAACTCAGATAATTAATGCTTTAATTCAATTTTCTGGTATTACTATCGCATGTTTAGCATTTAAAAAAGCTAATTTAAATAAAATTTCCTGGGGAGAAACCAGAAAAATTGGTACTGGAATATCTTTGATTATAGCTATTATATCAATTTTTTACACTTTGATTCTAACAAATTTTATTGAACCAGATTATATGAATAAAGTCTTGGAGCTTTCATACTATGATACAATGGAACAGTATCCTGAAGCCTTAGCAAATATGGACTTAAATCAGTATATCGAAGCTTCAATGCCTTGGACAAAGCTCACTTATCCATTTATTTTGTTTTTTTCTGTGCTTTTTGGATTTGTGTACAGTGTTATTTTAGGCTTATTTATTAAATCTAAAAATGCATCCTGATGCAGCTTTCTATTGTAATCCCTTTATTCAACGAACAAGAATCTTTATTAGAATTAAATAAAACTATTCTTGAAATAGTTTTATCCATGAAAATTGAGTTTGAAATTATTTACGTTGATGACGGAAGTACTGACAATTCATGGGATATTATTAAAAATCTTTCCAAAAATTCATCAAATTTAATAGGAATAAAGTTTTTAAGAAATTTTGGAAAATCACAGGCTCTTTACGCAGGTTTTGAGGCAGCACATGGAGAAGTGGTTATAACTATGGATGCTGATCTTCAAGATGATCCGAACGAAATACCTTCTTTGTTTAATAAAATTGATAAAGAAAATTTTGACCTAGTTTCTGGATGGAAAAAGAAAAGGTTCGACTCAATTATATTCAAGAATTTTCCATCCAAAATATTCAACTGGGCTGCAAGAAAAACCTCAGGCATAAATTTAAATGATTTTAACTGTGGAATTAAAGCTTATAAAAAAGCAGTAATTAAAGAGATTAAATTAACTGGAGGAATGCACAGATACATCCCAGTTCTTGCTAAAAATGCTGGATTTAAAAATATTTCTGAAAAAATCGTAAAACACCATCCTAGAAAACATGGTAAAACAAAATATGGAGCAGATAGGTTTATTAAAGGTTTTTTAGATTTAATTACCCTTTGGTTCATTCATAAATTTGGTAAAAGACCAATGCACTTTTTTGGACTTATTGGAACTTTTATGTTAATGATTGGTTTCTTTTTCTCTTTATTCCTAGGAATTGAGAAGCTTTTTATTGAAACATCTGGAAGGCTCATTACAGAAAGACCAGAATTTTATATTGCATTAGCAACCATGATAATAGGGTCACAATTTTTTCTAGCTGGATTTTTAGGAGAAATTATATTAAGAAATAAAAAAATAGAAAAGCAATATATAATTTCCGAAAAATTAATAAATGAGTGAAGAAAACTTAATTGATAAGAACTGTTCTGTTTGGACTTCGCCACCTTTTGACCATAACACTATTTCAAAAGTAAATGATCTTAAAAAAAATAATATTAAGGATTTTAATGATTCTTTTTATTCAGATTTAAGCTTTGGAACGGGAGGAATGAGGGGGATTGTTGGTGTAGGACCAAACCGAGTTAATAAGTATACATTTGGTAGAAATACTCAGGGTATCTCCAACTATATTAATAAAAATTTTAAAAATGAATTTAAATCGGTTGTAATTGCTTATGATTGCAGAAATGAAAGTGAATTTTTAGCAAATAAAGTAACAGAAATCTTTAGTGCAAATAATATAAAAGTTTTTTTATTTAGTTCTTTAAGGCCAACCCCTGAGCTTTCATACGCTTTAGTCAAATTAAATTGCCTGTGTGGAATAGTACTTACAGCTTCTCATAATCCACCTGAATATAACGGATATAAAGTATATTGGAAAGATGGAGGTCAAATTGTTCCTCCAATTGATGAAAAGTTAATTGTTCAAATTAAGGATACTAATTACTCTGATATAAAGTTTAAAAGAAATGATAAGTTAATTGAATTAATTGATCAAAATATCGATGATAGTTTTATTAAAGATTCAATAAAAAATGGAAAAATTGGAACTTCTAACAGAAATAAATATAAAATTGTTTTTACACCTTTACACGGAACTTCTCACTTAATTGGGCCAAAGGTTTTAAAAGAAGCTGGATATAAAAATTTAAAAATCGTAGAAGAACAAGCAGTTCCAAATGGGAATTTCCCGACTGTAAAATCTCCAAATCCAGAAGATACTGAATCCCTAGAAATGGCATTAAGCTTAGCTAAAACAAATGATTCTGATATTTTTATAGGGACTGATCCTGACGCCGATAGACTCGGAATTGGAATAAAAGATGATTATGGAAAGTATATTACTCTAAACGGAAATCAAATAATGATTGTTTTAACAGAGTATCTACTAAGTAAAAATAAAAATGATTTAAATCAATCTTATTTTATAGGATCAACTGTTGTTTCAACCCCAATGATAAAAAATTTAGCAAAAGCTTACAACGTTGATCTTAAAATTGGATTAACAGGGTTTAAATGGATTGCTAAGATGATTAATGACTATCCTAATCAAAAATTTATTGGTGGGGGTGAAGAAAGCTATGGATATTTAGTTGGTGATTTTGTGAGAGATAAAGATGCTATTACCAGTTCGTTATTAGCATGTGAACTTGGATCAGAATGTAAAAGTAACGGAGAAAGTTTATATGATTATTTAATTAATTGTTACATAAAATATGGTTTTTTCAAAGAAAGATTAGTATCGGTTGAAAAAAAGGGAATTAAGGGCTTAAGTGAAATCAAAGACATTATGATAGGTTTAAGGAACAAGCCTATTAATACGCTGGCAGGAACTGAAGTTATACTAATTCAAGATTTTGAAAAATCTGAACAATTAAACTTAAAAACTGGATTGAAATCTGTTTTAGAATTTCCTAAATCAAATGTTTTAATTTTTGAATCAAAAGATGGCACAAGAGTTGCAATTAGACCAAGTGGGACTGAACCAAAAATAAAGTTTTACTTTAGTGTAAACATGAAACTAAAATCAAAAAAAATGTTTAAAATTTCTAACAAAATTTTAGAAAAAAAAATAGATGTTCTTGTGAACGAATTCAAATTTTAAAAATGACTTACTTTAAAAAAATTTTCAAGTTCGCCAATCCTTACAAAAAATATATTTTTTTAAATATATTTTTCAATATACTTTACGCATTTTTTAGTGCTCTTTCATTTTTATCATTAATGCCAATGTTAGAAGTCTTATTTGGCGACAATAAAAGAACTTATACAAATCCTGAATTTAACAACCTCTCTAGTTTTGGAAATGATTTAGAAGAGTGGCTTAACTTCCAAGTCAGCACCTTCTCTGGAGATGACCCAAAAAAAGCATTAATTTTTGTTATTTCAATAATAATTATACTTTTCTTTTTCAAAAATTTCTTTAACTATATAGCAATGTATTTCATAACTTTTTTGAGAAATGGTGTATTAAAAGACCTTAGAGAAAATGTATATAAGAAAATTATTAGTCTTCCTCTTCCCTACTTTTCTGAGAAAAAAAAAGGTGATGTGATTTCTAGAATTACAGCAGATGTTTTAGAAATACAACATTCTTTTTTATCCGTTTTAGAATTAATAGTGAGAGAGCCTTTAACTATTTTCTTTACTATTTTAGCTATGTTTTTAATTAGCTTTAAATTAACTGCCTTTGTACTGTTTTTTATACCACTTTCAGGTTTTATAATATCTTTAATTGGTAAGTCATTAAAAGACACCTCAAATATAGTTCAACAAGAGCAAGCAGAAATATTATCTATTACTGAGGAAACCTTACAAGGTCTTAAAATAATAAAAGGTTTCGTTGCTGAATTATTTTTTGTTAATCGATTTAAAAAAACTAATAATAAATTTTATAATTATTCCAACAAACTAATTAATCGTCAAAACTTAGCAAGTCCACTGAGTGAGTTTTTAGGGATTTCCGTTATTGGTGTCCTTCTTTGGTATGGTGGACAATTAGTTTTAGTAGATTTAGAATTAAAACCTGCTGCTTTTTTAACTTATATGGGTTTAGCATATGGCGTTTTAACACCTGCAAAAGCCATAAGCAAAGCTTCATATTCTATTAAAAAAGGAAATGCGGCAGCAGAAAGAGTAATGGAGATTCTTGAATCTAAATCTACAATTATAGATACAAAGAATCCTATAAATAAAAATAGTTTTGAAAAAGAATTGAGTTTCGAAAACGTTTCTTTTAAATATGAAAAAGAAATCGTTTTAAAGAATTTATCTTTTAAAATTAAAAAAGGAAATACTATAGCAATTGTGGGGCAATCAGGAAGTGGAAAATCCACTATAGCTAATCTAATTCCCAGATTTTATGATGTCTCAGCTGGAGAAATTAAAATTGATGGAATCAATATTAAGGATTTAGCAAAAAATGATTTAAGAAATTTAATTGGTCTTGTAACTCAGGACTCTATTCTATTTAACGATTCTATTTCAAAAAACATTACATTATCAAATTTGAAAGCAGATTCTAATTTAATTATTGAAGCAGCAAAAATTGCTAATGCAAATGAATTTATCCATAAAATAGAAAATAATTTTAATTCTAACGTTGGTGACGGAGGTGGTAAATTATCTGGAGGTCAAAAACAACGAATTTCAATTGCGAGGGCTGTTTTAAACAATCCTCCAATAATGATTTTAGACGAAGCGACATCTTCCCTAGATTCAGAATCTGAAAAATTAGTTCAAGATGCTTTAGAAAACTTAATGAAAAACAGAACTTCAATAATAATAGCACACAGGTTATCTACCATTCAAAATGCTAATTTAATCCTAGTTATGAACGAGGGAGAAATTATTGAAAAAGGTAAGCATGATGAATTACTTGAATTAAATGGTGTGTATTCAAAATTAATAAAGCTTCAATCTTTTAGTTAAACCTACATAGGTTTTATTTGTCTTATATAAAAATATTTAATTGAATAAAGAGTTTAAACTTATTAATGAATTAAAAGATAGGCGTACTCAGGAGAAAGCATTTAAAAGTCTATTAGTTCAGTATAAGCAACCATTGTATTGGCATATTAGGAAAATAGTATTAAATCACGATGACGCTGATGATGTATTGCAAAATACATTTATTAAAATATTTAAAGGAATAAAAAAATTTAAAGGAGACAGTAAGTTATACACATGGATGTATAGAATTGCAACAAATGAAGCATTAAATTTCCTAAAACTTAAGGCAAAAAAATACTTTCAAAGTTCTGAAGAAATGATGAATAGTTTGGCGATTAATTTAAAGGAAGACCCTTATTTTGATGGAGATGCTCTACAATTACAATTACAGATTTTTATTGCAAGTCTTCCCAAGAAACAAAAATTAGTTTTTCAAATGAAATATGAGCAAAACATGAAGTTTAAAGATATCTCTGAAATCCTTGGAACATCTGTTGGCGCATTAAAAGCATCTTATCATTTGGCAGTCAAAAAAATTAAACTTGAAATAGAAAAAATTCAAACCTTTTAACAAAACTATTGTCAATATATAAATGGAGAATTATAAAAATATATTAGTTGATAAAAAAAGATTCAAGATCCCTGAGGGGTATTTCGATCGTTTTGAGTTAAATAATATTAATATAAAAAAAGAAAACCCCAGAGGCTTTTTAGTTCCAGATTATTATTTTGAATCAATAGACAAGCAACAAATTTTTAATAGAATATATATTAATAAAATAAAATTTATTAAAAAGAATATTTACAAAACCTTATCAATCGCAGCAATTTTTATCGGTTTTATATTTATTACAAATTATTTTGATAAAATCAGTAATAATATCAACAAGTCTGATGTAATAGATTATGTGGATCAAGATTTTATAATTATTGAAAACTCAGAATATACAGAATTTTTAGATTCGAATGATTTAGATTACAATAATTTGATTTCAGATAATGATATTGAAAACTATTTTATAGAAACATCTTTAGGTTTAGAAAATTTAATATTTGAATAATATGAAAAAAATAATACTCTCTATTAGTATTTTACTAATTATCAATACAGTTAGTGCACAGGAGGAAAAACTTAGTAAAGAAAAGTTCGATGCCTACAAAAAATTATATTTAACAGATAAATTAGATTTAGATCCAGAAACGGAAACAGAATTTTGGAATGCTTACAAATCTTACGAAGACAGTTTATATAAACTTCGAAAAAATAACAAAGATAATCTAAGAAAAAATTTAAGAAATATTTCTCCCACCGATGATGAATTTGCTAGGCTTATTGATGATTATATGAATTTTGAAAAGAGAAAAATAGACATAAGAGGAAAACTTATCTCAGAACTTAAAGAAGTTATGTCATTTAGAAAAACTTACATGTTATTTCGCTATGAGGAAGATTTCAGACGAGATATGATGGAAAAACTTAGAAAATCGAAAAAAGAAAATTAAAATTAATAGTCTTTAATCTTTTTTAATATTTAAAGACTTGAGTATTACATTATATTTACGCAAATTTTACAAATGCGTCTCCACAGAAATTTAGTTTTAGCTGTAGTTAAAGTACTTGATGGTGTCTTTAATCAAGATCTATATGCAGATAAAACAATTGAAAAAATACTAAAACTTGACAAAAGATGGGGAAGTCGTGATAGAGGTTTTATTGCTGAAACTAGCTATGAGATAATAAGATGGAAAAGATTGTATATAGAAATTGCCGAGGTTAAAAAGCCATTTAAATATCAAAATATTTGGAGAATATTTTCTGTATGGGCCGTATTAAAAGGAATTAATTTACCAAATTGGAAAGAATTTCAAGAAACCCCCAAAAGAAGAATTAAGGGTAAATTTGACAATCTTTCTAAAATTAGAAAATTTAGGGAATCAGTTCCTGACTGGATTGACGAATTAGCATGTAAAGAAATCGGAGAGAAAATTTGGGAAAAAGAAATCGCAGAATTAAATAAAATGGCTCCGGTAGTTTTGAGAACTAATAGTTTAAAAATTAGTAGGAATGAATTAAAAAAAATTTTAAATGATGAAGAGATATTAACTGAAACTATAGAGGGGTATCCTGACGCTTTAAGATTAAAAGAAAGAGCTAGTCTTTTTAAAAAAAATTCTTTTCAAATGGGAC
Organism: Cryomorphaceae bacterium; assembly: GCA_003331265.1. Classification (GTDB taxonomy): domain Bacteria; phylum Bacteroidota; class Bacteroidia; order Flavobacteriales; family Flavobacteriaceae; genus MAG-121220-bin8. The sequence continues at coordinate 18,421 of QOPV01000001.1, read as the reverse complement.
TTTTTGAAATACAAGATGCCTCATCTCAACTTGTAGCACCCTTTTTGAAAATTGATCCTGGAATGAAAATTTGTGATGTTTGCGCCGGTGCTGGCGGTAAAACACTCCATTTGTCAGCTTTATCAAAAAATAAAGGACAAATAATTGCTATGGATATTTATAAACATAAATTAGTTCAATTAAAAAAAAGAGCTAAAAGAAATAGTGCCTTTAATATTGAAACTAAATTAATTGAAAACAGTAAGTCAATTAAAAGATTAAAAGGAAAAGTAGATCGGTTACTCATTGATGCTCCCTGTTCTGGGTTAGGGGTTTTAAGAAGAAACCCAGACTCAAAATGGAAATTGCAACCTGATTTTCTAAATAAAATAAAAGATACTCAATTAGAAATATTGAAAAAATATTCAAAATTGATAAAAAAAAATGGGAAAATGGTATATGCTACATGTTCTATATTACCCTCAGAAAATGAATACCAAATTCAAAGTTTTTTGAAATCTGAGGAAGGTAAAGATTTTACGTTGGAAGAAGAAAAAAAAATTAGCCCATTAATCTCAGGGTTTGATGGGTTTTATATGGCTAGGCTTAGCTTAAAATAAACATGTTAATAAGTATTTTATAATCGTTATTTAAATTTATATTTTAACAGATCTAGTTTGATTTTTTTCTTATATTTTTGATTAAAATTTAAAATTTAATTCTCCTTAATGGTTCTTTTCTTTAAAGATAAAAATGAATTAATTTACGCAGTAGATTCTTCTGAAACTTTAGATTCAAAAAACATTTCCAAGTTAGAGTGGTTGTTTGTTAGTAGATTTTTAAATTATTCTGAAATTTCTTCAAAAAAATTTTTAGGGCCAAAAAAAACAATGGTTAGTCCCTGGAGTACTAATGCGGTTGAAATAACTCAAAATATGTCTATAAATGGAATTTTACGAATTGAATTTTATACTCCAATTCTAAAATCTTCACAAAAATTTGACCCTATGTTATTCGAAATATACGATGGGTTAAATCAAGACATTTTTAAGAACTCTATAAACCCCGATCCACTAATAGAAATTGATGATATTAAAAGTTATAATATTAAGGAAGGTTTAGCTTTGAGTAAGGAGGAGATAGATTACTTAGAAAACCTATCAATAAAAATTAAAAGAAAACTAACTGATTCTGAAGTTTTTGGTTTTTCTCAAGTTAATTCTGAACACTGTAGGCATAAAATATTCAATGGTAAATTTATTATTGATGAAAAAGAAAAAGAAGCCTCACTGTTCAAATTAATAAAAAAAACATCACTTTTAAATCCTAATGAAATTGTTTCAGCCTACAAGGACAATGTAGCGTTTGTAGAGGGTCCAAATATCGAACAATTTGCACCGTCAATAGCAGATCTACCTTCATATTATAAAAAAACAAATTTCGATTCTGTAATATCACTTAAAGCAGAAACACATAACTTTCCTACTACAGTTGAACCTTTTAATGGAGCTGCAACTGGTTCTGGAGGTGAAATTAGAGATAGATTAGCTGGTGGGAAAGGCTCCCTTCCTCTTGCAGGTACAGCTGTTTACATGACTGCATATCCCAGAACTAATTCGAAAAGATCTTGGGTTAATAATGAAAGAAAATGGCTTTATCAAACCCCACTTGATATTTTAATAAAAGCATCCAACGGGGCTTCTGATTTTGGAAATAAGTTTGGTCAGCCTTTAATTTCTGGATCAGTATTTACATTTGAACACAACAATGACAATGTGTCTCTTGGTTTTGATAAAGTGATTATGTTAGCAGGAGGAGTCGGTTTTGGAAAGAAAAATCAAAGCTTAAAAGATATTCCAAATGAAAATGATATTATTGTGATTTTAGGAGGAGATAATTATAGAATTGGGATGGGAGGAGCTGCAGTTTCATCAACTGAAACGGGAAAATATAATTCTGGTATTGAGCTTAATGCAGTACAAAGATCTAATCCTGAAATGCAAAAAAGAGTCGCTAATGCAATTCGTGGATTTGTTGAAGCAGAAACAAATCCTATTATTTCCATTCATGATCATGGTGCTGGAGGTCACTTAAATTGTCTTTCAGAGTTGGTAGAGGAAACTGGTGGAATAATAGATTTAGATAATCTTCCTGTTGGAGATAAAACACTCTCTTTTAAAGAAATAATAGGAAATGAATCACAGGAAAGAATGGGACTAATAATTTCTGAAAAAGATTATGATATTTTAAAAAAAATTGCTGATAGAGAAAAAGCCCCATGTTATAAAGTCGGAAAAGTTAAAAAAGATAAAAAATTTATAGTTCACTCTAGCTCTTCAAATAAATATCCTATAAACCTTTCTCTTTCTGATTTTTTTGGAAATTCTCCACAGACAATAATGAAAGATTATTCTAAAGAAATAAATTTTTCAAAACTTAATTACGACTCCTCACAGATTAGCATGCATTTAACTAATGTTTTAAGTATGGAGTCTGTAGCTTGCAAAGATTGGTTGACTAATAAAGTGGATCGCTGCGTTACAGGTAAAGTAGCAAAACAACAATGTACTGGTTCTTTACAACTTCCTTTAAATAACTGTGGCGTTGTGGCTTTAGATTACTTGGGCCTCAAGGGTGTAGCTACATCAATTGGACACTCGCCTATAGTTGCATTAATTGACCCTGCTGCTGGGTCTAGAAATGCAATTGGTAAAGCTTTAACAAACATTATTTGGGCTCCCTTAGAAAAAGGTTTAAAATCTGTTACACTTTCTGCTAATTGGATGTGGCCTTGTAAAAATCCTGGAGAGGACGCTAGACTTTATAAGGCTGTTGAAGCATGCTCATCCTTTGCTATAGATTTAGGAATAAATATCCCTACAGGGAAAGATTCTCTTTCCATGAAACAGAAATATAAAGACAAGGAAGTTATTTCGCCTGGAACTGTCATTATTTCAGCAGCTGCTAATTGTAGTAATATTAATAAAATAGTAGAACCAGGACTATTGAATAATGAAGATCCCATTTATTATGTCGATCTTTCTAATACAAATAAGTTACTCGGAGGATCAGCATTCGCACAAACCCTGGGCAAAGTTGGGTCAAAAACTATTGATGTCTGCGACTCAAAATACTTTATAAAAACATTCAATATTTTTCAAGAGCTTATTAAGAAAGACCTTATTAGCTCTGGACATGATATTAGTTCAGGTGGCTTAATTACAACTTTGTTGGAGATGTGCTTTCCAAACAAAAAAATTGGAGCAAAAATAGATTTGTCCTTTGCAGATGAAATTGATCTTATAAAAATATTTTTTAGTGAAAATTTAGGAATCGTTTTTCAAGCAAACCCAAGTGTTGAAAAAGAGTTTGAGAGAAACCAGAAAATCGGAAAGGTTAATAGCAGTGGAGTTTTAAATGTTTTTCACCGATCTAAATCAAATAAATTTGAAATTGATAAGTACAGAGATATATGGTATAAAACTTCGTATTTACTGGATGTTTATCAAAGTGGCAAAATTAAAGCTAAAGAAAGATTTGAAAATTTTAAAAACCAACCATTAATATATCATTTTCCTAAAAAATTTAATGGAACACTAAAGAAGGTAAATAATAAGCGAGTAAAAGCTGCAGTTATAAGAGAAAAAGGGAGTAATTCTGAAAGAGAAATGGCATATGCACTAGATTTAGCTGGATTTGATGTTAAAGATGTTCATATGACTGATCTTATTTCAGGAAGAGAAAATCTGGAGGAAATTAATTTTATAATAGCAGTGGGCGGATTTTCTAATTCCGATGTATTAGGTTCTGCTAAAGGTTGGGCTGGATCATTTTTATACAATGAAAAAGCAAAAAAAAGTTTAATGAATTTTTACAGGAGAAAAAATACTCTTTCTTTAGGGGTTTGTAATGGATGTCAACTTTTTATTGAACTAGGACTTTTACATACAGAACATAAAGAAAAACCTTATATGACACATAACGACTCAAAAAAATTTGAATGTATATTCACAACTATAGAAATTCAAAAAAATCATTCAATTATGTTTGAAAATCTTTCAGGATCTAAATTAGGAATCTGGTCGGCACATGGTGAAGGTAAATTTATATTACCATATTCAGAAAATAAGTACAAAATTGTAGGAAAATATGGTTATGAAAAATACCCAGCAAACCCAAATGGATCAAATTACAATACTGCTATTTTAAGTAATGAAGATGGAAGACATATTGCAATGATGCCACATTTAGAAAGGTCTACTTTTCAATGGAACTGGCCTTTTTACCCTAAAAATAGAAAAGACGAAGTTTCTCCTTGGATCATGGCCTTTGAAAATGCTAAAACCTGGTTAGAAAAAAATAGTTAAAAAAATTTAACTATTTACTGTGCGCGCATAGTAAATTTATTTACATTTGGATATAATATTTTTAAATGCAAAAAAAAACTATCGATCACGTTTTGAGGTCTACATGGCAAAGTATAGCGAAAATGTATAGTGAAGAAGCTGCTAAGTATAACTCAACTATGGCTGTTGGTTTTGCTCTTCTGAGTATTGATCCTAAAAAAGGAACTCCATCAACATCATTAGGTCCTAAAATGGGTATGGAGGCTACTAGTCTATCTCGAACTCTAAAATCAATGGAAGAAAAACAATTGATTCTCAGAAAACCTAATCCAAGTGATGGAAGAGGTGTTTTAATTTATTTGACTGAGCTGGGTAAAATTAATAGAGATGCTTCAAAAATTGCTGTTAAAAAGTTTAATCTAGCTATTGAAAATGAAGTAGGTATTGAGGCAATCAATGATTTTCATTTAGTAATCGAAAAAATAAATGATCTAATTAAAAAAAATAAAATATTTAATTTTTGATAAAATGAATTTTGAATTAAGCGAAGAACATCTGCTAATACAGAAAGCGGCCCGAGATTTTGCTCAAAACGAGTTAAAATCTGGGGTCGTTGATCGTGATTCGAATTCTGCATATCCTTACCAAGGAGTAAAAAGAATGTCAGAATTAGGTTTTTTAGGAATGACTGTTTCTGAAAAATATGGTGGAGGTGGAATGGATACAATTTCATACTTACTAGCAGTTGAAGAAATTTCTAAAATTGATAATTCGTGTTCTGTAATTCTTTCGGCTCATAACTCTTTAGCGTGTTGGGGTATTGAAGAATATGGTACTGAAAATCAAAAAAATAAATATTTAAGACCATTAGCTTCCGGAGATAAAATTGGAGCGTTCTGTCTTTCTGAACCAGAATCAGGTTCTGATGCCACACAACAAAAAACTATTGCTAAAAAAAAAGGAGATTACTATTTAATTAATGGTACAAAGAACTGGATTACCAATGGTGAAAAAGCGAGCCTTTATGTAGTAATTGCTCAAACAAATCCAGAAAAAGGATACAAAGGAATTAATGCTTTCATTGTTGATGCTGAGTCAAAAGGATTAACTACTGGAATTAAAGAAGATAAATTAGGTATCAGATCATCTGATACAGTATCAGTAATGTTTCAAGATGTTTTAGTGCCTAAAGAAAATCGTTTAGGTCCAGAGGGATTTGGATTTAAATATGCAATGAAAACTCTTGAGGGTGGTCGAATTGGAATAGCATCTCAAGCTTTAGGAATTTGCGAAGGAGCATACGAGCTCTCCTTAGAATATTCCAAATTAAGAAAAACTTTTGGCAAGTCGATTAGTCAGCATCAAGCAATTTCTTTCAAACTAGCAGATATGGCAACTGATATTGAAGCTGCAAGATTATTAATCTATAAAAGTGCATATGAAAAAGACAATAATAAACCATATGGATTATCTAGCTCAATGGCTAAACTATTTTCCTCTGAAATTGCGATGAAACATACTGTTGAAGCTGTTCAAATACATGGTGGATATGGATTTGTCAAAGAATATCATGTAGAAAGATTAATGAGAGATGCTAAAATTACTCAAATATATGAGGGAACTTCAGAAATTCAAAAAATAATTATAGCTAGAAGTTTATTAAAATAATATGAAAAAAATAAAAAATGAACAGAAAAATAAATAAAGTTGCAGTAATTGGTTCTGGAGTAATGGGATCTGGAATTGCATGTCATTTTGCTAACATAGGTGTTGAAGTTCTTCTACTTGACATATCCCCTACCAAGCTAAATGAAAATGAAGAAAAACTAGGATTGTCTTTAGAGGATAAAAAAGTTAAAAATAGAATTGTTAATGAAATGTTTCAAAGATGTATTAAATCAAAACCTGCGCCTTTATATCATAAAAACTTCTCAAAAAGAGTTGAGTTAGGAAATTTAACGGATGATTTAAAAAAAATAAGTAATGTAGATTGGATTATTGAGGTTGTGACAGAAAAATTAAACATTAAACAAATCGTATTTGAACAAATTGAAAAATTTAGATCTCCTGGAACACTTATCACTTCAAACACCTCAGGAATCCCAATCAAACAAATGAACGAAGGCAGATCTGAGGATTTTAGAAAGAATTTTGCTGTAACTCATTTTTTTAATCCACCAAGATATTTAAAGTTATTTGAAATCATTCCTGGTCCAGACTGTGATCCAAATATTATTGATTTTTTAAATGATTTTGGGGAAAGATTTTTAGGGAAAGATTCCGTATTAGCTAAAGATACACCTGGATTTATTGGAAATAGAATTGGTACGTTTGGAATGGTAAATATTTTAAACAATGTTGAAAAATTAAATTTAAGTATTGAAGAAATAGATAAATTAACTGGACCCATAATTGGAAGTCCAAAATCAGCAACATTCAGAACTAGTGATATTGTTGGTTTAGACACGACTGTAAATGTAGCTACTGGTATCTATGATAATTGTCCTAATGATGAATTTAGGGAAACATTTAAATTACCTGAATATATATATAAAATGCTAGAAAAAAATTGGTTAGGCTCAAAAACTGATGGTGGATTTTATAAAAGAATCAAAGATGATAAAGGAAAATCAACAATATTGTCGTTAGATTTAAAAACTCTTGAGTATTCTCCTTTAAAAAAAGTTTCTTTCGAAACTATCAGCAAAGCCAGAAAGATCACTAATGTACTTGATAGATTTCCAGTTTTAATCGAAGGCACAGATAAAGCTAGCGAATTTTATAGATTCAATTTTGGAACCATGTTTTCTTATATTCAAAATAGAATTCCTGAAATTTCAGATGAGCTTTACAGAATAGACGATGCACTTAGAGCAGGTTTTGGATGGAAAAATGGACCCTTTCAAATTTGGGATTCAATTGGTATTAAAAAAGGTGTTGAAATAATGGAAGCTTTGGGACACAAAGCTGCTCCATGGATTTCTGAAATGTTAAACAACAATATAAATAACTTCTACAATATAGAAAATGGTAAAGTCAATTACTATGACTTTAAATCTAAAACTTTTGTTGTGGTACCAGGTCAAGATTCTTTAATTATTCTCAATAATTTAAATAAAAGCTCAATTGTTTGGGAAAATTCTGATTCTGTTATTAAAGATTTAGGAGATGAGATAATAAATTTAGAATTTAGAACTAAAATGAACACCCTTGGACAAGGAGTTTTAATGGGTATAAACAAAGCGGTTGACTTAGCTGAAAAGAACTATAAGGGAATGGTAATTGGTAATGAAGGTTCACATTTTTCAGCAGGTGCAAATTTAGGTGCTATTTTTATGGCCGCTGCCGAACAAGAATATGACGAAATTAATCTTGCTATCAAGTTTTTTCAGGATAGTATGATGAAACTCAGATACAGTAATATTCCAACAATAGCTGCCCCACATGGATTAACTTTAGGTGGGGGGTGTGAATTGACAATGCATTGCGATAAATCTGTTGTTTATGCTGAAACTTATATGGGACTTGTTGAAGTTGGCGCTGGTCTTATTCCCGGAGGTGGAGGTTGCAAAGAAATGACTTTAAGAGCATCAGAAAAATTTAGTAAAAATGATGTTGAAGTAAATGTTCTTCAAGAATATTTCTTGAACATTGGTATGGCTAAAACCTCAACATCTGCATGCGAAGCATATGATTTAGGAGTTCTTAATTTTAATAAAGATTCGGTGATTATGAATAAAAATCACCAAATTTCTATTGCTAAAAAACATGCTATTCTATTATCAGATTCTGGATATTTGCCTCCGTTAAGAGAAAAAAACATAAAAGTTTTAGGAAAGCAAGCGTTAGGAATGTTTTTAGTAGGTACAAATTCCATGAAAGCTGGAAAATACATTTCTGAGCATGATCAAAAAATTGCAAATAAGCTAGCTTATGTAATGGCTGGAGGTGATTTGTCTGAATCTACTATGGTTAGTGAACAATACCTACTTGATTTAGAGAGAGAAGCATTTCTTTCATTATGCGGTGAAAGAAAAACATTAGAAAGAATTCAACATATATTAAAAACAGGAAAACCTCTAAGAAATTAAATTATGAAAGAAGCATATATAGTTAAAGCCTACAGAACAGCTGTTGGAAAAGCTCCAAAAGGCTTATTTAGATTTAAAAGACCTGATGAACTTGCATCAGAAACAATAAATCATATGATAAGTGAAGTTCCGAATCTTGACAAAACTAAAATTGATGATGTTATAGTTGGTAATGCCACACCTGAGGCTGAGCAAGGATTAAATATCGCCAGAGTAATTTCTTTAATGGGTTTAAAAGTTGAAGATGTTCCAGGTGTTACTGTCAACAGATACTGTGCATCAGGACTTGAAACCATAGCAATGGCTTCCGCTAAAATAAAATCTGGAATGGCAGAATGTATAATTGCTGGAGGTGTTGAAAGCATGAGTTTTATCCCCATGGGGGGTTATAAAACAGTCCCTGATTATGGAATTGCTAAACAAGGCAAGGAAGATTATTATTGGGGTATGGGACTCACAGCTGAGCAAGTAGCAGATCAATACAAAGTAAGTAGAGATGATCAAGATGAATTTGCATTAAATTCTCACCTAAAAGCTGTAAATGCTATTTCCAACGGTAAGTTTAAGTCTCAAATAGTTCCTATAAAAGTTGAGGAAACTTTCATCGACCAACATGGTAAGAAATCTTCAAGAGAATATGTTGTAGATACGGATGAGGGACCAAGAAAAGATACTAATCTAAAGGTATTAAATAAGTTGAGGCCAGTTTTTAAAATGAAAGGAAGTGTAACTGCAGGTAACTCATCTCAAATGAGCGACGGAGCTGCTTTTCTTTTAATAATGAGTGAGAAAATGGTTAAAGAATTAAACATCGAACCTATTGCTAGATTAGTAAATTATGCTGTTGCAGGTGTTCCTCCTAAAATAATGGGAATTGGACCTGTTAAAGCTATTCCAAAAGTTTTGAAACAAGCTGATATGAAAATTGATAATATTGATTTAATTGAACTAAATGAAGCTTTTTCTTCTCAGTCATTAGCGGTAATTAGAGAGCTTGATTTAAATCAAGAAATAATAAATGTAAACGGTGGAGCTATAGCGCTTGGACACCCATTAGGTTGTTCGGGAGCTAAATTATCAGTTCAATTGTTTAGCGAAATGAGAGATAGGAAATCTAAATACGGAATGGTTACAATGTGTGTTGGCGCAGGTCAAGGAGCTGCGGGAATTTTTGAATTTTTAAAATAATTTATATAATGGAAATAAAATTAGACAATATTACAAGAGGCGGGGAGTTTATTATCAAAGAAACTAATTCAAAAGATATATTTACACCCGAAGACTTTAGCGAAGAACAATTGATGATGAAACAAGCCGTTAAAGATTTTATTGAAAAAGAGGTTGTTCCTCACAGAGAAAGATTTGAAAATAAAGACTACCAATTAACTGAGGATACTATGAAAAAAGCTGGTGATCTAGGATTTTTAGGTATCGCAGTTCCTCAAAAATATGGTGGAATGGGAATGGGTTTTGTTTCTACTATGCTAGTTTGTGAAGCAATTTCTGGTGCATCTGGTTCTTTATCAACAGCATTTGGAGCACATACAGGAATTGGAACAATGCCGATAGTTTTGTATGGGAATGAAGAACAAAATAAAAAATATGTTCCAAAGCTTGCAAGTGGAGAAATCTTCGGATCTTATTGTCTAACCGAACCATCTGCTGGGTCTGATGCAAATAGCGGAAAAACAAAAGCTGTTATTTCAAAAGATGGTTCACATTATAAAATTACGGGTCAAAAAATGTGGATATCAAATGCCGGTTTTGCAAAATTATTCATTGTTTTTGCTAGGATTGAAGATGACAAAAATATAACAGGATTTATAGTTCCTCATGAACCTAATAACGGAATAACATTGGGTCAGGAAGAAAAAAAATTAGGAATTCATTCATCCTCAACTAGACAAGTCTTTTTTAATGAAACTAAAGTTCCAGTTGAAAATATGCTATCCAAAAGAGGTAGTGGATTTAAAATAGCTATGAATTCTTTAAATGTTGGCAGAATCAAATTAGCAGTAGCATGTCTAGATGCGCAAAAAAGAGTAACAACAAATGCAATTCAGTATGCTAATGAAAGGATTCAATTCAAAACCAAAATTATAGATTTTGAAGCTATTAAAGAAAAAATTGCCAATATGACGACTGATACTTACGTTGGAGAATCAGCTTGCTACAGAGCAGCAAAAAATATTGAAGACCGAATAAAAATAAGACATGAAAATGGAAATAGTTTTCAAGAATCAGAACTTAAAGGAGTTGAAGAATATGTAATTGAATGTTCTATTTTAAAAGTAGCAGTTAGTGAAGATATGCAAAACATAGCTGATGATGGAATTCAAGTATTTGGTGGAATGGGGTTTTCTGCAGATACTCCAATGGAAGGAGCGTGGAGAGATTGTAGAATCGGAAGAATTTATGAGGGAACAAATGAAATAAACCGAATGTTAAGTGTCGGAATGTTGATTAAAAAAGCAATGAAAGGACACATTGATTTTATCAATCCAGCCACAGCTGTAAGTGATGAGCTAATGGGTATTCCTTCTTTTGATGTTCCAGACTTAACTGAACTTTTTGCCCAAGAAAAATTAATCTTAAAAAATCTCAAAAAAGTGTTTTTAATGTTGGCAGGTGCTGGAATAAAAAAGTTTGGAGATAAGTTAGAAGAACATCAACTGATGCTAATGGGTGTTTCGGATATTTTAATTGAAATATACATGTCTGAATCTGCTCTATTAAGAACTGAAAAAAATTGTAATAGGTTTGGAAAGGAAAATCAATCAGAACAAATTGCTATGACACAATTATATCTATACAAAGCTGTTGATATTATACAAACGAAAGGAAAAGAAGTGATAATATCATTTTCATCTGGAGATGAACAAAAAGGTTTATTAATGGGGCTTAAAAGATTTACAAAATATTATGAATTCCCAAACATCATTGGACTAAAAAATCAAATCGCTGAAAAGTTAAAGGAAGAAAATCAATATTGTTTTTAACAATTTTATTTTTTTTAGATTAAATTTAGGTATGAAATATTTAAAATTCATACCTATTTTTTTTATCACTACCCTGTGCTTCTCACAAAACGATAAAGATTTTTATGATATTATTGAAAAAGTATCAGAAAAAAGAATAGAAAACAACATAATAAAACTGGTTTCATTTGGAACTAGGCACACACTCAGTGATACGGTCTCAATTAAAACTGGCATTGGTGCAGCAAGAAGATGGATTAAGAAAAGTTTTGAAAAAATTTCTAAAAATTGCAATAATTGTCTTGAGGTTTTTGATCAAAAAAACTTCTTTAAGAAAAACAAAAGAAGATTAGTAAATGATGTTTGGATAAATAATGTAATAGCTATTCAAAGAGGAAAAAAATATCCAAATAGATACGTAATTATGAGTGGTGATATCGATAGTAGAGTTAGTGATCCTAACGATTTCACTTCATTATCTCCAGGTGCTAATGATAATGCTTCTGGAATGGCTGGTGTAATTGAAGCAGCAAAAGTTTTAAGTAACTATGAATTTGACAATAGCATCATATACGCCGGTTTATCTGGTGAAGAACAAGGTTTATATGGGGGAGCAGGATTTGCTAATTATGTCAAAAAAAATGACTGGGAAATTATTGGAGTTTTAAATAACGATATGATTGGTAATATTGAAGGTGTTGATGGTATAATTGATAATAGAAGTTTTAGGATTTTTTCCGAGGCAACACCTGGAAACGAAACTGAAGTTTCTGCTAGGAGAAGAAGATTTTATGGAGGTGAAATTGATGGAAACTCAAGACAATTAGCCAGATATATTCATAAAAATGTTTTAAAATTTATGCCCATGATGAATCCTATGCTAATTTACAGGCTAGATAGATTTGGAAGAGGAGGACATCATAAACCATTTAATGATTTAGGTTATGCTGGCGTCAGAATAATGGAAGCTCATGAAAATTATAATAGACAACACCAAGATATTAGATTTGAAAATGGTATTAGTTATGGAGATATAATTTCAGGTGTAAATTTTAATTACGCTAAAAAACTTACAGCTGTAAACGCAATTAATTTAGCAAGTTTAGGCTGGAGTCCACCAGAACCAAAAAATGTAAAAATCAGAGGAGCAGTTAAACCATCTACAACTTTAAGATGGAAAAAATTAGAAGATTTAAATATCAAAGGTTATAAAATTTATTGGAGAGAAACAACTTCTCCATATTGGAATAATAGTAAGTATGTTGGTAATGTAGATAGTCATACTTTAAAAGGAATTGTAATAGACAATTATTTATTTGGATTATCTAGTGTTGGAAATAACAATCAGGAAAGTATTGTGGTATTTCCAAAAGATACTTTTTGAATTTTATTTTTCAACTATTTTTGAAAAACTATCCCTATCAGTGTCTCCCTCAGTGTTGAAAACTAAAACTCTTGAGTTTTTATTTAAGCCAATGTGTTTATTTAATCCTTCTAATTTACTGTCATTTAAACATTTTAATAACCCAGCTAATCCAGCAGCTCCAGATTCTCCCGAAATGATTTTTGAGTCCCCAATATTAGAATTATAAAACAATCTCATAGAAGCTTTGACCTCATTATCTGATATTTTGATAACACCATCACATCCATTTTTTATAATATTCCAAGCAGATTTTGATGGAATTCCACAATTCAAACCAGCCATTATTGTTTTTAAATTTCCAGAGGGAGAGGTTCTTTTACCTTTTATAAATGAATCAAAAACTCCACAAGATTCCGTTGGTTCAACTAAAACAATTTTAGGTTTATATGATCCATATCGGTTCAAATAATACCATATAGCGGATGCAGCCCATGAGCCAACTCCACATTGTAAAAAAAGAATATCAAAATCTGGTTTTATTAAACTATTTATTTGGTTCTCCATTTCAATAAAATGTGATAAATAACCAGACATTATATAAGCTGGAATAATTTTATAATTATCCCATGAAGCATCTTGAACTAGCTCCCAATTCATTTTTAAGGAAATATTATAAGCATATTTACAAGTTTCTTCATAATTCAAATCTAACATCTCAACTTTTGCTCCATGATTTGAAATTGCTTTAATTCTTAACTCTGAAGTATCTTTTGGAACAAATACAATACATTTTTTATTGTACTTTTCAGCAGACCAAGCTAATGCTCTACCATGATTTCCATCTGTTGCAGTACAAAACACCGATACATTTGGATTTTTTTTTAAAATTTGACTAACCGCATATGAAGCTCCTAAAACTTTAAAAGCATTTAATCCAAATCTAAAAGATTCATCTTTAACATATAAGCTTGTTATGTTAAGATCTTTAGCTAGAACTGATAATTCAATTAAAGGAGATTTTTTATACTCATAAAATGATTTATGAAAAAATATTGATTTACTTGTTTTTAAAATTTGATTTGTAGAGTTTTTATCTAATTTATTGGTGGGATGATTAAGAAAATAATCTTTCATAAAAATTATTCTGTTTTAAAACCTTGTTCATTCATCCAATCATCATTATATATTTTACCAATATAACGACTTCCCGAATCATGAAGCAAAACTACCACAACATCATTTTTATTAAAATGTTTTTTTAATTGTAAAAGTCCCTTGACAGCTGCACCACAGGAATTTCCAGCAAAAATACCTTCTTCTTTAGCCAACTTTCTAGTGTATATTGCTGCATCTTCATCTGTTACTTTTTCGAAAGCATCAATTAAACTAAAATCTACATTTTTAGGTAAAATATCTTCACCTATTCCCTCTGTTATATAAGGGTAAATTTCATTTTCATCAAAAATACCAGTCTCATGGTATTTTTTAAATACAGAACCATAAGTGTCTATTCCCCACACCTTAATATCTGGATTTTTTTCTTTTAAAAATTTTGCGACCCCGGAAATGGTTCCTCCTGTTCCAACTCCGACTACAAAGTGAGTTATTTTACCGTTGGTTTGAGACCATATTTCAGGACCAGTAGATTCATAGTGAGCTACAGTATTGGAGGGATTATCATATTGATTTACATACCAAGCATTAGGAGTTTCTTCTCCTATCCTTTTAGAAGTTGAATAATAAGACCTTGGATCTTCGGGTTTAACATTGGTAGGGCAAACAACAACTTTAGCACCAACTGCTTTGAGGACATCAAATTTTTCTTTGGATTGTTTATCAGTTGAAACACATATAAGTTTATAACCCTTTACTATTGCTGCTAAGGCTAAACCCATTCCGGTATTGCCCGAGGTTCCCTCAACAATTGTTCCTCCTGGCTTTAATCTACCATCATTTTCAGCGTCCTCAATCATTTTTAGAGCCATCCTATCTTTTACAGAATTACCTGGATTAAAATATTCTACTTTTGCAAGGACTAGAGCGTCTAAATCAGCCGTAATTTTATTTAATTTAATTAGAGGAGTATTTCCAATTGTTTCTAATATGTTATTTGAATATTTCATTTAGAATATTAATATTACAAATTTAAGCTTTAAGGTTTTTAAAATTGAATATACTTGAATATTTATTAATTAATTTTTAGTGACTCTGTCGGCGAAATTCTTCCAATTATATATGAGGGTACTATTAACATTAGTAAACAGAAAAACATCACTCCTATATTTAATAAAATAATCGTAATTAAATTTAAATCTAAAGGAACCTCTGAAACATAATAAGTTTCCGGATTTAATTTTATGAAACCAGTTAATTTTTGAAATAAAATAAGTCCTAATCCGATTAAATTTCCAAAAAAAAGGCCAAGGCTAATTAAATAAAAACCATTTGAAAGGAAAATATATCTAATAGAATTTTGACTGGATCCCAAAACTTTTAAAATTCCTATTAGTTGAGTCTTTTCTAAAACAGTAACTAATAATGCTGTAATCATATTTATTCCACCAACCAAAATCATAATTATTATTATCACTAATATATTCATGTCAAATAATGCAATCCAATTAAATATGTCTGTAAATTTATCTTTAACGCTAATAACATCTAGATCTGAGGGTGTGTTTTTATATAAGTTATCTGAAACATTGGAAACCTCATCAAAGTTTTTAATAAATATTTCAAAACTTCCTATTTGATTTAATTTCCAATTGTTCATGAGTTGAATATGACGTATATCCCCTAAGAAATAAATTTGATCAAATTCAATTAATCCAGACTTAAAAATTCCAACTACTTTAAAATTTCTTTCATTTGGAATAGAAGATCCTGCTTTGAAAAAACTAGTTCTAAATCTTTCTCCTATTTTTATTGATAATCTTTTAGATAAATATTCTGAGATAATTACCTCATTATTAACTTTATCTTCGAATGAAGGTAACTCTCCGTCTATTAAATAATTAGCAAATTCTAACGAATTAAAATCTATGTTGATTCCTTTAAAAACAACTCCTTCAAAAGTTGATTCTGTTGTTATAACAGCAGATTTGTAAGCAACAGTTTGTATATGTAAAATTTCTTCATTTTTATTATCGTTATAAAATTCTTGATTAATTGAAATTGGTTTTAATGATGATTGAGATAAGTTGTTTTGAAAGTTTGAAATTGTAATATGTCCAAAAAATGAGGATATTTTATTTTGAATAGTTTTTTGAAGTCCTACGCCGGAAGATATTGAAACTATCATCATAACCAATCCCATAGTAATTGATAAAATAGATATTTTTATTATTGGTGCGGATATAGTATTTTTATAAGGCTTTGACCTGATGATTCGAGATGCTATAAATGATTCAAATCTCATAACAAATGAAACTTAATATAATTAAACTCAAAATTAGCTTTTTTTTGATTTTAATGACCTTTAGCTATTTATCTTTTTCACAAAGCAACAATAAATTAATTGTAGGAGCTAATAGAACAGAATTATTTTTAAATCATATTGAAGGATTAAATGTTGCTGTGGTTGCTAATCTGTCTTCTAAAATAAAATCAAATACAAAATCCATTCACCTTATTGACTCATTATTAAAATTAAATATTAAAATAAAAAAAGTTTTTTCACCTGAGCATGGATTTAGAGGAGAGGCAGATGCAGGAGAAAAGGTTGAAGATGGAATAGATCAAAAAACTGGCATTCCTATTATATCTTTACATGGAACAAATAAAAAGCCAACTAAAGATCAGATGAAGGATATTGATGTTGTTATTTTTGATATTCAAGATGTTGGAGCTAGGTTCTATACCTATATTTCAACACTTCACTATGTGATGGAAGCTGTTGGTGAAAACAATAAAAAATTAATCATTTTAGATAGACCAAATCCTAATGGACATTATGTAGACGGACCTATATTAGAAAGTAAATACAAAAGTTTTATAGGAATGCATCCTGTCCCTGTTGTTTATGGAATGACAATAGGTGAGTTTGGTATAATGATTAATGAGGAGGGATGGCTAAAAAACCAAATTTATTCAGACATAAAAGTAATACCAATAAAAAATTATAATAGAAAAATGGTTTATGAATTACCAATAAAACCATCTCCAAACTTACCAAACAAACAATCTATCAACTTATATCCAAGCTTATGTTTTTTTGAACAGACCCCTATTAGTATTGGAAGAGGAACTAATATGCAATTCCAGGTAATAGGCAGTCCAGACTGGGAAAATAATGATTTTAGCTTCAAACCCATATCTATGTCTGGAGCAAAATATCCTAAACATATTGATCAAATATGTAATGGGATTGATTTAAGAGAAAGCCCTTACTTAAGTAGAATTAATTTAAAATGGTTGATCGATGCATATAATAAATCTAAAAATAAATCGGCATTTTTTAAAGATGGTTTTAATAAATTAGCCGGAAACAAAATGCTTAAAGAACAAATTATTGATGGCTTGAGTGAAAAAGAAATAAAACAAAGTTGGAAAAGTGGAGTTGAAAATTTTAAATTGATGAGATCTAAATATCTTATATATAATTAACTAAGGAATATTTAGATATTTATGGGTCTGTAATGAAATTTTCCATTTTGAATTCTTCATGACATATTCTACAATTATCGGCATCATTTCATCTCTTTTATCCCATTCGGGTTGTAAATAAAGTATGCATTTTTTAGAAACTTTTTTTGCTTGTTCCTCTGCATATTTTAAATCATGTTTATTAAAAATAATTATTTTCAATTCGTCTGCTTTGGAATAAATTTCATTGATTGGGTTTTTTCTTTTTTTTGGAGACAAACAAATCCAGTCCCAATAACCAGTTAATTTATTTGACCCTGAAGTTTCAATATGTACTCTGATATTATGTTGTTTAAGTAGCCTAGTTAATGGGTTCATGTTCCACATTAATGGTTCTCCACCAGTTATAACTACTATTTTTGAATATTTTTTAGCATTTTCAACTATTTGATCAATAGAAAAGATTGGATGAAGATCTGAATCCCAACTTTCTTTTACATCACACCAATGACACCCAACATCACATCCAGCTATTCTAATAAAAAAAGCGGCAGAACCCTTATAAAAACCTTCACCTTGAATTGTGTAAAAAGATTCCATTATAGGCAATTGCAAACCCTGGTTTAATTTTGAGTCAATTTCTTTATGATTCATAAAGCAAATATATATCATATAATTAATTAAGGTTTAAAAGGAATTAGTACTTTTAATAAAGTTTTTAAATGATGAAAAAATATATATTATTTATTTGTGTTTTAACTTTTTTTGGTTGTAATGATAATAGTGATTATTATATAAAAAAAGGGAAAGTTGGAAAAATAAGTTCTGAAACAATTGTAAAAGAACTTGATTCTTTATTTTATAATGATTCGATAGTAAAAAGAATTGGAGAAGGTGATTATATGTTCTCTGGAGAAGATAAATACTTGATTTTTAATAAAAAACAAGATCACCTTCTTACATTAATTCCAAAGCAACAACACGATATCAATGAAAAAATTGAAACTATAGAAATATTAAGTAATCAATTTAAAACTATTAAAGGAATAAATATAAATAGCACTTTCGGCGATATAA